>JBNJEM010000495.1:0-6101 GCA_051745935.1 Planctomycetota bacterium
CCAGCAAGACCAACACTGACTGCTTCGGTTCGCTCTTGCCCTTCTCGTACTTGGAGAGGGCCGCCTTTGTCATTTTGAGACCGGCATCCTCCAGGCGTGTCACGACCCCGTCCTGGGTCAGCCCCGCGGCCAGCCTCGCTTGCCTGATTCGGTCTCCAATCACATTCTCGTCCTCCTGGTCCTTGCGTTGACAACATTGTGGTAAATCTATCGTTTAGTAAACGTTGACATAATAAATTTTTTTTCTGTTCTGTCAACAAAGCCACGGTTTGGCACATAGGGTACGGGTTGGCGATCGGCGCTGTTGCGCCCCCTTGGGATGGCGGGTCCGCCAACCGTGCCGGGTTGTCCTTCCGTCACAACCGAGGCGTATTGTACGGAGGCATTCGAGCCGAGATGGAAGGGAGACGCGCTGAACCCCCTCTGCTCCCCGTCCGTCTTTTGGCGGGTCGGAGCGGATGGCAGACTACACGCGGGGTACGGCCTCCTGACTCGGGGGGCCTTGGTACGTGTCTGTTGTCGCGGCTAGCTATCGCCGGGGCATGCAAAGGACACCTGATCCGATTGGGGCGGCGGGAGATGCCGATGAACCGGAGCGGATGCAGGTGATCAAAGACCAGCCCTACTTTCGGTTTTCCAACAATGGTGTGGTGGCTATGGACTGGAAAGACGATGGCGAGGGCGTGCCATTTTGCGCCGGATTTCATCCGTAACTGTCTAGGGAGTTTTGGGACCGGGAACCACGTTTTGTTACGGGCTGCAAAATGGTCGCGACTCAATATTCTTGCGTGCAAGAAAGAGATCATCCGGGGGCCCGGTTTCTTCTCGGGGTGAACAGCAGCCAACACGGACAGAGGGAACGCGACCCCGCTCCCGACCGGGCCCCCGGTCCTTTGCCGTTTTCATGGGAATTGGCGCACGAGTTGCGACCCTTGGCGGGCCATGGAAATTCTGCCAGAACGAACGGCTGAATGGGCCGCGAGAGAACCGGTGGTGGGGGGCGTCCGTACGGTATGGGAACGGCGGCGCGTGTCCGCCGCCATCGGGTGATGAATCATTCTGGAGAAGGATTCGTCCAAGCGGGGGGATCAACGAAACATGGTTTGCATAGAGGAGCATTTGATGACACGGAACAAACGAACGTCTTCCACGGTGCTATTGGTCCTGGTGGTTGGGCTGGGCGCGTTCACGATTGCCCGGTCCTGGCCGTATCTGATGGCCAAGGCGAGTTACGCCATGCAGCGAGGGATCGCGGAGGCCTCGCAAGAGCAGTTGGCGGTGGCGAACGACTTGTCGCAGGCCTTCCAGCACGTGGCCAAGGCGCTGCGCCCGTCGGTGGTGAGCATCAGTTCGGTGCGGCGGGTCCAGCTCCAGCAGCGGGGCGGACGCGGCCGTGGCTCGGAGCTGCCGGAGGAGTTTCGGCGGTTTTTCGGAGATGATTTTTTTGAGGAGTTTCCGTTTGAAGCCCCATCGCCCCCACGCGGTTTTCAACAAGAGGGCATGGGCACGGGCGTGATCGTCAGCGACGAGGGATACATTCTGACCAACAACCACGTGGTGGCCGGTGCCGACGAAGTCAATGTGAGGCTGTCGGATAACCGGGAGTTTCGAGCGGAGATTGTCGGCACCGATAAGCCAACTGACATCGCCGTGCTCAAGGTCGACGCTGACGGTTTGGTGGCCGCCAAGCTCGGGGATTCGAAATCGATGGACGTGGGCGAGTGGGTGTTGGCCATGGGAAGCCCGTTTGGTTTGTCTCAAACGGTGACCGCGGGCATCATCAGCGCGACGGGCCGGGCCAACATGGGGATCGCGGACTACGAAGACTTCATCCAAACGGACGCGGCCATCAACCCTGGCAATAGTGGTGGTCCGTTGGTGAACCTGCAGGGCGAAGTGGTCGGCATCGCCACCGCCATTGCCTCGCGCAACGGCGGATACCAGGGGATTGGCTTTGCGATTCCCAGCCATATGGCGCGAGGCGTGCTCGATAGCATCGTGAAAGAAGGGCATGTTACTCGCGGCTATCTGGGCGCCATGATTCAAGATCTGGATGAAGACCTGGCAAGGTCGTTTTCTTACGACTCGACCGATGGCGTGCTCATTGGCGACATCATCGAGGGCGGACCGGCGGAAAAAGCGGGCCTGAAAAGCGGTGACATCGTGGCCACGCTCAATGGGAAAGAGGTGACCACCGCCAACGACTTTCGGAATTCCATGGCCGGTATCGCGCCCGGGACCACCGTTAAGTTGGAGGTTGTCCGGAACGGGGAAAAGAAGCAGTTTGAGGTGACCGTGGGTGAACTCGATGCGGCCGAGCTGGCGCTCAAAAGAGGGCAAGGCACCGAATCGGCCGTCAACTTGGGCATGGCGGTCAGGACCCTGACCCCCGATTTGGCGCAACAGTTGGGTTACGAGGGCGACCAAGAGGGCGTGGTGGTCATGGAAGTGCAGCCGGGGAGCTTGGCGCAGCGAGTGGGCATTCGGCCCAAGGATGTGATTGTGGGTGCCAACGGTACTCCCATTCGCAGTGCCGCCGAGTTCCGGGAGGCGACGCGAGACAGCGATCTTGAGGACGGAGTTCGTTTGCAGCTCATGCGGGAAGGGGCTCGACGATACGTCTTTCTCAAGAGTGCCGAGTAGCGATTCATCGTTGAACCCGTCGCGGGCCGTTCGCTCCTCGTTTTTCCGCGTGACTCCACCACCGCCGGGATGAGCCCGGCGGTGGTGGCTCAAGACAAACGGTGGCTTATGGGCTAGGGCACGCATTGGCCCGCTACGGCTCGTGGACTCACACGCGCCGCGGGGTCCCGGGCGGGGCTCGGGGATGTAGCCTGCCTCGCGCGTCGCGGGCAATCAACAGGGAGAGGAAGAGTACTCGAGACCATGTCAACAACGAACACTCGCCCGGATACATTGCATGATCTTCGTGAAAGCGGTTGGGTGTCCAAAACGGTGAAGCAAGAGATCCACGATAACTTCTTGCGGGCGTTGAGTCAGGGGGAGGAACTGTTTCCGGGCATCATTGGATATCAGGACACGGTCATTCCGGAACTGAGTATTGCTCTGATCGCGCGGCACGATATGCTGTTTCTCGGCGAGAAAGGGCAAGGCAAGAGTCGGCTGATGCGGCTGCTTTCGCGATTCCTCGATGATGAGATTCCATATATTGCCGATCCGGAATTGCCGGTCCATGAGGATCCCTACCACCCGATCACGTCGGTGGGCCGACGCATGGTGGCGGAACGGCCGGAACGCGAGGTTCCGATCGGTTGGTGGCGTCGTGATCACCGCTATGCCGAACGGTTGTCTCCTGGGACTAAATTCGCGGACATCATTGGTGAAATTGATCCGGCGAAACTGGCCCGGGGGACCAGCTTGTCCGCCGAGGAGGCCTTGCACTTTGGGTTGATCCCCCGCATGCATCGGGGTGTTTTTGCCATGAACGAACTCCCGGAGCTGGACGAATTGGTCCAAGTCGGTTTGTTCAATATTTTGGAGGAACGGGACGTCCAGGTTCGCGGTTATCCGATCCAGTTCGATTTGGATGTTTTGATACTCTTTTCCGCCAATCCAGCCACGTACAATCGCAGTGGCAAGGTGATCCCGCAATTGAAGGACCGCGTGGGTTCGGTCATTCACACGCATTATCCCCGAGACCGTGACGCGGGCATCGAGATTATGGAGCAGGAGGCCGGCATCGCTCTAGACGGGGATTTGCCCGTGGTGGTCCCCTATTTCATGCGGGAGATTGTGGAGCAGATCAGTATTGTGGCGCGTCGCTCGAAGTACGTGGACCAGCAATCCGGTGTCAGTGCTCGACTCAGTATCGCGAACTATCGGACGATGGTTGCCAGCGCGCGGCGGCGAGCGGCCGTGCTGGGCGAACGGCCCGCGGTGCCGCGCATCAGCGATCTGGGCCATGTCTACGCCTCCTCGCTCGGAAAACTGGAACTGGACATGATGTCCAGCCATCAGATGTCCGAGCGGCAGGTCATGGACGCGGTTGTCGCCGAGGCGATCCAGCAGGTTTTTGGTGAATATGTTGATCGTCACGGCCTCGAAGAAATCGCTGAGATTTTCGCGCGCGGGGTGAAGGTCGAGGTGGGAGACATGCTCCCCTCGAAGGTTTACGCGGATCGATTGCAGCGAGTTCCCCCGGCCTGGGATAAGGCTTTTGAGCTCAATGCTTCGGATGATCCGGCGGTGCGAGCCTCGTGCGTCGAGTTCATACTGGCGGGGCTCTATAGCGCCGACCAGATTTCCCGTTCCCAGCACAGTGGGCGTATCATCTATGAGCTCTAAACAGAAGCGTATCCTGGGTGGTTTGCGGCGGGCCGGATCGTGTTGGGCTTTAGAGTGCCATGCAGGTACCAGGTTTGGGCATCGGGCCTAAGTTTGGTTACGCCGCTGTAAAGCGTTGCGAGTTTGGGGACAGCCGTTCGCCGTGCACATTATTTCAGGCGGTTGGATTGTTCCGGATGGCACGCTGCCCGACGCAAGCCGTCCTCCCGTTGGTCGGACTCGCGGCGGAAAACGTCATCCGCGACCGGTATACAGGGTGGAGATGTTCAAGTGCAGCGCGTCTCGTTCTTGCTCGGCAGCAATATGACCGTCCAGATAGGAAAGCGATTCCATGACTCGTAAAAGCGCAAGCCATACTGGTGGCGTCATACACACATACCAGCGGTACGACCCCAAGCACTTTCCCAGCCCCACCGCGGACCCGCCCGATTTGGTATCGGGGGCGATGGAGCAGATGTTGTTGCAGGGAGGCGAACGTCCGCTCAGCGCCGAAGAGATGGCACGGGCGGTGAAGATCGATCCGAGTCAGATTGCGGGACTGGGCCCCAGTCTGGAGTCGCTGCTGGAAATGCTGCGCCAACGCAAGGCGAAGATTCTGCAAACGTATGAGGTCGACTCGGTGCAGGGGAAAGCGGCGGAGCGGTACCGCGATATGGGCGCCGCGGCGGAGCCGCCCCGGCCACTGAGCAGGAGATACCAGCGAGCTTTGCGGGAGGAGCAGATCTATGATTTCGAGCGGCTTTGGTACCGGCTGCCCGATGAGCGGAGCAAATTCGCTCGCCAGTTGATCCAATTGGTCGCGGCCCTCGGAGATAAGTACCAGATTGACGAACTGGCTGCCAAGTATGCCTTTACCGGCCGCACCCCGCTGACCATACCGCGGGCCCTGGAAGTGAAAGAGGAGCTGGAAGCGATCGATCGGCTGATGAAACAGCTGAAAGAAGCGTCCAAAACATCGCAGCTGGGCATCATTGACATGGATGAGTTGGCCGAATTCGCGGAAGCGGGGGATCTGGAACAGTTGCGGGAACTGGGCCGGCGGATTGAGGAGTACATCCGGGACACGGCCGAGCGGCAGGGGTTGGAGAATACCGGGCACGGTTACGAGCTGACCCCCAAGGCCTATCGTCTATTCCAAGGGCGGCTACTCGAACGTATCTTCAGCACCTTGGAGGCGGCCCGCACGGGGCGCCACCAGGGGCCGGTAGTCGGCGAGGGGAGCGTGGAGCTAGAGCGGACTCATCCTTATCAGTTTGGAGATTCCCTCGCGAATCTTGATGTCGTGGGCTCCATGATCAATGCCATGACCCGAGGCGGTGTTGGCCTGCCGGTGGAGATGAGTCAGGGAGACATTGAAATCCATGAGACTCGCAACGTCCCCAAATGCGCCACGGCCGTGCTGTTGGATATGAGCGGTTCCATGCGCTATGATGGGCTCTACATTGATGTAAAACGCATGGGATTGGCGCTCGATGGCCTCTTGCGCCGCGAGTATCCCGGCGACTATCTGCAGTTTCTGGAAATGGCCTCCTTCGCCAAACCGCGGCATGTGAGCGAACTGATCGCTCTCCTTCCCAAGCCGGTGACGATTACCGACCCGATAGTCCGGCTTCGGGCCGACATGAGCGATCCGAATCTCACCGAATTCGATGTTCCGCCCCACTTTACCAATATTCAGCACGGTTTGTTGTTGGCTCGCCGGTTTCTGGCGGCCCAAGATACGCCGAATCGGCAAATCATCTTGATTACGGACGGGCTGCCAACCGCTCATTTTGAAGACGAACAACTGTTTTTGC
>JBNJEM010000496.1:0-6097 GCA_051745935.1 Planctomycetota bacterium
TCACCGCGGACGCCAGCGGACCTCGACACCTGCGAATGACAATTTCACGCTCGCGATTCGACGAGCTGATTGCGCCTTTTCTCGACCGCATTAGGCAGCCGATCTCGCAGGCACTCTCGGACGCGAATCTGAGTCCTTCGGAGATTGACGAGGTGGTTCTCGTTGGCGGTTCGACCCGCGTGCCGCGGGTACTTGAGTTAGTGCGGGAGTATTTTGGAAAAGAGCCGCATCAGAGAGTCAACCCGGACGAAGTGGTGGCCATTGGAGCCGCCATTCAAGGAAGTGTTCTGGCGGGGGAACGGGACGACGTGCTGCTGTTGGACGTGACTCCCCTGTCGCTCGGAATCGAGACGCTGGGCGGCGTTCTCACGAAATTGGTGGAACGCAACACCACGGTTCCGGTCGAGAAGCATGAAGTTTTTAGTACGGCGGAGAATGGCCAAACGGGGGTCACGGTGCGAGTCTTTCAGGGAGAGCGCCCCATGGCGGCCGATAACCGCCTGCTCGGCGCGTTCAATTTGGAGGGACTTCCACCCGCCCCTCGCGGCGTGCCTCAAATCGAAGTGACGTTCGATATCGATCACAACGGAATCTTGAACGTGCGTGCCAAGGAAAAGGCAACGGGAAAAGAAGCCTCGGTGCGAATCGAAGACTCCGCCGGCCTGAGTGATACTGATATTCGCCGCATGCACCAGGAAGCGGAACAGTACGCCCACAAAGACAAGCGAAGACGTGAATTGGCCGATCTCCGAAACCAGGCCGATCATGAATGCTTCCAGCTCGAAAAACTCATGGACGAACATGCCGCTCAACTCCCCGAGTCGGATCGGGAGCCGTTGCATCGGTCAATCGACCAGGTGCGAGCCGCGGCCCGGGGCCAGGAGGTTCAGGCCATCAAGTCGGCACTTCAAGGCCTAAAACGGGCGGGACAAGCGTTGCGCCAACTTCTAGAGCGCCAAGCTCAACCCCGTGGCGGCACGGCCGGCGGGGCGCCAGGCGGCGACACCAACAACGCCAGTGGCGCCAGCTCGACATCAGCGGCTGTAAACAGTGCCGTTAGAAATCGAGATCGTACTGCTTGATCTTTCGCTGCAGCGTGCGCACGCTCAGTCCGAGCATTTGAGCGGTTTCGGTACGTCGTCCCTCGGTTTGCGCCAAGGCCCGCCGGATCGCTTCCTTCTCGATCTGCTCCATGGTCATCCCGGGCTGGATCAGAGAATCCATCGCGGGCCCCGTTCCGCCCATGTCCAGATTGAGCAACTCGACGGCCGCCGTTGAACGAAAGTCGGCGGGATTCACGCCAAGCAATTTGAGCGCCTCCAGCTTGTCACCTCCGGTGTGACGCAACGCATGCTGAACCAACTCTGCTTCCACGCGGCCAACGATTTCGTCATACAACTGTTGGGAGCCGGCCCGCAAACGTTCGTCAATCAACCGCGAGAGCCCCCCTATCGCGCTTTTGTCTTCTGAATCGCGCGTTTCACTCTTTCCCTCGCGCCGCACGGTGTCGGGGAGGAAATCGGGGAGGAGCACGGGGCCGGTCGTTTGCAACACCGCTTGCCGAATCACGTTCTGAACCTCCCGTACATTACCCGGCCACGAGTAATCGTGGAGCAGCCGCATGGCCTCCGGAGACACTCCCACCACGCTCTTATCCAAATCACGATTGGCCTGGCGTCGAAAATGGTCGACCAATAGTTCCAGATCCTCCCCGCGTTCCCGCACTGGCGGCAGCACAATCGTATAACCATTCAGCCGATAAAAGAGATCTTCGCGGAATTCATGCGCGGCAACCATGGCGCCCAAATCCCGATTGGTGGCAGCCAGCACGCGCACATCGGTCGAAATCAGATGGTCGCCGCCCACACGCTGAAACTGCTTTTCCTGCAGTACGCGGAGCAGTTTTCCCTGTAACAGCGGAGGCATGTCGCCGATCTCGTCCAGGAACAACGTGCCGCCATTGCACTGCTCAAACTTGCCAATCCGCCGGCGATCCGCGCCCGTGAACGATCCCTTTTCGTGGCCGAAGAGCTCACTTTCCAGCAAAGGTTCGGGGATCGCCGCGCAGTTCACCGCCAGAAACGGGCCCCGCGATCGCTCGCTGTATTGATATAACGCCCGCGCCACCAACTCCTTCCCCGTCCCACTCTCGCCCCGAATCAACACGGTGACGTTTCGAGAAGCGACGAGCCCAATTGCCTTGTAGACCTCTTGCATGGCCGGCGAGCGACCAATGATCACGTCGCCTTGTTCATCGTCGGTGGCCCCCGAATCCGAACCAATGGCCACCGGATCGTGCACCATGCGGCGAACTTCCAAAGCGCGTTCGACAACCCGCCGGACCTCGGAAACCTGTAGCGGCTTCACCAAGTAGTCGAGCGCGCCGAGTTGCATGGCCTCGATGGCCGTATTGCTCGAGCCGGAAGCGGTGACAAAGACAGCGGGCAAAGTGGCATCGATTCGCCGAATCCGCCGAAATAGATCGATCCCGTCTCCATCCGGAAGCAGGACATCGAGGACGGCCGCATCCAGGCGTTCTTGCCGCGCATGGCTCAACGCCGCCGCCACCGTGTCCGCCTCAATGACCTCGATATCCTGCTTCTCCAGGATTTGAGCAATCAGCTGCCGATCAGCCGGATCATCGTCAACCACGAGAATTCGTGACATACGGTTACCACCTTAAAGGGGAGTGCCAACTAAAAACTCAAACTGTAAGCGTCGCGTCTCGACTAGCTGGTAAAGCCCGGCTTTCGGCGCCTTTTCGGCCATGACTGCACCCGTCACGGGTTCAAATTCGATCCACCTGGACACGACCTGAAACCAGGGCTTTTCCAGCGTCTGGGCCGTTCGAAGGGCGCGAAACGCTTACACTTTGAGTAAAAACGAGGCCTTTATTCGTGCCGCGTACCACAGCCCACCTCTGGAGTGATGAAACACGCCAAGTCCTTGCCCCCTGTTTTGTTGCGTCTTACACCTTGCCAGTGTCGAAACAAGGACTAAAACAGCCAAAGGGGACGCGCGGGGGCGCTCAAAGGCGAACCTCAAGGGACGCGCCGAATGCTGGAAACCGTAATGCCCCTAGCCCCCCCAAATCCCGAAGTTTTCATCGGCCCACCCCAACCCCGTGATTGTCGGAACATCACCGCCGTTTTTCAAGGTTACCTCAGGGAAACGCCCGCATGCCAGGCGATAAATGGACACAAAAGAGATGCACATTAAACGTTGAGTTCATATCCCGGCAGCGGGCCGGGAACGGAACAGGCCGAGAGTAGCGGCATTTAAGGTGCATGAGATATATTTCAGGCGGTTGGATTCTTCCGGGTGGAACGCTGCCCGGCGCAAGCCGTCCTCCCGTTGGTCGGACTCGCGGCGGAGAAAGTCATCCGCGACCGGTATAATTCGCCAACTGAATCGTTTCGACACAATGGAATACAATACACCGTGTTTTCTGAACGTTTGAGTATCAACGTTTATCAGCGTTTATCAGCGGTTCCGTTCCTCCTTGGGCGTGAACGGTTACGGAGAACGAAACGCGGCTTTGTGACTGGCCGCAAAAACCATACGATGGGTTATGTCCTTTGAGTTGGAAAGAATCTGAACCGTGAAAACTACGATTGCGGAATTCATATTGCGTGAATCATCGGACGTCGCCGAACTGGTTCAACGGGCCAAAGTCCTGGCTGCCTTGACTCAATTGTCGGCCGAGCGACGCAACGAGCTGGCGGAGGCCGTGAGCGTGGTGTGCCGAACCATTGCGGCACATGGCGGAAAGGGAAAAGTTCGCTTTGCACTCGCCCAGCATGGTGGGCAACGCGCCATTGAAGTGTCCGTGTGCGACCTGCCAGCCGATACCAGCCGATCGGACGCGGAGAGCCGGCCTGGTTCGCGTGCTTCGCGTCGGGATTCGTGGGAAGCATCGGTTATCCAACGGGTAGGAGAGTTGGTTGACCACTTCGAATCATCGGGGTGGCCCGTCCCCGGTTCGGTGGTGCGCATCGCCCAGGCCTTGCCACCAGCGTTCGTGCTGCCGTCGGAGTCGGAATTCGCCGACTGGGCCCGGATGCTGCAGTCACGCACCGCTCTGGACGCGTTGACTTATGCGTTGCGTCGCGCCCGGTCGCTGGAAAAGGATCTGGGCCACGCGCGGTGCCAGCAACAGCTGCGTTCGGAGTTGGGGCAAAGACTGTCGGAATCCGACCATTTGGCAATGCTGGCACTGGTTATCAGCAAGACCAAGAATGCGATTTCCATCCTGGATCCGGACGGGACGATTGTTAGCGTTAACGCCGCCTTCGTGCAAATGACTGGCTATCAACCGGCGGAAGCGATCGGCGAACCCCTATGCGACCTGGTGTATGGCCCCGATTCCGACGCGGCTGCCGTCAGTGCGTACCGCCGGGCGCTGGAAAACGGTGAAGAGTTGACCCAGGACATTTTGCAGTATCGCAAGGATGGTCATACCTTCTGGGTTGAGAGCGACCTGATTCCAGTGCGCAATACCGATGGCGAATTGGCCCAGTGGATCGTGATTGAAACGGACATCACCCGGCGGCGGGAAACGGAAGAATCACTCCGTGCCGCCAAGGAAACAGCCGAGAAAGGCAACCGCCTCAAAAGTGAGTTTCTGGCCAACATGAGCCATGAAATTCGAACGCCCATGAACGCGATCATCGGCATGACCGAACTCGCTCTGGCCACCGACTTGACCGATCAACAGGAGGAGTATTTGCGGACGATACGCAGTTCGAGCGAATCGCTGCTGAGCCTCCTGAATGATGTGCTCGACCTGTCAAAGATCGAGGCCGGGAGAATGGACACGGAGGAAATCGATTTCGACCTGAGGGAACTCGTGCAAAGTACCATTCGGACTTTCATGGCTAAAGCCAGGGAGAAAGGTCTCACGCTGACAGCCCATTTGGCGGACGATTTGCCCCGCACCGTTCGTGGCGATCCCACGAAGCTGCGCCAAGTCTTGATGAATCTGATTGGAAACGCGATTAAATTCACCGCCGAGGGGGAGGTCACGGTAACGGTTGAAGAGCAATGGCACGACGGTGACGACATGACACTGCATCTGGCCGTCAGGGATACGGGAATCGGGATACCGAAGGAAAAGCGGGACGAGGTGTTTCAGGCGTTTCGCCAGAGCGACACAACAACGACACGGCAGTACGGTGGGTCCGGCCTCGGGCTAACGATATCCGCGGAACTCGTGCGAATGATGCGAGGTCGCATCTGGGTGGACAGTACGCTCGGCCGCGGCAGTATCTTCCATTTCACCGTGCAAGTGAAGAAGGGGGCCCCTTTGACATTGCCTCCCACCACTCCCAAAACACGTGAGACCCCAGCGTCCGCGACCAGTGATCGGCCCGGTGCCGATTGGAAATCGGCCCCGCGAGTGCGCCCACTGCACATCTTGATCGCCGACGACCACGTGGCCAATCGCCAGTTGGTCACGACGGTTTTGAGCAGCCGAGGCCACTTCTGTACAGAGGCCGCTGACGGGCAACAAGCGATTGACGCGTGGCGGCGCGCCGTATTCGACGTGCTGCTCATCGACGTGCAAATGCCCGTCATGGACGGTTTCCAGGTTACCGCCGCCATTCGCAAGGAAGAAGAAACAACGAAAAAGCACGTGCCCATTGTCGCCCTGACCGCGCACGCCATGGCCGGCGATCGCGAAAAGTGTTTGTCGGCGGGCATGGATGCCTATCTGGCCAAGCCGCTTCGCCCGCAACGGCTGGTGGAACTCATCGAAAGCGTGGCCAGCCTCAAGCCACAAGGTGAACCAGCCGAAACGCCGTCCGAATCGTCCCCTCGAGAACAGCCAGGGTTTGATCTCGACCATGCGCTGCAAAGCCTTGACAACGACAACGATCTACTGCTGGGACAAATGAAATTCTTCCTCCAGGACACCCCCGGCCTTCTAACTCAGCTGGAAGAAGCCATCGAGGCCGACGACGCGCGCTCCGTCCAACTGGCCGCCCATCGACTCAAAGGCACGCTGGCCCGTTATGCCTACCAAGACGCCGTGGCAACGGCATTGGAGCTGGAAAACAAAGGAAAGTCGGGACAACTCGATGGAGCATCCCAGCTG
>JBNJEM010000497.1:0-6077 GCA_051745935.1 Planctomycetota bacterium
GGCGGAGCGGATGGAGGCGTCCCACCTGAAGGGCGCGTCGGCCAGCCGCCGGGTGTTCAAGTAGCCAACCTCTCCCGGCTCGCGTTCCGGCCGGTCATTCCCGCGGTTGTACAAGCCGGTCCGTGGCTGGCTGAACGCGTTGCTCTCGCAACGACGCTGACGCAACCTCGTCATTTCGTGACGGCGACGCCAGCCTGTTGTCGCAGCGCGCGCTGTTCGGGCCTCGTATCGGTTCAGTTGCTTACTTCCCGCGTGCTTCCCCGGGCTCTGGTGACTCGATGCCCTCACGGTTGCCACGGTTCTTCCGTGCACTGGCCTTTTCGCTTGCCTTCCCCGTGCCAGAATCCTTCACAAAGCCCGCAAATTCACACCGAAAACCAGAGTGTCTGCTCCCACTGCGCTGCGTCTGCTCCCACTGCGCTTGCCTTCCCCGTGCCAGAATCCTTCACAAAGCCCGCAAATTCACACCGAAAACCAGAGTGTCTGCTCCCGCTGCCCCCACTGCGAGACGATTAAGGAGAGGCGTACGTTTTTCGTGGCAAGACCGGAACGATGGGAAATTCGGATTGCGCGAGCACCGCCTCTGCGTGAAAGGCTCCTCAAGGCATCACTTCTGGCAGTCGTCTTCTCCACAGGATGCGGCTATTGCTAGCCGCTCAAGTTTGTCAGTAACAACGTTGCACTCCCCTGTCCCGCTTGGATACAGGCCAACACTTGTGCGTCACACTGTTGCAGCCACACTTGAGCACAAGGTCTTCTTGCCTAGTTTGCGCAATCCCCGGGCAAAAATGTACCACTCCCCTTTTCCGTTAAAAAATGTACCACTCCCCTTTTCCGTTCGGTTGCGCTGCTCCGGCTGCGACCGAAGTCCAAGTAGTCGGCGTGCGATTCTCATAAGACGGATTAAGAGAACTGTCTACGCCTCAGTGACAGGGACATGTAATTCCGGCGAAGCTCGTTTCAGCGGGCGGCACCCGGCCCTCGGCCGGGAATGACCGGGCGTTCGATCGTCGGCAATTGGGCGGGGGCGATGTCGGCGCGGTCGTACAGGTACTGGAACATCAAGTAGTCGACCAGGTCGCGGTACGCCGTTTCCACCTCGGTTAGACAACCGTGGACATAGTCGGTCAAGAAACGTTCCAGCCCGGCGCGGCCCTCGCGCTCCAAGACCTGGAGCGCAGCGCTGTCGAGCTCACTTTGGGCGTCGAGAAACGCCGCCTCGGCGGGCTGGATCACTTGCCGCACATCCTTGATGATATCCTGATACCGCCGTTGGTTGGCCAGATTGCTGACCAGGCGGTAATTCCACTGGACTTGGCCGCGGTCGATCTCGGCGAAATTCGGAGGATTCACCCACGACGCCGGTAGTTCGCGGACAGCGGGATAAATGGGGACGAAACAACTGGTGTGCGCCGGCCCGTAGGCGAACCAGAGTTGATTACCGATCGGGGCGGGCACACTTGCGCGGGCTTGGGCCACAAACACATAGGTGCTGGCCGGAGTGTTAATGGTTCGCTCAGGCTCGATGTCCAACAGATCAAAAAGTTCCCGCGGCCCCGACGTTCGCGCCAGCGGACTCTTCGTTCCCTCCACGCGGAACGCGGAGCGGGCGGTAATGTCGAAGTCCGTTCCTTCATAGCCATCCCGCATCAGCTCGATCAGTGTCTCGACCGTCACCGGCCGGTCCGGGTTGACGGAAAAGGGGTAGCGGTCCGTATCTGGATCGCCGCTTGTCGTCAGGTTCTCCGACGGCGCGACCAGCGATAAGGCTCGCCACTCGCGCAGCACATTGCCGCGTGCGCCTGATCCGCCGTACACGTCGCTCCAAACAAATGGCTTTCCCTCCTCCCAGAAACCCAGCCGCTTCGCCAAGCTGAAGACATTTGGCGAGGCCATGAAGTGCTCGCAATCGTCCAGGTCCACTCGACCAATCCGGCTGCGGTTCGCACTCACCCCCACCGCATCGTCCGGTATTCGCTGCGCGCACCACACACCGCCGGGCGTTTCGGACTGAGCGCTCCAGTTCTCTTCCGGGCCGAAGATCTCCAGCAGCCAAATTTCGTTCCGGTCGGCGATGGGCAACGCCACCCCGGCAAGCGGCGCCCACGTGTACAGGAAGCCGTGCTCCTCGACCATCGCCCCGATCAGCCGCACGGCCTCGCGGGCCGTCTTGGCTCGCATCAGGCCGTTGGCGATCAGCGAGGTGGTCCAGTGGCTGCTGTATGGGCTGACCAGACCGTTGGTCGAGGCGAGCCCGTCACGCATCGGAATGTACTCGATGCCGATGCTCACACCGTGTTCATTCATTCCTCCCAAAGCACCGTCGCCCAAGATGACACAACGATAGGTCTTTTCCAACGGTGGCAGATGTTCCCCCACTTCCTTGTCGTCGCGCAACATGGCCACGCGCTCGTCGGACGCATACTCTTGGGCAGGCATCAGGCACATGTGCCCCATCTGGTTGCCGTCACACGAACTGCTCATCAACACGGAACCGTCCGCCGTCGCTTGCCTGCCCGCCATAATGGTCGTGCAAGCCGCAATGTACGACCGAATGCCGGTCAGAACGATGCAAAGCACGAGCAACGGTCCAATTGTCTTTGGCAACATGATATGCCTCCAAAACTCGGTCAGGGCTGCAACGTCGAAGTACGCCAGGTATTGCAACTATTCTCCAGTACGCTCCACAATCCCGCCGAACATGATCGCATTCATGAACACTCGGTTGGTTCCGAACCAGTACCCGCGGAAGTTCAGGTTGTGGGCCATCAGCACCACGGTTCCCTTTCCATTTCGTTGGACGATCACCGAGGCGCTTTCGGACAGCCGTTTCAGGTTTTCAGGCGAGGCGTAGCCGGAACGCAACGGGTGTTTGACCAACTGGGCTACGGTCTGATAGCGATTCTCGGCGGGTTGCATGACCCGCGTGCCGTTGCAGAACACCGGCAGTTCGCGGCGATTCACGCCCCAGCCGAGGGGGTGAGTGGTATCCAGGTCGGCCATGAGAATGGCACCGCTTAGCTGTTGTAGTTCCCGATCGGTCCGGTAATCGGCGTAGTCGCGCCGCTTGTCACCCTCTGTTATGTCGATCCCGGTTTTGAACTCCGCCTTGACGATCTCGTGCTCTGCCGCCCAGCTTGCAGCGCGCTTCCCGACAAGCAGAACTCCACCACTTCGCACCCAATTGCGTATCTTCCCTGCCATATCCTTGCCGTAGCTGCCGTCGACCAAAACAACGTGGGTATAGCGTGATAGGTCATGGCCCGAAAACCCACGGACGTCGAGCAGTGTGACCGGCATATGAAACCGCTGGTCAAGGAGGTGCCAGACTTCGCCCGCTTCGTACGCATGAACGCCCGATCCAACCACCAGCGCGACCCGCGGCTGCTCAATAGCCTTCAGGCTGGGGCTGCCGATGTCCACCCCCGCTTCGGCCAGGCCGGTCACGGCGGCACGCACACGCACACCGTCCTCACGGGCCGCTTCATCCAGCAATTCGATGACGCGGTCGGTTTCAAGCTGCTGGATGCCCATCGGCACTACGACGGCGCCACGGCCAAACTGTTGGCGACCGTCGTGTGTTTTCAGAGTGAACGGCTCGCTCGCGGCACGCACGACCACTTCGGCCTGAAGCAGTCGGTGCAGTGCCCGCGGCGCGTAATAGGTGCCCCAATCAAACAGATACGCCAGCGCGGGCTCCCCATTCGGTGCAACCGGTTCCGGCGCATTGGGCAGCGATTCCAGGCGATCGCCAAGGACGCGTTGGGAAAAGTGTCCATGCAGTTCGGCGTGTGGCAATCCGTAGGCGAGCGGTAGCGTCCAGGCCGACACGTCATAGAAGGTGGTGTCTTCAAACTCGGTGCGCGTCTCGAAAATCCCGCGGGCGAGCCGGTACTGGGGTTGCTCCGTGGGCACGACCCAGGCACTGCCCTTGCGATAGGCATGCCCTCCGACTTTGATGTTGCGTCTTAGCAGATGTACCTCAATGCCGTGCTGCAACAGCGCGCCGATGAAGTCGCGTGCCCGCGCGGGGTCGCCGTCATCGCCGACGATCCAACCGCGCACAGGGTCTTCACCGCCCTCCTGGTACGCGGTTTCGTAGAATTCACGCTGGTACTGCAACAAATCGCTACGCATGTCCAGCGCCGCGCGCAAGGTGGAGAATGAGGTAAGCACCTGGTTACGAATTGTGACCGGAAAGGCCAATTCGCCATGCTTCGACTCGTGTAGATGCCCGCGGCTGCTGGCCTGCTCGAACAGGATGCCGACGGCCCCATGCACGTCGGGATACGTCGAGCCTTTGCCGAGATTGAAGTCATCGAAACGCTCTCGCGTGAAATACGCCTGGCCGACTTCGTCAAGGGCCTCCGCGTGATACCGGCCCAGCTGGAGGGTCAGCTTCTGATTGCGGCGCGGGATCATCGGATGCCTCCGGCTGGACACGCCGGGCTGGAAGAAATAGGTCCTATCGGCTGACATTTCGTGGTGGTCGGTCTGTACATTCGGACGCCAACGCTGAAACTCGCCAACGCGTGCCCGCGATTCGGGATGCACCAGCAGCAGCCAGTCCCGGTTGAGGTCGAACCAGTAATGGTTCGTGCGGCTATTCGGCCAGGCCTCGTTATGTTCACGGCTCTGCCGGTCGGCCGCCAGCACGCGTCCACGATGGGCATTCACCCAGTTGGCAAAGCGATTGAAACCGTCCGGATTGAGGACCGGGTCCAGCAGTATCACCGATTCGTCCAACAACCTGCGCATCCACTCGTCGGTGGCCGCGGCCAGGTGGTATGCCATGACCATCGACGCATTTCCCCCGGACGGCTCGTTGCCGTGCACGCTGTAGCCCAACCAGGTGACAAGGGGCATGTCCTTTTTTACCTTCAGCGGGCGGCGCGGATCGCTCAGTGCAAGATGCCGCTTTCGAATATCGTCGATGCGTCGAAGGTTGCTGGCTGAGCTGATGGTCAGCAACAACAGCGGGCGTCCCTCGTACGTGCGGCCTGTCTCGGTCAGAGTAATACGTTCGGAACATTCCGCCAGTGTTCGCATGTAGTGGACCAGCCGGTCATGCGTGACGTGCCACTCGCCGACGTCGTGGCCGATGATGTCGCTCGGCGTTGGGATGGCTTCGTCATACTCGACGCCCTCGGGAAGATAGTACTCCAAGGGTTCAGCGACGGCTGATGCCGCGCACGGCAGAAGAAGCACACTGCCCGCGGCAACCCAGATCGGTCCCACGCATGATACAACCGCCGCCTGCAAGGCACGGCGGAGCTTGAAGGTAATCCGGTCAAACATCAGTATGTCGCCTTTTCTTTAACAAACACTGTTGCGATTCACGTTGTGCCGAAACCAGAGTAGATCCTGAGTATAGTAGTATTGGCAGAGCAACCGCGGGTTGTCAAATGCGGAGGCGCGAGGGCGCTACCGGTGGTAAGAAGTCCCAGAAGATCGTCGATGCGGCAGATGGAATGAAATTCACCGACGGCTACGTGGCCAACCCCGTGTGTAGTCCCACTCGGTACAGCATAATGACGGCTAAGTACCGGTCCAGGGTGGACGCAACGGGTTGGTTTACTGGCAAACGCGAGGGCCGGTTCCACCCAGCGCCGCTCAACAATCGGATGCCGCTCGAGGAAGTGACGCTGGCCCGGGCGCTACGGGAACAGCGGTATGCCACGTTCTTTGCCGGCGCGTGGCACCTGGGACCCACCGAACAATACTGGCCGGAGAACCGTGGCTTCGACATCAACAAGGGAGGCTGGTCGAGCGGTTCGAGGACGGTCGGGTTCACCTGTACAACCTGGCCGACGACGTCGGCGCGAAGTTTCTCCAGCCAAAGCCGGACGGCCCCGCCCCGTGGCGCCCGGGAAACGCTGGGGCGGAAGGAATATCGAATATCGAGCAAGGAATCTCGAATGATGAAGTTACGCGGAATACTGGTCAACTCTGGTAGCCGCCGAAACGAGGACAGGCCCACTCCGTGCCGGCCGGCCGAAAGACAAGGGGTCCGGTGAACATCAAATCGAGAAGTCGTTTCTCCCGTGCTCTTCGGGTCTGTTCCGCGACATGACTTG
>JBNJEM010000498.1:0-6059 GCA_051745935.1 Planctomycetota bacterium
CAAAGAACTCAGGGTTGATTATAGCGAAAGAGACCGCCGAGAGCAAAAAGAAGCCGTCCCGCCGCCGATCGCGCAGCCCGGAATGGGATGGCGACCGGCCGCGGAAACGGCTAGAAAGAGAAGGAGGGGGTCGGGACCCGCGTCGGGTGGCACTTTCCTGAGCGAGCGCGGGACAAGCTTCGATTTCTGACAGCGCTAAACGCGAGCGGAGCCAGTGCACGGTTTCCACTTCCCTCGCGTGGTGCCATGCCCCGGTCACGGTGTATAGGCCCCCACCCCACACTGGCTCCGTTCGCTCAGTCTCAAGGCAGTTAATACGTGACTGATATCGCACATTCTTTCAATCTTTACAATGAACTCACCGAAGGTACGATCCTGGCGGCCAAAACCAGCCAAGGGCGTTACTCCAAGTTTGTTGCCCAAGAGTACGGATACACCCTAATCATCGCCAGCATAATGCCGCTGAAAGGAGCCCGGTGCCGGGGCCGGGCCTGGTATCGCCGGGATGCGTCCAATTCAGGACGCATTCCTCAGCCACCGTTGGTCGGGATAGAATGGACGTAGCCGTTCACGATAGATAGCAAGGGAACCGCTAATGAACGCTGACCGGATACTGCACCTGGTGGGCATATCGCGCTGGTTTTACTCAGGATACACTAGACGCCATGCTCGATGCGTTTATTAAAAAACACCTTCCCGGTTTCGGTTACCATTACATGCAGTTTGATAACTGCTTCCAGCCGGGGAATGGGAGCGTCGCATTTGCATTCTCGCGCGGATAACTGTACGGTGGTGGGTGAGCAGACTTATGCGGTTGCGAGGGGCTCTTTTTTTGACACATTCCTTAGCGAGGATTCTGCCATGCCTTCCAAGAAGGAGATCGAAAAGCGGATTGACGACTTCCCCTTTGACAACTACGGACCCGCCCAGCGGGCTTGTCGGGAACTGCTCGACGGCGGTTCCGAGACTGTCTCGACATTGGTGACCATGGTGGGCGATCAGTTTGGCGACCCCCAGGGTGTCAAGCCGAAATATGCTCTACATGGACATGATACCTTCTGATGAGGTTTCTTTTCACGTCCCATGGCATGTTCTCCGGCGATCTCCACGGGATCGAACGTCGCGAGACATTCCGCGGCGTTCACGTCGAACCGTTTTGTTTCTCCTTTATCGACGCCGAGGAACCGACTTCCCTGATGCGGAAAGTCTAATTTCGTTGTCGAGAGCGTCTGCATTCCGGTTCGATGGATTTCCCCCGAAATCTCCGTTTTCTCGGCGGTTGCAAGGTGACGAAGAACCAGCTGCGTCCCGTCCCGCCAACCGCATATCGACTGTTGGGACTAAACGACCAGCGATCCGCCCATTCAAAATCAATGAGATCGCCTGTTTCAATCGTCAAAAGAGATCGACTTTCTCCATATCGGTCGCCGACTTGCGCATAGCGACTGTCGGGGCTGAACACGCACTTGCCTCCTTTCGGGAGTTCCACAAGAGTTGCCCCTGTCTCGAGATCTAAGATCCATGTTTTTCCGTAGAAATCCGTTGAAGTGTTGGCGGAGGTCAGTCCATTGCTGCTTGCAAGTCCGGCAGATCATAAACGGTCAGCGCCCCCTGCACCGTATGGACCAGTTGGTCCGAAGCCAGTGGATTCTCCACAATCTGCTCGAAGGACGGCAGTGCGCCGCGGATGTCCACCGCGCCGAAGAAATCACGTTCCAGGGCGGCGGCGTGCAAGGCCGGAATGGCCACCTGCGCGCCGCGGGCGACCAATTGCACGCCCGCATCGCCGTCCGCCAGTTCGCGAGCCATGCGAGCGGCGACGAGAATATCCTCCGCCCGCATCGCCACATAGGATCGGCCCAGCATGTAGGCCGCGGCGACGTTGGCGCCGTCGTGGCCGTTGCGCGGCCCGTACCACTGGTTCTGCTCGCTACGCGTCTCACCCAGTCCCCGCGGATCCACGGCCAGCACCGCCTGACCGTCCGCTACCCGCTGCTGGATGCCGGAAATCGCCGCGTCGTCCGACTTGCCCTGCTCGTCCAGCCACAGCACCACCTGATCCGCGCCGTCGTCCGGAACGAACGCCAACGCCGGCAAGACGATTCCCGGTTCCGGTTCGATCACCCATTGATCGACTCGATAGCCGTCCTGTTGGATCTGGCCGACACGCCGTGGCTCGGGCGCCTTCAACTGCTCCAGTGGTCGGATACCGGCGATCCGGCGCACCTCGTCCCACATCGCCTTGCCCTGTTCACGCCAGGCCGCCTCGCGCTGCTGCCGCAGGCGCTCCATCCGGTCCCGGTTGATCGCATACACGTTCCGAGCCCCCTCGATATCCAACACCTGCCCCGTGGGTGTAACCTGAATCTCGGTCTCGCTCAGGACTTCCAAGTCCTCCGGTTCGCGGACCTCCCGCTCTTGGCCGACCAGCCAGCGGAGCATCCAGGCGACGGTCGCTTCGCGCAGCGGGCGGTGCCAGCCGTGCGGTCCGACGGTTTCCGACAGGTCGATTTTTTTAGCAGCATCCAACCGCTGGAAAACAAGCCGAGCCGTTTCGACCGAGCGTCGCGTCCCCTCGATGGGAAAGAAATCCTCGGTCGCCGCGCAAACCAGCGCCGGCATCGGCGCCCGCATCACCAGATAACCCCAGTGATCCAAGCCCGCCCCCAACTGTCCCGCCACATTCTGCTCGGCGTCGCCCGGCACGTCGCCCCGCTCCCGGATCCTGCCCAACCAATGCCCGAAATCCGTGATGTAGCACGACGGTGCCGCCGCTTTCAGCCGGTCCTCGATGCCCATGACCAGTGATGTCTGAGTCCCGCCACCACTGTTCCCGGTCATCCCCAACCGGTCTGCGTCGATGTCCGCACGCGACTCCAGGTAATCCAGGCAGCGCATGGCGTCGTGGATCATGAATTGAGCCGTGTTGTTTCCTAGCAGCATCGAACCGACTCCCAGCGCATTGTGAGCTTGCGTGCCCCACACAATTGCTCGCCCTTGCTCGTCACGCAACTGGATCCGCTCGCCCTGGTCGATGGGATCGAAGAGAAGAGCGGCGATCCCATTCAAAGCCAGCAGCGCGGCTCCCCGCTGATACCCCTCATTCGCCTTGCCGTTGCGCGTGTGCCCACAGGCCAGCAGCACCGCGGGATACGGTGGCTCGTAAGGTTCCGAGTCGGGCAGGAATAGAGCAGCCGTCACGTAATGTCCCGGCTGAGCTTCCAACAGCACCTTCTGGACCCGATACCCGTCACGTTCCAGCGTGCCCGTCACTTGGGCATTCAACGGGGTGTCCATCGGCGGCAACCCGCCGATCGCTTCGATGAACCAAGCCCGCATCGCCCGCTGCCACTGCCGGATCTCTTCGGGATCCGTCCGGTCCAGCATCGCCTGTCGGGCCCGCTGCAACTGCTGGTTGGCCCGAGCGAGCAGATAACGGACCATCATCTGTTCCGCGGGCACCTCGCCCGCCTGCCCGTCGAGCAGATCCCATGCGGGTGGATCGGCCATCGCCGTCTGCCCGCCCCCCACTGACAACAGACTAGCCAGCAACAGGGCAACAAGCCCCCTACCCCACGATTCCCGCAATGAGTGCAAACGTCTCGTCATCGTTTCTCTCCTGTTGGACATCAGTACCAAACGCTCACGACACCCAGTATAACACCAACCAAGCCGCGACCATCCCGTTTCATCAACTGCCTCGCCAGTTCCAACGCGGCGAACGCGCTGTGTGCTTGGGGCCGAACAGCCGGGACCATGCCTCGCTGTTTTTCGGAAAGCAAGATACCAAGGGTCCAAACGACACGCAGGCCGTACTGCTGGCGGGCCACCCGTCGACCATCGGCCTCGTCGATCAGAATCGCGTCGGCTCCAACCTCCCGGGCCAAGACGATGGCTTCGGCTTCTCCGCGATCAATCGTGGGCAGCAGGCTGCTGACCTTCCCCGTGTCGGACGCAGCACGCATCTGGAGATAATCATAGTCCGTTACACGGATCGGCCGAAAACGGTCGCTCGTGCGGGCAAGCTCATCAACGACGGCCGGCGGCAGCAAAATGTTGCCAAAGAGAATGGGCAGCGTTTCAAGGCGGCGCAGGAAATCCAACGCGCGAATCGGGGACGTATCACTGACGACAACGGTCACGCGTTGTCTCCCAGTTGCTCGAGCGTTTCAAGATCATGCTCCAAGTCCTCAACCGTCGGCCGATACAACGCGAGGCCGCGCGTGAGCATCGCCGCCTCGAAATCGGTACGCGCAAGGCCCGACCAGCGAATCGCTTGGCCGAACGAGAGGCGGCCGCTGTCGTACAATCGACAGGCGAGTTCGACCCTCGCGTCATCGGAACTGATTCCGGCTTCGTGAAGCCATTCGTCGGGAATTGTCAGCGGCATAGCGTATCACTCCGATAGAGCCATAGAGCCATATAGGATCAATTGTACCCCCCTCCGCCACGTTCCGAAAGCTGGCCAAAACGCCCGGCGGGAACGCGTCAAAGCAAGCGGAAGTGGCGTCAGGTCTTGAGTAGCGGCCGACAAGGCCACAATCTAGCAGGTGAAAGTCCTGTCGTACCAATTCGTTCGTTTCGGATACGTAGCGACATCACGGTTCATGTGGGTAACCACATGTTCATTGCGTGACGTAAACGGCCCGGCTGCCCTGTGCGTGGCACAGCGGCAGGTGCAACCGGGGGGCATTTCGGGGCTGCAGTCATTCAACGGCATAGGGTCAGAGCTATTCATTCTTTTTTCGTGGTGGCGGTTTGGGCTTTTCCTGTTGCCAAGCAGCCAATTGCGCTTCGATCTCTTGGATCGGGCGGCGAAGCGCCTTTGACTTGGTGAGCGATTCGTCCACGCGCCTCGTCACGTTATACCGGTCGCGGATGACTTTCTCCGCCGCGAGTCCGACCAACGGGAAGACGGCTTGCGTCGGGCAGCTTTCCACCCGGAAAAATCCAACCGCCTGAAATATACCAACGCTCTGGGCACGTTCCGAGCCCAGCCAGGAAGCCAGCTCGTGGCACGTGGTCGCGGTATGGCGATTGGCGAGCCAGACGGCCGCCGAGCGGATTTCCGTGTTGCGATTGCGTTGTCCCAAGGCCGCTTGATCGACCTCGTCGGGGTGCGTGAGCCGCAGTGGTTCGGGACGAAGTCGACCTTTAGGTAACTTTTTAGGGAACTGAAGTAAGGCTCTTTCAGGCAATGAGGGTTGGAAAACGGCCCTGTGGAGCGCGCAGGCCGCCGTCCGCCGTCATGATCCTTGCCGGTCCAACGCGCGGGCGAGCGGACTCTGGCCTTGCGGTTAAACAGGGTACGTCATAAGGGATTTGTGATCATGAAGCTAGGATTCTACTTCAGACGGCTAAAGTGTTACACCTTTAGAAGAAACGGTGAAGCAAGGAACGGAGGGCAAATGAGAAGCTGAAATCTACTTGTGCGGGGCCGTGTCCGTACGGAACTTCCTGCTCGAACGGGGAAATCGACCCCGTTGCGACAACGGGGAGGGGATGGCCGACTTACCCTCGGCCTCCGCTTTACCCGCTTTCGTCGGACGATTTCATTCACGGACTTGGGACCGTCCCTTCGGGACTGATACCCTCGTTGCATCTTCCTCGGCTATGGTTCGATGATGCCAAGGCCCGCGATCCTGGCAGCTTGCTGCATTCTAAGATCGGCGCAAACAATGCTTTGGATTTTCGCGGCCCGTAACGCCCCCAGATGCAATCCGTCCAAAGAACGGAGCAGGGTCGGCGGAGTCGCGGCCAAAGCTGCCTCCAGTATTCGCCGTGACTGGAAGGCAACGTCTTCGCCCCACGGAATGACGTAGTAACGCCCCGCGCTGACGTGCCGTTCGAACGATCCAAACTGACGCGTCGCCGAACCGGCCGCGATCTCGCCCCGGAATTCCTTGCCACGTAATGCAAAATACAATTCGACGCGGTGAAGAAAGCTGACAGCGAGGTCCTCCGGTTGTTGGGTGAGTAGCCGCAGGTAGTCGCCGGAATCCGGCTCGGGGGCGTAAAGCTTGAGCAACGCCGACGTGTCCCAGTAAATCGCATTGGCC
>JBNJEM010000499.1:0-6059 GCA_051745935.1 Planctomycetota bacterium
CGCTGCTCGCGCCGAGACGCCCGTCATCGGCACGTCGCGGCCGCGAACCTGATCGAGCCGATGCGCGGCCGCTCTCGGCCGTTTTACTTCTTCTTTACCCCCAATGCGAGGGGTTCGGGCTGCTGGGCTTGGTGCTCGTGGTCCGGACCGGCGTAGATTTTCATCTTGGCGAGCATTTTGGTGGCCAATTTGTTTTTCGGTAGCATTCGGCGCACCGCCTCGCGCAGCAGTAACTCTGGTCGCTCTTCTGCCCGTTTTTCAGCCGTTTCCGATCGTAGCCCCGTATAGCCCGTGTACCACGTGTACGTTTTTTTACGCAGTTTATTGCCCGTCAACACGACCTTGTCCACGTTCGTCACCACGACGAAATCTCCGGTATCGACGTGGGGCGTGTAGGTGGGACGATGTTTGCCCATCAAAATCACGGCAATATCGGCCGCCAAACGCCCCAGGACTTTGTCCTCGGCGTTCACCAGCCACCACTTTTTTTGGACTTCTCCCGGTTTGGCCATGTAAGTTTTTGCGCCAGCCAACGTTGCAGTCCTCCACGCGATCCCCAAATCAAGTCCCGAAACCCCAGATTCTAGCCACTTCCCGGCGTCTCCACAAGGGTCACTCACCGTTATGAGATCCACGATCGCTCACCCCCCACGCGCGGAGCCCCCTTCTCGCGAATCACAACAAGCTGACCGCCTGTTCCTGGCCTGCACCTCCGGATGGAAAACGACAGCAATCTCTGGTACAATTTAGGGGTATGATAACCATCGTAGCGAGAGGAGAGTAGTCATGTCATGCCTTACAGTCCAACAGGCCCAGGCTGACCTGCCCGCTGTCATTGCCGATCTGAAGGCAGGTGAGGTTGTGATCATCACGGACGACGGTAAACCGGTCGCTCGACTCACGCCCGAACCCCAATCCAGACGGGAACGTCGTCAACTGGGAAGTGCGGTCGGTCGACTCACGATCCTCTCGGAAGACGACGAGCACCTGGACGACTTTGGCGACTATATGCCATGAGCAGGATCCTTTTGGACACTCATGCGTTGCTATGGTTTGCGATCAATGACTCGCGGTTGAGTTCGGACGAAATTTTCGACAGCTATCCCGTCACGCGAGTTTGGTAAGGGACGCCACCGAAATGGACTGACGGGTTGTTACCAAAGGAACCTTTCCATGAAAACACAACGGATAACGATGATCTTGCAGCCGGTTACCCAGTATGCATGCCGCTTGCAAAACTCCTTGGATGGCAGGCAACCTGGCTGGTTTTGTTATGGCTTTGTCGTGTTGGCCTTGTGGGGACTCGCCGCCGCGAATGCTTGCGGCGGGGATGAGGGGACATCGAAGGCAGCGGCTGGGGCGGCACAATCAGCCGAAGCCGAGTCGGACGCGGGGTCGGATGCCGACATTCGCGCATCGATCCGGCAGTTGGATGCGAATCGCTTTTCCAAACGCCAGGATGCCGGTCGCAGGCTCAAAGAGCGGGGGATGGAGGCAATCGCCGCGCTGCGGGACGTTGCGGAAAGTGGTAGCCGTGAAGCATCGAGTCGCGCGTTGCGGATTTTGAAAGAGCATTTTTCCAGTGGAGAGGGGAAACTCAAGGCCGCCGCCAAAGCCGCTCTCGAGAAACTTGCCGACAGTGACAAAGCGTTGGTTGCACGAACGGCCACTGAGATACTCCGTCCCGAGCCCGAGGAGGCGCAACGGCAAGGAAACGCGTTGGGACAACGGCAAATTCAAGTGCAACTCCGCCTGGGAGGCGCCGCGCGGCGCGTCCAAATCCAGAATGTCAATGGCGTTAAAAACATTGAGGTCAAGGAGAATAATCGAACCATCGAGATTGAAGACCATCCCCAAAAAGGCATCAAAGTCGAGATCACCGAGAAAAAGGACGGAAAAGACGTCAAGCAACGAATTGAGGCAAAGAACGCGGCCGAGCTAAAGAAAAAGAATCCCGAGGCTCACAAGCTTTACCAAAAGTACGGCCAGGGTGGAGGCGCTCGAATTCAGGCGAACGTGCAGGCTATCCAGATACCGGCGCGAATTCAGAAAGCGCTTGGCCGCCCTCGAGCCGCTGAAGCTCGGCGAGCAAATGGCGAGGGGCTTGCCGAAAGTCTGGACGCAATTGCCGATGAAATGGAGAAAACCCAAAAACTGCTTGAACAACTCAAGTCAAATCCCCAGAATGGGGACATGTTGCGCCGGGCCATTGAACAGTTGAAAAAAACTCGCGGGCGGCTCAAGGAAACTCGCAAGCAAACGGAGTAGCATTGGCCCGCTGGAAAGCGTGGAGTAGCCGTTCACGGGCGCCGCTAGACGGCCTGGAGACGGGCGCCCGTGGCCTTTGCACGTTGAAAAGCCCTCTTTCAAAGCGTGCAACGGAAACGCGAACATCGGCGGATATCAGTCTCTGGCGCGTCAACGGTTACAGCCTGGAAGGCTAACAAGCCATGACAAGACGCGAGCGCATGGTTCGGCCGTCAATTCGCTTGGAGGATACCGGCGCCGAACGTGAAGCCTCCTCCGAACGCGCACAGTCCCAAGCGGTGACCGGACGTGATGTTGGGTAGCACATCGTTGAGACACAGCGGGATACTGGAGGAAGACGTATTGCCGTGGTGCCGAATGTTACTGTAGACGTCGATACCGACGCGGTGTTGGATGGCGTCGATGATGCGCTGGTTGGCTTGGTGAGGCACCACGAGGTTCAGGTCGTCAATGGCAAGCTGTTCCCGTTGGCAGACGCTGTTGAGGCTGGTGACCATGGTCCGCACGGCTTCGGAAAAAACCTTGCTTCCTTTCATCTGAATGACCCCGCCGTGGCGAAAGGGTACCGAAAGGCTGCTTCCATCTTCGCCCTTGGCCGAAAGTTCGGGGCGGATCAAGCGGGCCAGGGCACGGTCGAAGTGGTTTTCGCCGTAGAGCACGGTGGCGGAGGTGGCATCCCCGAACAGGATCACGGTTTCGAAGTCATCCAAATCGAGCAGGGGGGAGAGGACTTCGGCGGTGACCACGAGCACGCGTCCGTCCGGGCGGCTTTGCAGAAAATCATACCCGGATTGCAAGGCGTAAAGGTATCCGGAGCAGGCGGCGTTGATATCGAACGCCTGTAACATGGTATCCGACTTGCGACTGGTCAATCCGTTGAGGAGCCGGCAGGCCATGGAAGGCGTGACCGAGGTGGGGCTCGTGGTGCTGCAGATGACCAGGTCGAGATCATCGACGATCAGGTCTTCTTGGTCGAGTACCTTCCAGCAGGCCTTGACGGCCATGCTGATGGCGTCTTCCTGGCTGTTCACCCAATGGCGTTCCTCGATGCCGGTGCGGCGTACAATATCGGCTGGGGTCATGCCGTGGGAGCGTTTGGCCAGTTCGCTGTTGCCCACCCGCCGGCTTCCAGTCACCGTGGCGATTGACGAGATACCGACCCCGAAAGCTCGGGGACGGCTGTCGTGGCGAGGCAGGTGAAGCGTGTCGCGACTTTTCTGGCGGCGGAGAAGCGGCTTGCCGGGGTTTTCTTGCACGACGGGCCTGGGGCGTTGTCCGGCATCCGCCGCCCGAACCTTGGCCAGCGGAGCCCCCACGCTGACGGTGTCCCCTTCGGCCGCGCAAATCTCTTCGATGACGCCGGTCACTGGCGAGGTCAGTTCAAAGACACTTTTGGTGGCTTCCAAGGCGGCCACCACTTCACCACGCTCGACGGATTGTCCAGCTTGGACGAACAGCTCGGAGATAATCACCGTTTCATCGGCGGGGCCCGACCCCACCGCCTCAATCAGACTCAAGCCGTCCCGCGGTTGTTCGTTCCGTTCCCATTTCAGTTCCAGATCCAACAATTCGGCGGCCGTTGTCAGAACTCGTTTGAAGGAAGGGAGTACGTCGACCTGATTTTCGAAATTGCAGGGAATGTACGTGTCCGGGCGGGTGACGCGCCGCATCGCGACGGGCACGCGTGTTTGTTCGGCCACGGTAGCCAGCACCTCGGCGCCCAAGCCACAGGTGTGATTGTCTTCGTGCACCACGACCAATCGCGCCGTCTGCTCAGCCGACGCCAACACGGTGCGTTGGTCCCACGGCGAGAGGGTGCGGAGATCCAGCACGTCGCTTCCCACGCCAATGGTCTCCAACGTGTCGGCGGCCTTTTGGCAGATGCGGACCGTATTGCCCCACGCCACGAAGGTGATATCGTGTCCCGAGCTCAGCCGCCGCGCGATTCCAATCGGGGTAAACTGCCGCTCAACATCGCTCGGTGTCGTCTCCTCGGGGTCATTGAGCAATGTTTTGGGGTAGAAGAAAATGGCGGGACGGCGAGCGGCGAAAGCGGCATTGAGCAGCCCAGCCGCGTCACCGGCATTGGACGGCATGTAGACGTCCACCCCCGGTGTATGGGTCATGATGGCTTCGTGAGTGGCCGCGTGGAACGGTCCCAAGCCAGGGCGGTACGCCCCGCAGGCCACCATCAAAATCACCGGGGCCTGCCAGTGGCCATCGGTGCGCCAATGAATACTTCCCAGCTCGCAGGTGATTTGATTGAACGCGACGGGCAAGAAGTCGGCGAATTGAATGAAGGCCACCGGGTGCCGGCCCGCCATCGCCTGGCCAATACTGGTCCCCACAATGGTTGATTCGGAGAGCGCGGAATTGCGCACTCGCGAGGGAAACCGCGTACTCAACCCCCGCGTCACCCCAAAGACGTCCCCCTTGGGGTCTTCGATGTCTTCGCCCAGCAGCACCACGTCGGGGTCGGTCAACAGGTGGTGCTCCAGTACGCTTCGCATCGCCTCTCGCATCGTGAATCGAGGCTCCCCCGCCACCCCATGCCGCTCCCGGGATGGATGGGTCAGCTCAACTTTGATGGGCGGCTTCGCGTCCTGCACGGCGACGGGATCCGGTCCGGCGTATGACGCCGCCTCGGCCTCGGCCACCGCCTCGGCCACCTCGCCACGGATCCGTTCCAGTTCTTGCTCGTCGCAGACTGAAGACAGTAAGTGTTTTTCAAGATTGCGGATCGGATCGCTGGTCTCGTTCACTCGCTGAATCTCTTCAGCCTCCCGGTAAATCGTTTCGTCATCCGCGTTGGTGTGACTCGCCAATCGCTCCACGTCAAATATGACCACGTGCGACTTGCGCTGTTGGCGAATCGTACCGACCACCTCCCGAATCCGTTGCCATGCCGTGACGACATGGCGTCCATCCACGCGAGTAATCGGGATGCCGCAGAACGAATCGGCTTCACCCTCCGGGTGCGAATAGAAGGTCCGACCTTTGGTGGCTGTCGAGATGGCCCAATGGTTGTCTTGCACCAGAAAGAGCACCGGCAACTGTTGACGCGCCGCCTCCGCGCACGCCTCCAAAACCTCCCCCTCCTGCGTCGATCCGTCACCCAGGGAGTACAGGACCAAGGGCGACGTGCTTTGCGCCTTGATCACCGACGCCACGCCCACCGCGTGCAACGCGCCATTGCCCACCGGCGTCGGCGCACTCATGATCTTGAGCTTGCGATCCGAGAAGGCATGAGCGCACATCTGGCGCCCGCGCGTCTGCGATCGCTGCTTGTTGTAAAGCCCGTCAAAGAAAACACGCGGACCGACCCCGCGAGCGATCATCAACGCCTTGTCCCGATAGTGGCACGATAACCAGTCCTCGCCGTGTAGTAACGATGCCAAGACGGCCGTGCCTTCATGGCCGGCCCCCGACACATGAAAGAACGCTTCGCCGCGACTGGTTAATTCCTGCTCCAGCTTGTCAATTTGCCGAGCAGTTACCATGGCTCGGTAAAGCGTCAGAAGCTGCTTCGAATCGAGCGCTTGCATGCCTCGCTCCACGCTTTTATAGCCTACTGCCGAAATAAGAGTTCAACATATACCGGTCGCGGATGATTTTCTCCGCCGCGAGTCCGACCAACGGGAGGACGGCTTGCGTCGGGCAGCGTTCCACCCGGAAAAATCCAACCGCCTGAGTTATACCGGTCGCGGATGATTTTCTCCGCCGCGAGTCCGACCAACGGGAGGACGGCTTGCGTCGGGCAGCGTTCCACCCGGAAAAATCCAACCGCCTGA
>JBNJEM010000500.1:0-6050 GCA_051745935.1 Planctomycetota bacterium
CCGCCCGTTCAAAACTCACGCGGCAGGAGCCAAAAGCCTGCCGCACGAGTTCATGGTTTTGAAATAGGCGCTGGGATGAGATGAGCCGGGGGCCGGTTGGGACCAACAGTCCGACTTGATCGCCCGGACCAAGTTCGTCCAGCACCTGACGGGTCGCGGAAGTCACCCGATCGAAGCGGCGTCCGTTTTGATCGGTCGTGGCCATGCTGCCGGAATTGTCGAGGATCACGACAACCGCTTTGGAGGCGTGGTTGCCGAACCATTGCTGCAGCCAATGGAGGGCCGGGCGAGCCAACGCGATCGCGATCAGCACCAGCGCGGCGACGCGCAGCAGCAACAACAAGAGGTCGTGCACGTGCTTCCGCCGCCGCGTCTTCTCGACACTGGCCCGCAGGAATCGCAGCGTACTGAAGGGCGCCACCGGCGCTTTCTGCCGGTTGATCATGTGCAGCACGACGGGAATTGCTCCGGCCGCCATTCCCCACAGAAAAAGTGCGGTGCCAAACGTCATAGCCCACTCCGCTTTGACAGGTACCGAGACAGCATGAAATCGTAAGGAACCGCGGTATGGGTCACCACGTAGTCGATCTGGCACTCATTGCAGCTTTTCCGGTAGCCGTCAATGAACCGACCGATCCGCTGGAGATACTCTTCACGTACGAAGGCGGGGTCAACCTGCAACTGCTCACCGGTTTCCATGTCGACGAACCGCATGGTTTCCCGGAAAGGAAACTCCAATTCCGCCTTGTCGAAGACATTGAATATCATGACATCGTGGCGCCGGTGACGAAAATGATGAAGGGCTCGAATCACCGCGTCCGGGTCATCGTACAGGTCACTGATCAGCACGATCAGGCAGCGACGCTTGAACCGTTCAGCCAACCGATGCAGGGTATCCGCGACGTGCGTCTCTTGCCGCTCCACGCCGTCCGCTTTCGATTCCAGGTTTCCCGCCAGCGATTCCAGTTGTCGCATCATCTCACCAAAGTGGCGAGCGGACGTGCGGCAAGGCATGTCCAGTTGTATCTGTTGGTCGAAGGCGGTCAGTCCCACCGCGTCTTGCTGGCGCGCCATGAGGCAGGCCAACACCGCCGTCAAGTAAGAGCCATATTGAAACTTAGTCAAGCTTTCCCCGGAGTGATACATCATGGAACGGCTGGCGTCCAAAACGATCTGGGCCCGAAGGTTGGTCTCCTCCTCGTACTGCTTCACGTACAAGCGGTCGGTGCGCGCCAGCATGCGCCAGTCGAGGTGGCGAATGTTGTCGCCGGCCGCGTAGTTTCGATGCTCCGCGAACTCTATGCTGAACCCCTTGTACGGACTCCTGTGCAAGCCGGTAATGAAGCCCTCCACGACCCCTCGCGCCATCACGGTCAGGTTCTTAACCCGCTGTAGCGCGGCGGGATCGAGAAAACGATAGCCGGAATTCGCGGTCATCGCAGTTGATACCTCCGCCGCAAGAGCCATTCGAAGGTTACCACGCCCACGAACAAAACCCACATCACCGGGGGCCAGGCAAGCGAGACTTCTCGCCGCGCGCGTTGCCGCTCATGCCGTTCCTTGAGCAGCGTGGCCAACCGCTCAGCCAGCGAAACATGCATGTACTCTCCTCCCGTTTCGTTTGCGATTTTGACCAGGGTTGCTTCATCCAAATCCAGCCGGTCAAATTCCAGGCTTGGCCGGCCGACATCGATTTCCAGTTCATCGGCGGCGAGCTCTTGGTCACCCACCTGGGCCCTTACGGAGATGGTATAGCGGCCAGAGCGAGATGGTCGGTAGGCGGCGGCATAGTGACCGGCTGGCCCCGCCTTGGCCGCCAGGGTCAAGGGATCCGCCGAGACGCCGGGGCCCTTAATCGTGGCCGTCACGTCCGCTTGCGTCGCCGCCGCCCCGTCCTCGCCACGCACCGTTGCCGATATGGTCACGTTCGCCTCCGGAGCGTAATACGATTTGTCGGTTGTCGCCGCTATCCCCGCTTCCGCGGCCATCGCTTCGTTTCGTCCAGCCAACCAACGGATGGTCTGGCCCCAGAACCGAAGAAACGGAGTCTTCTGGTCCATCATGCGCGGTCCCTGGTGCCACGTTCGCGTGGTGTCGGCCGTGAACACCGCCGTCCTCCCTTCCCCCACCCGCTGAATCGCCATCACGACCATCGGCGACTCGGCGACGGCAAGCTCGGGATGGACCAGCAGCACCGAAGCCCCCGGTTTGGCGGCGGCGACCTTCACGCATCCGTCCAAAGGCGGAAGACTGGCCTCCATCGCGTCATGGTCCGCCGCCGCGAAAAATTCAGCAATATTCGCGAAAATCGGGTGCCTCCGACCGCTGGCCGTCAGTCGTGGTTGGAATGGCTCCGTGGCCTGCCCCACCTCCTTGCCCCCCAGCCGCACCGGCAGCAACTGCTCAACCACCGTCCCCGTGTAACCGCCGGGCCCCAGGCTATGGTACCCCCCAATCATCATGAATCCCGCGCCGTCATTCACGTGATCATGGATCAAGCGCGCCTTGGACTCCGGCAAATAACTCGCGCTCAGGTCCCCGATGAGGATGACATCGAACGATTCCAGCGTCCGTGAGTCATCGGGAATGCGGTCAAGTTCCAACCCGTCGATGTTCGTTCGCCGGACGAATTCGTTGGGCCGCGTTTGAACCAGCGCACAGAACTCGATGTTCGGATCCTTGGAAAGAAAACGCCCGACCAAGGCGCCATATTCCGATCGCAGGGTGCCCTCCACATACAACACGCGAATCCGCGCGTCCCGCACCAGCGCGCTGGTGGAACGACTGTTGTTCTGCGGTATCTTTTCATCCGCCAGGCGCGGCACCTGGACCGTATACGTATGCAGCCCTTTTTCTTTGGGCACGAACTCGAACACAACCTCCTGCGCGCCCTCCACGTCATCCAACACCAATTCCCGCTCGCAGACGGTTTTTTCGTCCTCAAGCAGTTCGACTCCAACCAGACGCCCGGGCATCCCCCGCGCTTCGACAAAACCGGTGACGCGCGTCTTGTTTTCCACCGCCATCTGGTCCGGGCAGTCCACGTCCGTGACGCGAATATCGCGACGCATTGACCGATCATGCCGTGGATCACCGGTCCCGACCGTGACCACCCGGGTCCCCAAGCGGCGAGCAATCGCCACTGGGCTGCCCGCCGTGTTCTGGATACCATCAGAAATCAAAACCAGCGCCTCAATCGCTTGTCCAGAAGCACTTCGCTCGGCGGACAACAGCCCACGTGACAGCGACGTGGCTTCACCCTCGGCCTGAACACCGGCCAGTTCGCTCAAAGACTCAAGGTGTTGGGACCGATCGGAGAAGGCAACAAGCCGCAAGTCGTATATATCACGCAGTGCCGGCCACAATTGCCGCGCCTGGTCACACGCCTGTTCCCACCGAGTCCCCTCTTGAGCCGTGTCCGCAATCCCCATGGACGCCGAATTGTCCAGTGCAAATACCACTGTTTTTCGCTGCTTGACCTCCTGTTGAAAACTCAAGACCGGCCGGAGCAATAGAAGCAAAACGATCCCGATCGCCAGCATGCGCAGCCCATAGAGGATTTTCCATTGCCGAGAGGGCAATGCCCAATACGCCTGGCGATAAAACAAAGTGGTCAAAACCACCACCACGACCGCCAGCCCCCCCAGCACCAGGGCGGTGAACCCGGGAAACATGTCACCCACGCCAGGAACGAGCTCATGCAGTATGGAATGGCATGAAAGATCGAACATTGAATCTCCGTAACACTTTAGCCGTCCGAGGGAACGTTGTCGGGTAACCGTTCACGAGCAAAAGACTGATATCCGCGGACGCTCGCACGTCCGTTGCACAAATTGAGGAAAGGCTTTTCGAGGTGAAAATGCCACGGGCTTGTCCCGTGGTCCGTTACGTTCCACGCTACCGACGGGCAGGCGTGGTGTGTCTGGCCGGTATGTAGCGGCGAGCGTGAACCACCACGGGACAAGCCCGTGGCATCCATGGCGGCTTTGCATGTCCAGGTCATGTAGCGGCACCCGTGGCGGAATATGAGAGTCGCTATGATAGCGACGAGTGTAACGATCCCCCGGGCGAACCGCAGGCATTGATGCCTGATGGCCTCCCGCCCGCCAACCCTGATCACGCGACAATGATTGATGTTCCGATCCTTATCTCTTGTCCACCTCATTCTGCAGGGAGTCTTCCTGCTTCCTCAGCCGTTTCTTCGCTTCCTCCAAGGCATCGGGCCCGAGCTTGACGCGGCGCACGTAGACCAGTGACTCGAAATCCGCGCCGACAGGTCCCTTGTCCCGCTTGTGCAACACGAATTTCTTCTTTTCCCGGCCGGCGCGTTCCAGATAGATCACCCCTGCCAAATCCCCTTCGATTTCGCGGCCATCGGTCAACGTAACGGTATGAACGTAGATTCTGGCCGGATAGCTTTGGCCGGTATATACTTTCTCACTATTGGCGCTCCCCCGAAAACGCCATTGCTTTTGCCGCCATTCCTTCTCCACCCGGCACCGCACTTGTTTAATCTTTCGCAACGGGATTTCCCGTTGGCGTTCCAGCTTCCTGTCCGCGACCTTCAAACGCTTGTCGCGGGTCAAGTAAATATGCCCTGGAAGGATCGTGTCGTCGGACAGTTCAACGTAGCCTGGAATCGCGTCCTCTGGCACGCTTTGTCCGCCGCCAAACGGATTGATCGCGGGTGGGTCTTGCGCGAAGACATCGGAGGCCATCGGACCCGCGACAATCAGCAATATCGCAACATAATACCGCATGTTCTGGTTCACCCTAGCATTGTAAAAAAGTGCGACGGGACACGGATGCCACGCGGCTTGTCCCGGGGTCACTCACGTTTCCTGCTATACTTGCCACGGTGCGACATCTCACATTGCATTAAAGCCTTAGGGCGTAACATGCGCGCATGGCGCGCGCATCCTTGACGTGAGCGACCAACGGGAGCGCACCATCCCTGTGCGGGGTCCCTATTTGGTTGGCGGCCCTGCCGCCTTAAGCCTGGCAAGACGTTCTCGACACACAAAAGCAGCTTTGTTTCCAGACGGAAGTCAAAAACACTTTGCAAAAGTCCGCAATCCTGGCGTTCGTTTCTCCACCCATTCTCCGCAACCTTCACTGGCTCGGTCAACCGTGGCGGAGGCCGCCAGCGCACGCCCCGCCCGTTCCAGGTGCAACCTACTCCGGCACGGCATTCCTGACGAGCGGCTCCCGCCGGCACACAATGCATCAGGAACACCTGGCCCTCCGAGCCCAGCCCAGCCCATCTCTGGCCCCATGTCGGCCACGGGCATTCGCCGAACACGCGGCCGCGGCGTTCCAGAACCGGGCAAGTAACCCTCTATTCTCATTGTAACCATAATCGCTCATTTCGCGACCGACGACCGAGGGCGACTTGCTTCATTTGTATCCGTTCACGGAATTTGGACTGAGGTTGCACTGATCGCTCCATTTTCCGTATATTTGCAGGCTACGAGCCAACCTCGTGTATTGAAAGGCTGCCACGGCAAATGGCTGGGCCGGGAAGGTGCGATGTTGACACCCTGACTTCCCGTAGGCGGAGGGCAACAAACACTGTTGCCTTGCCGGGCGCTAACTTTGTGCCGTTTCGCAGCGGCAAACCAGTTGTTTTTGAAGGTAAGAGCATCTGGTCTTTCATGCTGCGCGCTCCCGGGGCTACGAGGAGAGCCGCCTCTACGATGAACAACGGCGCTGCGGGTCCCTCGACGCCCGTGAACGCTTACCTTCATTTTACCGAACCGCCAGCGGCCACTAAGGTCCCTTAGGTCCTTGATTCGCCAGCGGCCAGGACGCAAGACGCAATGGAATAGGTCACAAGGACTTGGAGTTTTTCCTTCCCTGAAACTGGTCCCGGGGAGTTTCACGGTTGTCGCACCGTTTGATTTTCCGATGCTAACCCGTTCCCCGCCATCCAACGGCTTGTAACAAAACCTCAACGTTGCAAAAAGGAATGCGTAGGACGGGTCTCCAGGCCCGTCTATCACAGTGGAATGCGTAGGACGGGTCTCCAGGCCCGTCTATCACAGTGGAAT
>JBNJEM010000501.1:0-6028 GCA_051745935.1 Planctomycetota bacterium
CGATTGACCAGCAATTGCAGCATGATCTTCAGCGCCGTGCGTTCCCGTTGCAGCGCACTGGACACGGCCACCAGAGCTTGGATCAACGCCGGACTGAAGGGGTACACCTGCTTGAACATGCCTCGGTCGTGTTCCCGAGTGAGCAGGACTTCCATGATTTCCTGCCGGATCTTCGCCGTGTCCTCGAACGCCTGTTCAAGCTCGGCCCTGCAAGCATCGTCCTTGGGCTTCAAGACACGCTTCTGAGCGATGACCGGCAGGTTGCGGTCTTCCAGCGTGATCGTGTGGAATCGGCCTTCCCAGTGGGACAGCACGTCGGAGAAGTTGAGGCTCTCCACGCCGGTGACGTTTTCGCCGATCAGGTCACGCAGGTCTCGCTGGCGAGCGACAAAGCTGATGATCGGGACCGGGCGGTCGGCCTTGCGGGACTCGACCAGCTTGGCCAGCTTGTTCCCTTCGGTCTGGACAAAGTTCAGGTCCGCCGAGTGTGTGGCAAGCCACAGGATCAGTTCGTCCAGAAACAGGATCAGGCCGTCGTAGCCGAGCGACTTGGCGTGTTCGCTGCGACGACGCTCTAGTGAATTGACCCGGGTTTTACCACTTCAATTGACCCACTACTTGGAAAGAAGAAACTGGAGTGGGGCGATCCCTCCGGTTTGCGCAGCTTGGTGCGTTTTTTTCTTTCCAAGTAGTCCGGGCAAGAACGCGCGCGCGGCGAGTTTGGACCGGCTGAGTGGGTTGGTGATTTGCGGTGGCCGGTGAGCGGTGGAGGGTTTGCGCGGGCGGCTGGTCGAACGGTAGATGGAAGTCACAAAAAAATCCCCGCCTCCCCCCTCGATGACTCAGCGTCGAGGAGGTAAGGCGAGGACATGCAACAAAACTTCCAGATTGTAGCCGATAGTTTGGCTTTTTTGCCATAGCCTTGGGAGAGGTTTTCTCCTTTTCCAAGGATTGGCACCGGGACAAACGCGCTGCTCCGCTTGTTCGTCAGTATCAGGTGGTACTGGACGCGGCGTTGAAGGCACGCGCCGTTCTGGAACCGTGTGCCGTCCTCTGTTGCCACTGCGGGATTCGCTTTCTGACTCATCCCCGCAACGCGGGTCGCCGAGATCTGGGCTGCCCCTTCGGCTGCCGGGAGCACCATCGAAGGCAGTCCTCCAATCGACGCAGCGCTGCCTATTACAGCACGCCCGCAGGCCGGAAGAAGAAGAAGTTACTCAACGGCCGCCGTTGCGCAGAAGAGTCCGTCCCCGACGGCCGACTTACGCCACCGGCCGATCCTGCGCCAGCCGCTCCCGTTGCCCCGGCGGTTTTATCCCACCATCGTTGCGAAGCGGTCGCCGACAGCGTCCCGATAACACGGGAAGAAACACCTGCTCAAGCGGTGATGCCCACCACCACGGCGGCGCCCGCCGAAGAACGTGGGAATCCGCTTTCCGGTATCCAGGCCGAAACGGCAGGCGATGACGGCTTGAGAGGGCCGGTTTCTTCTTCCGACGAGCCGATCGCAGAATTCTCCAGTCTCGAACCGCGGAAGCGGTGTGCACGCATGGAACTACCTCCGGAGATGCCAGAAGGGGAGTTGTCGCTGGAAGGCGTCGTCCTCGACAAGTCGCGTGTGATTCATTCCCCCATGCTGCCCTATGTCCGGATGGTAGTGAGCTTGATTGAAGGCAGGAGCGTCAGCCGGAAGGAACTTCTTCAGCGGCTATTGAAAACAATGAGACAACACAGCATACGCCGGCGGACAAGAACCGAGTACGTTCTGCATTTTCTCAATCAGCATCCGCCGTAGGAGAAGTTGCATGAGTGAAGATGTGGAACGATCCAGCTTGGATCTCCGCTATCAGGGCCATCGGATGCGCTCGCGAGCTGCCGAAGCGCGCCTCTTGGCTTCGATCGCCGAGCGGGGCATCGAGCAACCGCTGGAAGGCGTCGACACGCCGCAGGGACGCTTCCTGCTGAACGGTTTCAAACGCTACCGGTGCGCCGGCAAGCTGGGCATTTCGTGCGTGCCCTACACCACCCTTGGCGACGAAGAGGCGATGGGCATCGTGGCTCTGATGCGCGTGGCCAAAGACCAGACCCTGAACCTGCTCGAGGAAGCGAAATTCATCTCCGAACTGCTGACCGTTCACCGGATGAGCCCCGCGGAAATCGCCGAAAAGTTGGGGCGCAGCAAAGGGTGGGTCGGCATGCGGCGCAATCTGCTGGAGGAGATGAGCGAGGAGATGGAGCGGATCCTCTTTCGCGGAGCCTTTCCGGCCTACTCGTACATGTACACCTTGCGGCCGTTCATGCGCATGAACTCGGCCGGCAAGGAGTCGGTCGAGCGTTTCATGAAGGCTCTCGCAGGGCGGCGTTTGAGCGTGCGGGACATCGAACTGCTGGCTCAAGGCTACTTCCGCGGACCGGCTTCCTTGCGCGAAGCGGTCGACGAGGGAAAGTGGAGCTGGTCCCTCGAGCAAATGAAGCGCGTTCCGGAGGATCCGGAAGGTTGCAACGACTTCGAACGCGCGTTGCTGAGAGATCTCGAGATGCTTCAGAAGTGCATCCGGCGGCTGATGGTCAAATGCCACGACGAGCGTCTGCAAAGTCGCGATTTCCACGCTCAGGCCAACCTGTTGGCCGCCAGCCTGCTGAGCAAGCTGGAACCGTTCTTCAACACGATGAGGGAGTTTCATGATCGAACCGGACAAGCGTAAAGCCGTTTTCCAGTTACACAGCGAAGGGATGCCGTTGCGGGAGATCAGCCGGCGGTTGCGAATCAGCCGCAATACGGTGCGGTCGATTGTGAAGGATGAAGGCGGGGTGCCGCAGACGGTACGGAAGGACAAGATCCATATCGACCCCGACCTGTTGCGGCGGCTGCACCACGAGTGTCGCGGCTGGATTCAGCGGATGCATGAGAAGTTGGTTGAAGAAGAAAACATCGACGTCGGATACTCCACGGTCGCACGGATGGTAAGGCAATTGGGGTTGGGCCGGTCGCGCCGGGCTCGCTGCGATCGCGTGCCGGATGAGCCGGGCGCGGAAATGCAACACGACACGTCGGACTACTTCCTGAAACTGGGAGACCGGCGAACCAAAGTCATCGCCAGCGTGCTGTACCTGCGCTATTGCAAAAGGCGATATCTCCGATTCTATCGCGTGTTTAACCGGTTCACGATGAAGTGCTTCTTTCACGAAGCGTTGATGTTTTGGGGCCACGCCGCCCGGCAATGCATCATCGACAACACCAGTCTGGCGCGCTTGCGCGGCACGGGAAAGCGGGCGGTGATGACGCCCGAAATGGCCGCGTTCGCCCGGCAGTACGGTTTCGAATTCGTCTGTCACGAGATCGGCCATTCCGATCGCAAAGCCGGCGAAGAGAGAAGTTTCTGGACCGTGGAAACCAACTTCTTCCCCGGCCGCACGTTCGCCAGCTTGGAAGACCTGAACCGGCAAGCCCGCCAGTGGGCCACCGTTCGGCTGGAGCATCGACCGATGAGCAAAACCGGCTTGATTCCCGCCAAGGCATTCGAACACGAACGGGCCTTCCTGAACGAACTGCCACCCCATCTTCCCGCTCCTTATCGATCGTACCAACGGGGAACCGACCAATACGGCTATGTGCCCTTCGACGGCAATTACTACTGGGTCCCCGGCGACGGCCGGGAAGACGTGAAAGTGCTGCAGTACGCGGACCACGTGAAACTCTTCCAAAGGCGAATCTGCGTGGCCGAGTATCCCTTGCCGCCCGACGGCGTGAAGAACGAGTGTTTCGAGCCTCCGGACCGGCCTCGACCACGTCGTCAGACGAGAAGCCGCCGGCGGGATGCGCGGCAAGAGGAACAACGCCTGCGGGCCATGGGACCCGAAGTCGAAGACTACCTGGATTACGCCCTCAAGGTCCCCGGCCTCCAACGTTATCGGTTTACGCGCGAACTGTACGCCTTCAGTCGCCAAGTGACCTCCGGCGTGTTCATCAGAACGCTCCAGCGGGCACTGCATTATCGAATCGCGAAGATGGAAACGCTACGGCGGATCGCTTGGTTCTGCATGACCCAGGACGAGCAGCCCCTGCCGCAGATGGACGAGGACGAGGACCTCCAGCAGCGCCCCGTTTATCAGGAAGGCTACCTGACCGAAGAGCCCGATCTGTCCGTTTATGACGCGATGTTCGAGGAGGATGACGAGAACCCGATCGACGAAAAGGAACAAGACGATGGATGAACAACTCGTCGCCATGTTGAAGTATCTCCGCCTGGGACGCCTGTTGGCCGGGTGGGACGAAACCGTCGGCACGGCGCGCCGGAAACGGCTTTCCCCGGAACGTCTGTTGAAGCAGATCGTGGAGGACGAATATCGCGCCAAGTGCGAAAATGCCCGACTGATGCGCCGCAAGCGGGCCAACATTCCGGAGCCCCTGGAGATCGAAACCTTCCCCTTCGATCGCCAGCGGAACCTCGACCGCAAAAAGGTCATGTCCCTCTACGACAGCTTCGACTATGTGACCAAGAACCAGAACGTGATCTGGTTGGGGCCGACCGGGGTCGGCAAAACCGGGTTGGCTACTGCATTCCTGCTGCAGGCCATCGATCGCGGCTACCGGGGATATTTTACCACGTTTCCGGAACTGATCGCCGAACTGTTCGCGTCGCTGGCCGACCGCTCGGAGCGGAAGGTCCTCCGGCGCTACGCCTCCTACGACTGCCTGGTCGTCGATGAAGTGGGCTATGTGGAAGTGGAGCCCGCCCACATCGGACTCTTTTTTACGCTGATGCAAAAACGGCACAAGCGCAAGTCGACGCTGATCACTACGAATCTGGGATTTTCCGAATGGGGCTCCTTTCTCCGGAACACACAACTCACCGGGGCCTTGATCGACCGCCTGACGGAAAAGGGCCACAGCCACGGGATCAACATGAAGGCCTGCAAATCCCTGCGACCGGGGGTTGACAACAAAAGCGACCTCCAATGACGTTCGACGACTTTCGTCGGCGGGCCGACCGGGTTCGACAGATCCCGCTCGAGACGGTGTTGAAGCACCGGGACGCGGTGCGCGACCGGCGCGATCGAGCCAAGTGGCACACCGAACAAGGGCCGCTTTCGATCTCGGGGGCCAAGTTCACCAACTGGCACCGAAACGTCGGCGGTGGCGGGGCCATCGACCTGGTGATGCACCTGGCCCGGGTGGACTGTCGCGAGGCGGTGGCATGGTTGGAGCAGCACTTCGGCACCCAGTATGCCGCCGCCAGTCCCGTCCCGGCCGACTCCTCCGGCAGCTCGTCCAATGCGGCCTCGAAACCTCGCCAACTGCGCCTGCCCGTCCCGGAACCCCGCAACCTGCGACGCGTCCGCCGCTATCTGATTGACGAGCGTCATCTTGCGGCGGACTTGGTCGAGGCGCTGATCGAAGCGGGCAAGCTCTATGCGGATCAGCGCGGCAACGCGGTCTTTCTGCTGGTGGCCGGCAAGGCCAACCGGCCGGTCGGCGCCGAGTTGCGGGGAACCGGCGGACGTGCTTGGCGAGGGATGGCTCCCGGCACGCGCAAGGAGGCCGGATACTTCTGGGTCGGTGCGCAGGGAGCGACTGCGATCGTCCTCTGTGAGTCGGCCATTGACGCGATCAGCTGCTTCCGCCAGTTCCCCGATCGGATCTGCATCTCGACCGCGGGAGCCAGGGCCAATCCTGCTTGGCTCCGCGCGCTGATCGGCCGCGGCTACGCCATCTCTTGCGGCTTCGATTGTGACGCCCCCGGCGAGACGGCCGCCCGTGCGATGATCGCCTTGCACCCCACCATCGATCGCCTGCAACCACCGGCCCACGACTGGAACGAAGCCCTCGCCCCCTGCCGCTGAACCTGTCGGCAATCTTCCTCTCGCCGCTTCATCGGCCCTCTTCTCTCCCGTCTCCGCTCATGTGTGCCGGTTCGCATCGCCAGACGCCGTGAGCGCCCGGCTCAATTTATCCGAGCACTCCCGGGTCAATTTATCTGAGCGGCGTCGGTAGAAAGCCGCCACGAACTGAATCATGTGCATTAGG
>JBNJEM010000502.1:0-6024 GCA_051745935.1 Planctomycetota bacterium
ATGGCAAAGTGTTTATCTTGCCGCTGGAGGGCGTGGTTCGGATCGGGGGACTGGCGACGGGCCCCGAGGCAGTCAATTGAATCCGCGAGCGGAATGAGGGACGCTTGCCCGCGCGAATCGGCCCCGTGGTTCACGTTCACCGCTCCAAACGGGTCCAAAAGGCTACGCCTGGCCGTCGGTGGCGTGGAACGTAACGGACCACGGGACAATCGCGTGGCATTGGCCCCTGGCCAAGCGCTCCTTCAAGACGTGCAACGGAAGTGCGAACGTGCGCGGAGATCGGTCTCTTGCCCGTGAACGGTTGCGTTATAGCGTCTTAGTCGCGGGACTGGTCGGATTCAGCCGGTGAGGAAGCTTCCACGTGCAGTTCCAAGGGCGGGCTAAAGACTGGTTTTCCGGCCACTCGCGTGGTGGCTTGCAAGCTAACCGGCCCGGTTCCGAGTTGTCGTGGGGGGACGCACAGCGTACCGCGAGGCCCCTCGATGGCACCAAGATGGTGACCATGACACGCAACCGTGATTGTTGCTTTCAAGGACATGGTGGCTCGCACAACGACCGGATCGTCCCAGTTAATCGGCTCCGCTGCAGGGCTCACGAGCTCGAGCTCAACGCCGCCGAACTCATCGTCCACGTTGATGGGAAGCACGACGTGGCTTCTGGTTTCGCATGCTCGATTGGAAACAGCGACGATCCTCAGTTCGTGCCATCCCCCTCCGAGCAGGTCGGTGTTCAGCATGAGGGGGGCGGTCTGGTCAGTCAGTAGTCGCCGACCGTCGACAAACAGCTCGTAATGATCCAGCCGTGCTGCTTCGTCTTGACCGCCGAGAATTCGTGGAGCGATTTGGAGTTCTCCGGAAACCGTTTGCCCAGGTTTCGGCTCATCGACTTCGATCCGCAACGGGTTTGCCCATGGTTGGCAGAGAGGATCTCCCACAATCAGCAGCTGATACGGCGTGACCGCGGACTGGTAGCACGCTTCCGCTAAAGAGCATCCGCGGGCATAGTGCACGTGAATGAAAGGATGTGGGACTTCGGCTGGATTGGCGCCGGGTTGAGACAACGTGGCGCAGGTTCCGGCGGCACCTAGTCGAATGAAGTGGGCCAGCGGGATGGGTCCGTTCGGTTTCCGCAGTGTCTTGTCAAGGTGTGGGAGATGCTCGCAGATTGCTCCTGGCAGGATTGAACGTGTGCCGTTTTCCGAATTGAAATCGGTTGTAGGCACGACCATCCCCGCCGCGTCATCCGTTTTTTCCGGCCACGCGCCCCGCACCAGGCATCCGTTGAGTCCGGTCTTCTTCAGTGCCTTTACCGCCGACGCGAGGGCCGGCTGTGAGGTGTGGGGATCACTGTCAGGATTGGTCCCGAAATAGACCGTGCCCCGTGGCCGTGTCCCGTCCGCGGCCACGCTGTGACGTAACGCGTGTACCACCTCACTGACACTGTTGCCGCCACCGTCGGTGATCGCCAATACGGTGGACAGCATATACCGCATGCCGCGTCGACGGACCTTTTGACCGCGCGCATTCCATTGATACTCAGCGCTGAACGCCGTCGTGGGTTGGACGGTGAAAGGTTCGCGGCGGTTTTCGTCCATCTTGTTGAGGAGGGCCTTGAATTGGGCTGAGCCGCGTAACGGATCGAGATCGGGGTCTGTTTCAGTGTGTTTCCGGTTGCTCCAGCCGGCCTCGACCGCGTCCGAAAGCGACTCCAGGGCTTCCGTGGCGTGGGACAGCCGTGACAGGCAGCACGCCAAGTCGTATTGGATTGCCGCGTTGGATTTGCATTGTCGCGCCAGGGGTTGGAGGATGTCGCGGGCCGCTTTCCATTGCCCGGTTTTGAGTAACTCCAAGGTTTTCCGATACGCGTCGAGCTGGCTGGGCTTGAGTGGCCTGGAGGGTGCGGATTGGGTTGGACGCCGCCGATAGCCGTTCACGTTCGGGCCGAGATACGCCGGCCGCTTCGCCAAGACAAGCTGATAAAGGTAGGTGAGACCGTTGAGCGAGGCGAGCGAGGCCTGGTACTTTTCCAGTGCGGCGCCCGAAAGGTCCCCGCTTACATTGATGACGGTGGGAAGGTCGGCCGAGTACGCGATACAATCCACGTGCTTCAGCACCCCATGGTTATAAAGGCGTTTCATCGTCGGCAACAGAATCCGTTCGCGAAACGTGTCGACATCGGTCGTTCCAGGATGTTCTAGTTCTCTCAAATAAACCACATTGGTTGATGGAATCTTTCGTAAATGGATGTACGTATTGGCAATTGTCTTGGATGCGCGACTTCGGGCGTTGACCACGACCGCCACGTTTTCGGGACCTCCACCGGCCACGACTCGCCCCGGATGTCCGGCAAGGCCCAGTAGCAGGGTTGCGACAACCGGCCAAACGTGCCGCCACGTGTTCTGGTGCATGTTTCCCACCCCTTTTTTCGTTCTCTGGTTCATTATTGCGGGGTATGCGCGACAAGGAGTCCGCGTCACATGACGAAATGGATTCTCCCGCCTCTCGCGGCGAGATTTGGTGAGTTTTGTACGCTTGCAATCGCGTTTAGCCTACCGCATGATATCGGGGGAAGCCAGCCGCTAAGTTCCAACCCGTGGAAAGGCTGCCCCGCTGGATGCCTGCCTGGGAGTGGGCTGATGAAAACCCCGGAAGTTGGGTAGACTAGAGCGACTAGGTTTTTACAGCTCGTAACAAATTGAGGTATAGGGAGTTAGAGCGTTTGCTCATCGCGCTCCGGCGGTCGGCGTCGCGAGGCGGGGCGGCACTTGACCGCATTACGTAACAACCTGTAAGATAACGAATTACGTCGAGTTCTCGGGGGGGGCTTGTAGCCGTGAGTGGTGATAGGCTCGGAAAAAGGCGGAACCGGTCTCTCGAGTTTGACTGCCGGTGTGAAGCAGGGTATGGGCTGGGAAGGAGGAGCCTTCAATGCGGCGTGCGTTTTTGGAGGGTGCACGTTTCTCAGCGGCTTGTCGGCGAGCAATCGCGCGAAGCAGCCAGCTGACAGATTATTCAGTAGACGGGAGGCGTTGGTTTATGTCCTCCTGGTTCATCCCAATAGCCTTTCTTTTTTTGAGTTGTCTGGAAACGAGCTAACGGCCCCTTTTTACAGTCGATAACAAAACTTGGTGCTCGCTACCAAGCGTTCCTGGGGGGAGCGGAAACCCGAGTGGTATTGTTATGGCTTTTTGGGCGCTGGTGTATAGAAAGCAGTTATGTCCGCCGCTGTCATCAATCTGACCAACGTGGAAGACCAACGTGACGTGGTCCATTTGGCCGTGGAAGCTCTGGCCGCCGGCAAGTTGGTGGCGTTTCCAACGGAAACGGTTTACGGAGTCGCGGCAAGCGCTTTGAGCGAAAAGGGGGTTCAGGCGTTATTGGAGGCCAAAGGGCGAGCCTCGAATCAACCACTGACCCTGGCGATCAAGAGTGCGGAAGAGGCGTTGGACTATGTCCCTGCGATGTCCCCGTTGGGGCAACGATTGGCTCGGCGCTGTTGGCCGGGTCCGATGACGTTGGTGTTGGATGACGAGTATCCCGATAGCGCGACCAAACAGCTGCCTCCCAGTGTTCGAGATTCAATAACCGGCCAGGGAACCGTTGGCCTCCGTGTCCCGGCCCATTCGGTGGTTTTGTCGATATTACGATTGTGCGCGGGCCCTTTGGCGCTTACGAGTGCCAATCGCAGTGGCCAAGCCGATTCGTTAACGGGACAGCAGGTGGTTGATTCGTTGGGAGACAAAGTGGCCTTGATCCTGGATGACGGTCAGTGCAAGTTCGCTCAGCCTTCGAGCGTGGTCCGAGTGCAAGGGAATCGCTGGAAACTCTTGCGTGCCGGGGTTTTGAACGCGTCCACCCTGGAGCGGTTAGCCAGTTTCATGATCCTGTTCGTATGCACGGGCAATACCTGTCGCAGCCCCATGGCGGCGGCTCTGATGCAACGAAAGCTTGCCGGTCAGCTGGGGATTTCCGTGGACCAGCTCGAAGAGAGAGGGCTTGTGGTGATGTCCGCCGGCATCGCGGCGATGTCGGGTGGTTGCGCCAGTCACGACGCCGTGGAGGTTATGAAAGAGCGGGGCCTGGACTTGACCGGGCACGAGAGCCAGCCATTGAGCGACCGATTAGTCCAATTCGCGGACAGGATTTACACGATGACTCGCGCTCATCGGGAAGCGATTCTGGCGCAATGGCCCGACGCGGCCGCCCGTACATTCCTGCTGGGTGGCGAACAGGGAGATGTTTCCGACCCGATGGGAGGTCCGCCGGACGTATACCGCCGATGCGCGGATCAGATTGACAGTTTTCTGAAACCGTGGATAGACAATCTGGACTTGGCCAGTGCTCTTGCCACGGAAAGCATGGGAGGATAGTGGAACATGCGGATATCGGTCGGTAGCGACCACCGTGGCCTGAAGGTCAAGAAAAGTCTATCCGAATTGTTGGTTCGGTTGGGACAGGAGGTGGTGGATGAGGGCACACAAAGCGATCAGAGCGTCGACTATCCGGACATTGCCGTGGTGGTTGCCGGCAAGGTATCGCGCGGTGAAATCGACCGTGGGATCTTGATTTGCGGAACGGGCATCGGCATGTCGATCACCGCCAACAAATTCCCGGGGGTACGGGCCGCGACCTGCAATGATGCCGTGACGGCTGAAATCAGCCGCCGTCACAACGATGTCAACGTCCTCTGCCTGGCAGGCGATTTATTGGGCCAGCGGAATATCGACCGGCTAATTGAAATCTGGCTGAATACGGATTTCGAAGGAGGTCGACATGCGCGACGGCTGAGCAAAATCATGGAGATTGAAAAAAGCGTCTTCCCCGCGTCGTAGTGGCTCCGCCTTTGTATATTTCAGGCGGTTGGATTTTTCCGGGTGGAACGCTGCCCGACGCAAGCCGTCCTCCCGTTGGTCGGACTCGCGGCGGAGAAAGTCATTCGCGACCGGTATAGTAGGTCGCCGATTCTCGGCAAACGCCAAGGCCTGCCACTTTCCCACCAACGCGGAACCCCCGTCCCCCCTCCCATTACCGTCTTCTCCTTCGACCGCGAAACGAAGGAACTCAAACGGAAAACCTGGCAACTGTTTAGTCGCACAACGCCACTTTCCGGCGCAACTGCCGGACCCCAACGGCCTCGCGATTTGTTGATTTAGTGGATGGTGGCGTCAGCTAGCTGTATGCGAGCTAGCACGGAAGTGTTGCGTGCCCGCTTTGTGGTGGGTGGTAAGGCCCCACGGCTGGGCTGGTCAATAGTCGGGAAGCTGAATGCCATAGCGAAAATGCGCAGTGCGAGTCTGTTGCGCAATTTGTTATTTCACGAGGTACGCCAAGAGCTTCAACACGATAGACACCTTCCGCCGTAACGTCACCTATGCCGAACACAGAGGCATCTTCAAATGCGCAACAGTCGAAACGTGAACCAGCTAAGAAATTGACCACCCCAGGGCAACGGGTACGGCGTGAGTGTTCCACGGTGTCACGGACCCACGGGACAATGGGCACGGAAACGTGAATGATTGTCGGTGGGCGGGTGGGATGTGTGTCTGCCGGTATTACATGCGTGGCGAATGGATGTGGATGCGTCGGGCGGCGGGGGCGTTCAATGGTCTGCCCGTCATGGGGTCCGAATCGGGCCGTTATTCAAACCGCGAGCATCGAAAACGCGCGCACGCCGCGAACCGGTCGGTACCAACCGTCCGCCTCTGGCCGGAGGCCAGACACACCTTAGCCTGGGGTGAAACCCCAGGACACCGGACGTCCCCAACCCCGCAACGGTACACCCATCGCACGCTGGAAGCGTGCCACACCCCCCGGGAGCTTCGCAATCGACGCGGGGCGGGGTTGCGGTCTCGGTGACGATCCGGGGGATGGATGCCGGGCCCCTCGACCGCATTGGTGATGGCGACCGGAATCATGGGGCTGCGCTGCGCTCCGCCCCATGCTAAGATGTGGCCCGCCTTCAGCGGGCGGCGGGGACGTCCCGTGGTGATTTGTACCCGCGGGGCAACGGGGGGCTGGTCAATAG
>JBNJEM010000503.1:0-6007 GCA_051745935.1 Planctomycetota bacterium
CGCCACGCGACATGGTGCCAGCGACGGCACACATTGCCCGCCGAAGGCGGGCTATAGCCCTTAGTTGCATAAAACGGCGGTAGGACGGGTCTCCAGGCCCGTCTTTTGACGTGCATGAATGCCTTTTTCCTCGTTCCGGCAAATCTCACATTCCGTGAGGTCTGCAAACGGGAGTTCGAGCACGGTTTCGTGCTTGAACAGACGGGCCTGGAGACCCGTCCTACATTTACTTTTTGCAACGTTAGGGTATAGCCTAGCCTGGGATGCAATCCCAGGACAGGGTGCTGCGCAGGCTACGATGTGTCTGGCGTCCGGCCGGAGGAAGAAGCCGTGGGAATTCCGGAGCACACTCTCGACGCGCCGCCGAAACCGAGCAGCAGAGAAATTTGATATCGGTTCCCCGTAACGTACGCTTGTAGTACGGCGGAGGCCGTTGCTCAGGGTCCGCTTTTTCCAAATGTGTCGAGGATTCACGTGGTGTCGACTGAGGAGACTGGCCTGTGTTGTCCATTTTTTCGCGCAAGCAGCGTGTGGAGTGTTATCCGTTCGTCCGGAAGATCTGTGATCTGACGGCGCCCAATATGCCAAGCGTTGAAGAAGGGCGCTGCGAACGTCGTTACAATCGATCGCTTCCGGTCGTTTTGTGTCCGTGGGAGAACGAGGAACTTGTCACGGACAGGTGCGTGGTGGCAATCACGAAGGACATTTCAGATCAGGGGCTCAGCCTGATCTTACAGCATCCTCTGGGCGGAGACCAAATGATCATCGCCTTCTGGCTGCGTGCCGCCGAGATGGAAGAACCGTGGTGCTTCCGCGCAAGGCAAAGAAGCGAATGGCCCCTGGGGGGCGGGTTTTGGCAGATCGGGTTCGAATTGCAGGAATACATGAACCGGGAGTGGCGGGAGACGCTGAAGGCACTTCGGCCCGCCGCCAAAGGGCTTCTTCCACCAGAGAAGAATTCAAACGAAGAAGTGACCTAGCCCGCGGTATGACGGACGGGGAAGTCCGTCGTACTGCGCAAAGATCGGATCATGCGGCGTAACACCTGCGGAAGAAGTGTCGGAGCGAGCGACGCTCACCGCTCGACCGGTGCCTAATAATTCCCGCCCGGATCCAGCCAACGGTTCATGGTGGCTCGATAGGGAATTGTGAATAAATCGGGCGCGATACGGTCAAACATGCGACGCCACCACCAGGCCATGTCGGGATCCAGATACAAGATGTCGCCGGCTTCCACGTATACGTTTTCCTGCCAGTCGTAACGGGCTGCAATGAGGTCCACTTTAATGAGCAAGGGAGATTGGCCCGGGATCGATCTGTGCACGGTGACCGTGGAAGGCGAATCAATCGGGTCAATATAGCCGGCCATGGCGACGGCCGTGACGACGTCAATATCTCTATCATTCGGTAACAGGAAGGCGTTGCCCAGTTGTCGGTCTTCATCCTGCACACTGAAATTGACGATGTTGGTGCGATTGAGCGGTCCGACCACGAAGAAGACTTGATCGGTGCGCCGAGGTACAACGACAACGTCGCCGGCACGTAGCCGAACATCATGTGCCGATAGTTCTTTCGGCTGCGGCGGATAACCGTCGAGATGGGCCACGATCCCCTGGCCTCGCAGAGGAATCTCCAGCACCAGCTTTTCGCCGCGGGGCGAGGCCGGCGGCGGCTGTTTCAATATCTCCGAGATGTCTTGCCACGTCGCGTGGCGATGAACCTCGATTCGCTCCGCCGCTTGGGGCGTCAAACCGCCGGCTCGCGCGATCGCATGCGCGATGTCATTCTCGTATTTGGGTAAATCGAACGCACCGGGCTGCCGCACCTCGCCCACCACCGAAACACTTTCCGTGGCTCTCGCGGCAAGCGAGACGTTGACTTGTGGGTTGCGGAGGATGCTGTCCGCGTAGGCCTGCTCAATCGTCTCTTGAGCTTGCCCCAGCGTTTCATTGGCCACGAGAACCTTACCAATTGTTGGCAAGACGACACTGCCGTCCGAGGCGACACGAACCGTGAAAGGTACGACCGTTGTGTTTTCGAACATACCAGGCACCAGCACCATCAGGGAATCGCCGGGACCAAGCAGATAGTCCGTGGGTGGCGTCGACGACACGTTTGCCAAGTTCAACCGCGGCGCCGTGCCGCGGATGGGGGTCCGGAATTCGTCCGGCAGGCAAGAAGCGGCAGTGCCCGGTGACTTCAATGGCACATAGCACCCTGAACAACACGCGATCACACAAGCGGCTACCCACACAAGGGGGCTGACAAGCGTGGCTCTGACGTGTCGACCGGATGGCGGAAACCGCCACCAGATGGCTTTTTGGAATGGGCCAATGCGGATGGGGAAAGACTGAGACGTGAAACGTTCTCCGCAAACGGCGAAGCGCTGCGCAAAACGTCGCTCGGGGGTCATGCTGCCCCCGCCAGCGATCACCGGCGGTGTTTTCCGTGTAAGCGGGACCATTGAAACCCTCAAATTCCAACCATTAGCAGGATGACCACGACTTTCCCTGTTCGTGAACCGAATAACAATAGACGCCCCGTCAACGTTCTGCCGAAAGCCCAGCGAACGGTACCTATACCGGTCGCCGGTGATTTCGTGCCGCCAGTCCGACCAACGGGAGGACGGCTTGCGCCGGGCAGCGCTCCATCCGCACAAGTTCGACCGCCTGAAATATGAGTGGCTCCTCAGCCTTGATCGGCAAGCTCATTATGAGACGCACAATCCGAGCAACATGAATAACGAAAATACGCCACTTCGGTTCGGGCTGTGACGATCATACGGCTCCGGTCACTGCTTGCACCGTGCCACTATTGGCCTCCAGCGGCCACGCTGTGGCGTGGAACCCCAGCAGAGCCTCCCGACTCCACCGTGTGGTGAAAAGAGGCGGCAGCCGACAGGGGGGAGCAACCCCGCGCTGGCGCGATCTGCTTACGATCCAATGAACCCACCAACCCCGCGCTTCGCCAATCGATTAGCTGCGTAAAAGGCGCAAAAGAAATGATCTCGGCCCAGTTTGAGCGAGTGACCAGCCTCTTGTGTTTGGGAGCCCATCCGGATGACATCGAAATTGGCTGCGGCGGTACGATTCTGAAACTGCTCGGCCTCTACCCCTCGGTCAATGTCCACTGGGTCGTCTTGAGTGGGGCTCCCGAACGGAGAAACGAGGCTCAACACTGCGCGCGGCACTTCCTCGCCGGCGCGCGATCTGCCACGGTCGTGGTGAAAGACTTCCGTGACCGGTTCTTTCCTTACTGCGGCGGTCAAATTAAAGAGTATTTTTTTGAACTGGCAATGAACGTGCAGCCAGACTTGATCCTGACACATCGTCTGGAAGATCGGCACCAGGATCATCGGTTGGTCTCGGAACTGACCTGGAACACCTTTCGGGATCACGTCATCCTGGAGTACGAGATCCCCAAGTACGAGGGAGATCTAGGCCATCCGAACCTGTTCGTCGACCTGGATCAGGACACGTGCGCTCGCAAGATCGAAGCGATCGTCACGGCATTTCGTTCTCAACGGAAACGGGCGTGGTTTTCGTCCGAGACATTCTGGTCTCTGCTGCGACTGCGGGGGCTCGAAGCCGATCCGTCCGCGGAGTTTGCCGAGGGACTCTTCGCTCGAAAACTGCTCGTATAACAGCCCGTAACAAAACTAGGCTCCCGCTTCCAGAAATCCCTGGATAACACCAGGCCCGCACGGTTTTGTTATGGGTTCTAAGTCTTGCTCACGGGTGTCGATCCACCTATTCGCTTGGCGCTCACCGCTGGGCCCCCGCCACGAGGGCAGACCGGGGGCTTGTTCTGGCACGATGGTTGCGCCCCGAGGTGTTACGTCAGGCTTTCTAGCTGACGAGCGTGAACTTGGCGAGCCACGCCGGCGGTCTTCTGTCGACCGGCCTTGCTGAAAAGATGGCCCAGACCGCCCTGTCTTCTCATATATCGCAATCATCCCCAAGTCCACAGAATGACAAGCAATCCCATGATCCCCAAATTGACAGCTCTCCGCGAGCTAATTAGACTGGAGCTTCCCGGTTGTTGGCGGGGGACGGAAGAGACTCGCCCGCGGCAATTTACAAATACAGTACCAGCTATATAGCAGTTCAACGCGCCCCACGGGGACGGAGTGCGCGCCGGGCCGCATCCGAGCCTGTTGGGGTGTCTGTACCGGTCTCGGACGCGCACAAGAGCCCTCACACGGGTAGTCAGCGTGGCGGCTGGAGCGATGCGGTTAAGAGGCTGTGCAGCCGAGTGCGACGCACCCCAAGCGTGCGTGCACAGCCATCTGTGGCCCAGTCGCCCGTCCCATGCGGGGGCTCGCGTGGGGGGCAAGGTCAGCCGATCTGAGCAGAATATCATGATTCACTCAAGCGATCGTTATCAAGAGGGCGGCAGTCGATCTCTCAAAACCGGGTCTGCCGACATTCTTCTGGGCATGCAACCGGATGCTCAACTGACGACGAATACATTGCGGCACCTAGGGCACGTATTTTACCGCTATCGCTTTCGCATGTTGGGCTTTTTCGCATGCGTCATGGGTGCCGTGGTGACCGCCCTGGTCTACTGGCCGCGCACGTACACTTCGGAGGCCAAGTTGCTGGTGCGGGTGGGACGGTCCAGTATTGCGGTGGATCCGACGGTCACAACCGGCCAGGTAATCTCTTTGCAGGACACGCGGCAGACGGAAGTTGCTTCGGCGTTGGAGGTGATTGCCAGCCGTTCCACGCTAGAGACTGTCGTCGACACTGCAATGGCGGATAAGCCATTTCCAACGCCGCTGGAACGGGACAAGGCCCTGAATCGGTTGGAAGGCAATCTCTCGTTGAGTAATCCGGAGCAGTCGAGTGTTATTGTCGTGACTTATGACGACGAATCGCCCGAGGGCGCCCGACGAGTTGTCGACAAACTGGTGAAGACGTTCCTCAACGAGCATTTGCGCGTCAACAGTGCGCCGGGATCCTTCGAGTTTTTTGAAGAGCAGGCGGAGGTTCTGAAAGCACAGTGGGAACAAGCGACACGGGAGCTAGAGGAAGCGAAGAACGAGTACCAGTTAGCGTCCATCGATGGGCGCCGCGTGATGCTCGAACAACAGCTGGCGCAAATTGAGCAGAAACAAATCAACAATCAGGTGTCGTTGGCGACGACGGAAGCCAAGATCGCGACGTTGCGGGGCCAAGGGGAGGAAGTACCTAACTCGTTGGTGCGGGACTTCGCACTCGGTTTACCGTCGGAGGAATCCAACACGATGCGACAGCAGCTATTCCAGCTTGAAAATCGAGAAAAGGAACTGTTGTCTCGCTATCGCTCCGACCATCCTGAAGTCGTGGCCGTTCGAGAGCAAATTGACCAGACATCGTCCGCGTTGGATACGCAACGTTTCGATCGTTCTCAAGCCACCTCGGCAGCGCTACTGACGGAAGTCGTGGAGCAGCGTGTGCTCCGGGCGGAACAGTCCTCTTTGGCTCAACACCACGAAGACGTGCACCATCACCTTGCCGATTTGAACCACCAGGAGACTCACATCCGGGACTTGCAGCGCCAGGCGGAGATCCTAGATGCGAAATATCAGAGATACGTGGACAGTCTCGAGCAGACCCGCATTCAGCGGGAGTTGGAGCAAGACGAGATTTCCAACATCAGCGTGATTCAACCTGCCAGTCTGGTCGTGAAGCCCACGTCGCCGAAGAAGGGGCTGGTTTTGGCACTGGGACTGTTTCTAGCCACGTGCGGTAGCTTGGGACTGGCTCTTGTATCAGAAAGACTCGACAGCTCATTGCGATATCCGAGTCAAATCGAGCAATGCTTTGAGGTTCCGTTGCTCACATCCATTCCTCGCACGCGCAAAAAGCTCAAAATCGCGCAAGGGTGACCGAAAGATGATCCCAACAAAGGTGGAAACGCCGCGGCGTTTAAACGTCGAAGCGGTGACGCTGCCACGGGCTGACCTACCAACTGAGGAGCACTTTCATTCCCTGCTGCGCGGCCTTCCGTGGCCGCCGACGGG
>JBNJEM010000504.1:0-5998 GCA_051745935.1 Planctomycetota bacterium
CCGCCGTAATGGAGCGAGGAACCTGAGTCTCCCCTGGCCCGAACTGGGAACGTCACTCGAATCCCTTAAATCAGACAGTTATTTCTTAACAGAGCCTAAGCTGACGGGGCCACCTGCAAAGACGTAGAAACGCGGCAAACCAAAATGGCGGCCCCGGTCAGCTTCAGCCGTTGGTTCGGCCCTTTGCCGGACTGACTGTCGCAGCCTCGAAATTACGGCGGAACTGCCACACGGCCTCCAGGAATTCTGCGTCGGTTGCGTCCCATAGCCCGCGCCCATGAAGGTCGGAACATAACTCCCCAACAGCAGCCATGAGCTGGCCGGCCCGCATCTCGGGAACGATTTCGGATAACTCCCGAAGAGCAACGAACAACTCCACCTTTGTTTCATTTTCTCTCATATTGGGTCCTTTACCGAAGGGGAACTGGCTCGACTCCGGCGATACCGCCCGATGACGACCACTGGGACGGTCTCGCCGGGTGCCAACTTCGCGATCCGAGTGGCCCGAGTGACGCCATCGGAGATCTCCAGAACGCCGTCCGGATCTTCGTACACGAAGATCGGTGGCATTCCATTTTTCGATGACCCGAATTGACGAATCTGTTGGTGCAACTTCCACGGGTCGGCACCGCTGGCCCGGCTCGGTGGAAGTCGCAATTCACTCGGATCAAAGTCCCGGATCGGCTTGCTCATTTACATAGCATACCCGGCCCAGAAGCGAACCGCAATCTGGCAAAGGACAGCAAGGACGTTAGCCCCGTTCCCGCAGCACCGATTCGAGTTGGCGCCCCTCAACTTCAACAGTGGCGATGTCCGCCCCCGTCGCTAACGTCTTGGGAACAAAAAGGGGAGTGGTATGGACCGATAAAAACTGGTTGCTGAGCGGAACGTGTTTCTTATCCCGTTTTTGTTCCTCCGCCGGAGCCGGAATTGGCGTGGGCCTCTCCGTCTTTCATCATCCGTGGGTCCGTTCCGCCATCCGTGGGCTTCACGGAGCGGCGACGGACACGGCCGACCACACCAGAAACGCCTAACGCCGCTTCCGTCCATCCGATGGTTCTGCACCCCGATTCATCCGTGGTCAACCAGTGATCGGAGTGCCCTGTTCACGGACTCCGAATCGGGGAATTGAACTTTGAGGTCGGGATCCAGCATCACTGCACCATCTTGCAGAGTGAAATGGCGCTCCTCGACGCTCCCGTCGGATTTCCGCACTCGAACAAGATGGCCAGCCCGGTAGGCACGGTAATGCTTCCCCCTGACTCCCCCCGAGAAGTCGTACTCCTCTCTCATTTCGTCGGGGTTGTGATCAGGTTCGCTCATGTGCGTATGCCCTCTCTTCCGCTTTCGTGGCTTTGCGGGAACCGATGATTCGTATTCTTGCCCTTCGCTCAGTATACCACACCACCAGAAGCCTGCCTTCGGCGGATAAGCCGATGTCCAGCCAATGTTCCTCCTCATCTGAGTGGTCCGGATCGGGGATTGTCATCGCGAAGGGATCGTTGAAGATAGTCTTGGCCTCCTCGAAGCTGACACCGTGCTTCGCCTCGTTCAGATTGCCCTTGTCTTCGTCCCATTCGAATGCAAGATCCATGACAGCGCATCTCTGTAGTGCAGAACGTTGCGGATCAGGCAGCGGGGAGTAGACTATCCATTCCGCAGAACGGTTTCCCGCTCGCCTGCATCCGTTTGTTCGGCGCTCGCCTCACACGGATGTGGGATCGACCACCACAAGCCCAGGCCCAAATCCTGCCATCCCCGTGAAGTGCGCAACGTTGAACGTCAGCAGATGCGTCACTGCATGCACATGGCACACGGCCACGAGGCGGGCGTCGTGGACCCGCTTGCCGATGACTCCCAGCGCCCCGACGAGAGCCTTCCAGGCCGGGTGGATGTCGGGCGTCTCGGGCAGCATAGCGAACCGTGCCTCGAACGTCGCTGTCAATGTCTCCGTGTCTGCGGTCGAAAGTCCCAGACCATTGACGGCCACCGGTCGAGTGGCGACGTTGCGGAATTCGACCATGACCTGCGGCGCAACGTGAAGCCCCTCGCCACGCCGGTGCAATTCCAGCACAGCGCGCGTGGCCACCATGTGCTGAACGTCGCCCGTGTTCGCCGGCCCAATATACTCGTATCGATGAAGTAGGACATCAATCGTACAGCCCTTCGCTGCTCAGGGCCGCGTCAGGAAGGGATACGCCACAGTCCCGCGCCGCATTGAGCAAACCCCGCTCCCACTCGTCCCGCGGCTGCAACCGCACAGCGCCGGCGAGAAAACGCTCGCGCAGAGCGTCAAGGGCGAGCGTCTCCGGGGCAACGCCCTGCGTCTGAGCCACCTCGCTCAAGGCGGCCTCCAGATCGGGTCCAAGAGTGATCATCATTGGCGTTCCTCCCGTGTGTTTGGCCTTTCGCTACATGCTACGCGGCCCGGACGGACGGTACAAGATGGCGATGCCCCGCTCACTTGCCACGAACGATACTCGCACCCGCTCGGTATCCTCGAAACACGTGATCGCTTGATGCAATCTTGAGTTCGTCGCTACGTTTGCGTCGACCACAGCGATTCCAACATTTGCCGCGTGTTGGCTAATTCCGCCGCCCCGCATTCCCACGCCGCCTGTTTGGCCTCGACTTCCGTGAACACGTGGAACGACCCATCGAGCGACCGGAAGACCAAGTACCGAGTGCCGTCGGACCCCAGAAACGTCTTGAACGCCAATTCCGTCCCCCCCGCGTTTATCCTTGAGCATGCATGTCCCTCCGCTTCGCCGAACGACCGAGTTCACGCGGCGGCGGGCTACCGAGGACCGCCCGAATCACCGATTTCACCAATCACGTACGCGGCACGCATTCGCACTGAATCGTCAGGATTCGCTAACGCATCCCGTAGAGAACTGCGTGTAGAGTCAAAATTGTCGCGGAATACGGCCACCTGTTCGGCGTCTGGAAGCCACATGCCCATCTCGCCCCAACCAGCGATATATTCCTCAACCGTTTCGGAAGTCCGACGAGGCGTTTGTTGCGTGGCAGTACCCGACTGCGAATTCGCTCCGTCGCAGCCGACGAGCAGCACGCTCAGTAGTACGATGCAAGCAGTGGGTCTCATGTTTACCCCGACTTAAGGCTTAAGTTCTTACCATTGTTCCAAGAGTACCCCATCGATTTCCCTGAAGTGCTGATCGCGAGTTATAACCGTCAGAGAATGTTGCTTGGCAATCGCAGCGATCCACACGTCGTTCTCCGGCAGTGGGTGTCCCTTCGTTTTCAGTTCGTTCTTGATCTGTCCGTAATGCTCGGCGGTTGCGGTGTCGCATGCCAGCACGGTGCAATTTGCCGCGAAGTCGCGGACCTGTTTCGTGTTCTTCTCGACGTAAGCCGAACGCGGTGCACCGTACTACAATTCGCCAACTGCAATCGCAGGCACAAATACTTCGGCCGATGCAGCGATCTGATCGCGGACGTAATGGTCATTCTTGAAGAGCGCGACGATGATGTTTGTGTCAAGCAGATGTTTACCATTCATCTGCATCTATCCTCTCGCAGCCGTCTTTGATGGCTTGCGACATTGCTTCCAAATCAGATTCGTCGATCGTGCCAGCAAATTGCAGTAGATTCGATCCGCGTACGCCCTGAACCGACGGCTTAGCCAATGTTCGCGCGAACTCCAAGACTTGTCGTTGTTGTTCGACGGGCAATCGGCGCAAGCAAGTGGCAAGCTCGTGTTCAATTGTTGCATCAACCATTGATTGTTCCCCTCGCGGTACGGCCGTAGGTGTGGGCTGTGCTAAGTTCCATTGTACGGCGTAGCGGCAGAACGTCCAGGATCGCGGAGCGGCGACGGACACGCCCGGCCACACCGGGAACGCCTAACGCCGCTTCCGTGCATCCCATGTTCGTCGCGTCTTCGGGGCAAGCGGGAAAAATGCCCCGACGTGACTCGAAGAGCAAGATGCCGTAGAATGGTATGGCAAGCAACCATTTCAAAGGAGTATGTCGATGCTGACAGCTGAATCACAACGAGTTTCCGAGGAGGCCAAACGACTGTACGACGCCAAGTACCGGCTGACACTTGAGGAAAGCCATTGGGGAGCCTTCGTTTGCATCGAGCCTAAGTCGGGGGAGTACTTTCTCGGTGATACGTTCGATGATGCCGTGAACAAAGCAATCGATGCCCATCCCAATCGTTTGACCCACACGCTCCGAGTGGGCCATCCAGCTGCCCTGCATCTTGGCGCGGTGGTTCGATGAACGGGAAAGTTGATGACGATCTTCGTGCGTTGCTCGAAGTCCAAATTGGCAGCACGCCACGTGGTCCAAAATCGACCGTGCTCGTTTGGGTGGACACGGCCTTCAATGGCGGGTTGGTGTTCCCACACGACGCCATTCGGCGTTTGGGGCTGAAGCAGTACTCATCGACGCCGTCCATTCTCGCGGACGGACAGCAAGTCGTGTTGCCCACCTACACGTGCCACCTGGACTGGTTCGGTCGCGAGTATCGAACGCAGATCGTCGCCAACGAAGGAGCCCATCCTTTGCTCGGAACGATGTTGCTCAACGGCCACGACCTCCACGTAAGCTACAAACGTCGTACGGTCACGCTCGACTAGCAGCGATGAACGTCTCGGTTAACGTGGCGGCGGCCAGTAACCATTGCTTTCAGTTCCAACGTGATCCGCCGCTCACGTTCCACCGTTTGTTCGCCTAATTCATCGTCGCCCTGCAAGCCATTTTTGGGAGTCTTGAGACGTATGCATAACGCCAAACACTAGTATTTCTGATTCGGTTAGATCGTAGAAAACCACGTATGGGAAACGTTCAACGGGCCAGTATCGCACACCGTAATCGGCAGGTGTGCGACGTTCCGGGTCCGAAATCAGATGATCTACTGCCTTGCGAACGCGTGCCAAAAAGTCCGTCCCAAGATCCGCCTGTCTGTGGTCATACCATTCAGAAGCGTCTAGCACGTCAGAATCAAAAAGAGGGTGGTAGCGTAAGGTTCTATTCATTACGCGAATCTTCAATTCGCTTCCAGACCTCCTCGTGCGTCGATCCAAGCTTCGGATCGGCCAGCATTTCATCACGCCGCCGTATAGCCTCGGTTACCGCCCAATTGGGCAGAGGAAGAGGCTGGGCCTCGGCCGCAAGGTCATCCCAAATACGTTCCACAAGCATCAACTTATCAGCGGGGGGCAAATCGCGAATTGTGTCAGTGTAAACGTCCATCTTCGTCCTCCCATTCGATCATTCTAGCCGGAATCGGCTTAGCAGGCAAGAAAAGCCGAGAGGCAGCCTTTTTGGCGAAAGGCGTGATTCGCCGACACCGTGACCCCGGCGGACCACATTCGATTTGCGAACCACCTTCACAAGGGCCATTGTAGGCTGCGTTGACGCCGCCGAAAAGGCGGTCATCATGAAAGACACACGTTGTGCCATCATCCCTGACACCGCCCCGGAATTCATCATCGTCGGAAGTAGGAACGAGCCTGTCGTTGGCCGAACACCGCTGGCGCAACGATCATCGAATGATCGAAAACGGTCATCAGACCATTGCCCGCGTTGCCATTCTCGGAGACCGTGGCGACATCTCATTCAGCGATCGAATGACGCAGCAATCGAGATGGCGTGGATCGTGGAGAACAGTCGCTTCCTCACTCCAACGGATAGGCGAAATATACATAGGCAGCGAAGCTGAGGCAAAGGAAGGCGACCACACCGGCTATGGTTTCCCAAACGTACTTCCGGCGTCGCTCCCGGACAATCAGGTTCAATGCAATGCGGAACGGTATGCTCACGAAGTGAAGAGTAATAATGCCTCCCCAAATCGCCCCGACGAGGAGCCCGAATGGAAGGACGGATAACGCCGCATCCCACCCCCCATACCAAGCTTCCTTTCTCAGAAATATTAGCAAGACTACGCCCGAGACGGGGATCCACGCAGCAATGCTGGCTTTCAACCAGAGGCGGTCGATCCTATCGTCTGGACTTTCGAGCACAGAGC
>JBNJEM010000505.1:0-5995 GCA_051745935.1 Planctomycetota bacterium
TTCCTCCGTCGCCTCCGCCGGGCTGGTTCCCGGTGTTCGGTTCGCCCCTGGATGAACGATTCCAGTTCCTCTTCAGACACTCGGTATCTCGGCTTGCCGTTGCCGGTTGATAGGTCTCGCTTGGGCAGATTACCCGCGTGGATGTGACGCAGTACGCTGTCGTAGCTCATGCCGAGTCTCGTGGCGATTTCGCGGGGTGATAAGAGCTTAGCCACGGCTCACCTCCTGTTCCTTCGCGAAATGTGTTTCGAACCGGCTGAGGATTTCGCGAACCGTCAACCAGAGTGCCCAGCGATTGTGTGCGTTTGTTTCGTCAACAAGTAAATCGAGGATTTCAGTTGGCGAAAGGGTTTCCGCTAGCCCCTTAATTTCGAGTAGTTGTTTCCGAAGATTCCGGGCCGCGTCTAGTTCCTCGCGACTCATCTTGTGATCGTGTTGAGCACCCAACGGGTTCCATTGCCGGTGTTCTTCGAGGAAATACGCCAGAGCTTTCACCTGTTCTTCCGTGAGGGCCATTTGAGAGACAGGAGAGTATTGAAGCGGTAGCCGAACCACGCCGCGTACAGTGGCGTATTGAAGGGCTTGTGGCGTGGCCCAGTACCCAAGGCCAGTGAGGATGGTTACGGCATCTTGAATATCCACCGGATAGGTGAAAGGCTTTCCGGTTTGACGGTCAACGTCTTCGAACAATCGGTCTACGGTTTCTTTCGTGTTCATTTCGAACCTCCATAAAAAAAGCAAGTAGTGTTTGTCACTACTTGCAAGTCTAGGGTTCGAACGGTTCAAGTCTTTGAACCACTTTATTGAACCGATTTGTCCGGTGGTTTGTAGATTGTAATACCCCCTTTGCTGTTGGTTTCGATGCGGTCTTTCATATCATCCGGTAGATGCTTCTTTAGCTCTGCTACCGTTGATTTCAGCGGTGGTGACAGTCCTTGCCATAGTCGAGGGTTCATCCGCGATAGGTCAGTGTACGTGTACTCTCTTGGTTCGAGCTTTTGAACTTCAAGAGCTCTTGCCAGTGCCTTCTTCAGCGAACGTGCATCACCCTCCTTCTCGGTGGCTATGTCTACCGCTGCCGGAGACAATACCGCTTTCGCTTCCCGGTAGCCCTTCTCGGTCAGCCAGACCGTTACCCACACTCGGGTATCTGGGAAGTACGGATTCTCCCCGCCGTGCTTGTATTCGATCCATCCCAATTCGTAGAACAGTTCCAGGTCTACCCACCAAAACCAAGAGACGGGCCGGTCCCAGTCAATACAGATGAAATGGAATCCATGCGGATCGGGTTCGAGCAAAGCGTACAGAAATGATCGCTGGGTAGGTGTGAGATTCATTTCGCACCCCCTTCCGAAAACAGCCACTCATGAACCGCAGACACCGCGTGCCTGAGCTGTTCGTCCGTGGCCCCGTGTGAGTAGTCATCGCTGATAGACTGCCCGGCATGGCCCATTACACGACGTGTGACGTGGCGTGCTATTCCGGCTTGATCGCAGACGGTCTGGAAGGTGTGTCGTAACTTGTAAAAGCTAGGCGTGATATTCAGTTTCCGAGTGGCTCGTTTGAAGGCTTGCGATATGGGGGACTTCTCGCCATTCTCCTTGTGCCATGATTGCCCGTACTTGGTGACGAATACCAAGTCCCCACATTGCTTGGTTCGGACTTCACGCCACTGGTTGATGGCTTCGAGGGTTTCTAGCCAGAGGGGGGCATCACGTTCCTCTCCGGTTTTCCCTCTGTAGGTCCGGATCCAGCCATTCTCGATATCGGAGTCCCGCAATCGGCCGCAGTCCGCGTTTCCGAACCCCGCGTTGACGGCCAGTAACGTCATGGCCTTGAGTTGTAGCTGGCCGGTCTCGTCACAGTGTCGCAAGATCCGGTGAATCTGAGACGGGGTGAACACGTCCCCATCGCGGGACTTCCCCGCTCGTGCCTTCTGCTTGTCTGTCTTCGTGGGTGGCTTGAATCGAGTACCGTATGCTGGGGGCCGGTCAAGGTGTCTTTCCTCGACCGCGAACCGGAAGATGGTTTTGACCTGCTTGATGATTGCGGCTCGTGACGTCACTCCCCACGTATCCGGGAACGATTTACGAAACGTGGTGAAATCATGGGGCCCGATGCTATCCGCGTTGTGATTTCCAATATGCTTGACAATGAAGCAGCACCGCCAATAGGTGTCCCGATGATGCTTTTGGGAGATCTCGCCAGACCGAAGTTTGTCCTCTTGGACTTCCAAGTACAGATTGCATAGATCCTTGACGGTCTGGCCTTCGGGGCGTGGTTCCCGGCCCGCGTGTAAGTCGTCCTTATCTTTCAGATACCGTGCTAGGGCTCCATCCGGATCTTCCCATGGGCCGAAGTAGTGGGTGTGTCCCTTGATAACCTTCGACCATTGGCCATTGCCATTGGCGGTTAGGGGGAACTGGCGATAAGGCTTCGAGGGCTTGACGCGCTTAGGTGTGGAAGTAGACTGAGACATGCTGGTTCCTCCGGTTCAAGAGACTAGGAATCAGTGGGCCCTGTTACCCGCAGGGCCTGTTTTCACTTACCCATTATCGTACCCATTATCGCGGGAATTGCAAGTCAGAGAATCCGAGAATCATTTGGAACTAGTATAATAGATTCTAGCCCCTCTAGCTCAACCGGCAGAGCATCTGACTCTTAATCAGAGGGTTGAAGGTTCGAGTCCTTCGGGGGGCACTGAACACGTGTGCACCACATCGCACTGAGACGTATTCCCCGGAAAAACCGGGGGATTTTGGGGGTGGGCCTGCTGCGGCGAGAAGCATTTCCCACTTGATTCTGGAGGACGCTGTCATGACCACACATCAAGTACGAGCGATTTTGGTTGCCCTGTGTTTTTGCGCTGCCTGTTTAGCGGCGACCGCCGGGTTGGCGGAGGAACTCGTGGCGCCCGGCGCGAGCGTCGAAAAACTCGCCGATGGCTTTGAATTCACCGAGGGGCCGGCCTGCGATGCCGACGGGAACATTTACTTCACCGACATCCCGAACGAGCGGATTCACAAATGGTCGGTTGAGGGTGAACTGACGACCTTCCGCGAGAACTCAGGCGGGGCCAATGGGCTCTACTTCGACGACGAGGGAAATCTGCTTGTGTGCGAGGGCGGCAACCGCCGGGTCACGTCCATCACTCCGGACGGCGAAGTGACCGTGCTGGCCGACTCGTACCAGGGCAAAAAGCTTAACAGCCCGAACGATCTCTGGATCGATCCTCGCGGCGGCGTCTACTTCACCGATCCCCGCTATGGCAGCCAGGACGATCTGCAGTTGAGCGGGTTCCATGTCTACTACATATCGCCCGATCGCAAAGAACTGGTTCGCGTCCTGGATGATCTGGTCAAGCCGAATGGCGTGGTCGGCACCGCTGATGGCAAACGGCTTTACGTGGCCGACGCCGGGGATTCAAAGACGTACGTTTATCAGGTTAAGCCGGACGGCTCTCTGACGGACCGCGAGCTGATTGCCCCGGTCGGTTCCGACGGCATGACGCTGGACGAACAAGGCAACCTTTACCTGACGCGGGGCGTGGTGCATATCTACAGCGCGGCGGGGCAGCAACTCGGCACGATCAAGGTTCCGGAGGCACCATCTAACGTCTGTTTCGGCGGCGCGGATCGTCGCACGTTGTTCATCACCGCTCGCACCGGTCTATATTCGATCCGGATGGGGGTGAAGGGACAGTAGCCCGCGGACGTCGCAGCCGCCCAACAAAACCAGAATCTCCAAGCCTCCCAACCTTCGCGGATTTGGCCGTTTTCATCAGGCCAGGTCCAGCCTGATGAAAAACTCCAAGTCCTTGTATCCCATTTTGTTGCGTCTTGCATCCTGGTACGTGCCGAATCAAGGGCCTAAGGCGGCAGGGCCGCCAACCAAATAGGGACACCGCACAGGGATGGAACGCTCCCCTTGTTCGCTCACGTCAAGGATGCGCGCACCGTGCGCGCATGTAACGCGCTAAAACTCCAAGGGCCCCAAAGGACCAAAGGGAACATGGGACACAGGGGGCACTCGGGAAAGATGAGCCGCGCGACGGATACAGAGGATCCTAGAAAAAGGTTCCTGACACCGTTTTCCCGAATTGGTGTCCGCGGTACGGGTGGAAAAAGCGTTCAGCAAGATCGGGGCGGGCGGCGAAGTCGAGATGAATGCGGCTGCCCACCACTTGGTAATCTCCCATCAGATCGTGGGTCCATGCTGCTTTGAATAGGCGTGGCGCGCCATTTCCATCAGGTCCATCAGGGTGGATCGTCCAGTGGGGGTCCAGATAGCCCTTTACCTGCTGGCACGGAGAAAAGAGCCAGGAGCCCCGACTGGTCCTAAGTTGGACAGCACGCTCGCTCCCCCCCGGCGCGTGATAACGGGCCACGGTTGGAAGCAAGCCGACCATGGGCCAATCCTCGCCCCCCGGCGTGGCAGCCGCGCGGCAGATATAGGCCAAGCCAGCACTTTCGGCATACACGCGTTTTCCTCTGGCCACGTGACTCCGCAGCGATTCCTTCATGCACACATTTGCCGCCAATTCGCCGAAATAGTTGTTCAGCTGTCCGCAGCCGAGATACACGACATCCGTTCCCGGTGGGAGCGACTCGTCACACAGCGGCGAAAAGAAATCCACGGTGGCGCCGTGCAGTTCGAAGATGTCCAAAATGTTGGGGAAATGATGATGAAACGCCTGGTCATGAGCGACCGCAATGCTCAAGGGGCCCGCCGATGAACGGTTTTCGAACCGCATGCCCTCAAAGGGACTGAACGCGCGGCGCGAGGCGAGCTCGAAGAATCTGTCAAACCGAAAATGCGTGACCAGGCTTCTCCCTAGCTCGCGGCACAACTCGACCGATGGCGTGCCATCCGGGCGCAGGTCGGTAACCGCTGCTCGCAGATCATGGTTTTGCCCCATCGCTCCCAGCACCGGCACCCCGTAAAACGCCTCGAATGCGGTCTGCAAACGACATAGTTGTCCGATGTCGGAAACGCGATCTAGAATGATCCCTTCTAGACCAGCGGGCATCTTGGGCATGCAACACGCATCAAGGTGCTCCACGCTGACGACCGCCACTTGTGGCAGATCTAGCCACCTGCAGAGCGCGTCCAGACTGCCTCCCGCCGAGGAATTGTTGGATGTTGCAACGTCGAATTGCCCATCCACCAACCGCATATCAGCGCACCGGCTCCCTTCAAAAAACAGCTGGGCGCACAAATCCGGAGGCATCAACCAACTATCCAGATGGCGTCGCCCCTGCCCCGTGATGACTGAGTCCGCCTCGCGAGATTCCAGACGCGACTGTGACGAAAAGGACTGCACCAGTAACCCGCATTGGTCCAGCACATCCATCAATCCCCACAGGACGCACCGAGGGTCTTCGTCAGGCTGGACCGTTCCCAAAGCAACGCGAGGTAAGTGAGTCATGCCGGTAACCTGCTGGTACTTTGATCAATCCGGACAAACCGGTCAATCGCCACCGTGCCATCCGTGTCTAGAGAAAACAGCATAAATCAGCCCCAGCAGCCTTGGTTCGCGCCCCAGGACGCCCTGTAACGTGTTCGAAACAGCGAGTGTGCCAACGTGATTCGCCAGATCGAGCGGTCGCGCATCTTCCGCTTGAGCATCGCTGGCGGATCAAAGCAAACACGCCACTCGTACCGGCCCCGCTCCACAAAAACCCCCCCGCCTGCCCAGCTCGCGAAGGCCCATCCCCGCTCACCCTCGCTGCCGCCCCCTGACAACCCGCCAACCTCGAGCGTCAAACGCACATTCACATTCTTCGACAGTGGGCGGGTGGAGTCAATGGCGTGGTCTCGCTTTGCCGGTGAATTGGGTGGGGCGGGGATAGCACCCGAGTGGCCGGCACGGATCCGGCCCCACTCGCCGCGTTGCTTAGGACTCGTCCAGGAATAAGTTGCCGATTTTGGCGCGGCGAGGACAAGACTGGCAAGGAAGGCGAAGCAGGCGTATTGGTCTATACGTCGATGCAGC
>JBNJEM010000506.1:0-5994 GCA_051745935.1 Planctomycetota bacterium
TGCGTTTGGATCTCTTGGATCGTGCGCCGCAGTGCCTTTGACTTGGTGAGCGATTCATCCACGCGCCTCGTCAAGTTACTGGCGCTCTGGGCACGTCCCTGGCCCAGCCAAGAAGCCAGCTCGCCGAGCGTGGTCGCGGTAAGGGGAACGAAGACACCCAGGTGTTTAGGCCGATGGCGCTGCGCGAGGCATTGGTCAACGCGCTTTGCCATCGAGACTACGCGATTCCCGGTGGCGCGGTCAGCGTGGGCATTTTCGATGACCGGTTGGAAATCACCAGCACGGGCACGCTACCCGTAGGGATTTCCGTAGAGGATTTGAAGCGAGATCACGCGTCGCGACCACGCAATCCGATCCTGGCTGAAGTCTTCTATCGCCGGGCATTGATTGAACGATGGGAGCGCGGAACACAGAAAATCGTCGAGCTATGTCGCGCTGCGGGACACCCGGAGCCGGAGTTCGAGGAACGCGCCGGCGAAGTCGTCGTACGTTTCCTGCCCAGGGACTACATCCCCCCACACTGGGCTGATGAAAAACCCGAAAATCGGACAAAATAGAACAAGTGGGTTGTCCCGAGTTTGTCGCGCGTGCTTGATTGAAGAGTGGAAGATTTCGCGACCAGGGGACGACGATGATCGCTGGTGCTTTAGATATCATTATAGGCCCACGGATGGCAGAACGGACCCACGGATGAGGAAAGACGGAGAAAGCCACGCCAATTCCGGCTCCGGCGGAGGAACAAAAACGGGATAAGAAACAGGTTCCGCTCAGCAACCAGTTTTTATCGGTCCAGGAGTGGTACATTTCCGCCGGTGGATTGGACAATCTGCGTGAGGTTTCTCGAACATGCCATTCCACGATGACGTGTACACGACACCTGTGCAACGCGCATGAACAAGTGGGTTCCCTCTCTTGCCCAGTCAGCCGCCACAATTGTACCACTCCCGGCCTTGATCATGGAAAGGAGAAAGGCGCATCGGTTCTCAACAACCATGCGTCCCATTTGTAACTGACATGTAAATGTCATGGTAGTCGCGATTTCCGTGGCCGGGGATATGCGGGGGCTTACGGGGATTGTGCGGGGGTCCGTTGCTTGCAAGGCGATTGCGTACCCCTCGGTGCAGAAGGCACTTAGAAGAACGCGTCCTATACCACGAAGGACATCCGAAGACCGATGCGCTATCCAATTGCGCCACGGGCGCACAGTGTTATCTACCAAGTGCCTAGCCGTTGTGTCTGCGAACATGTCGTGTCGCCTTCTCTTGCGAGTCCGATGCTTTCGGTCCGGGCACCATCGCGTCGGCCGGTTTTTTCCGGAGCAGGGCTATTGCCGAAAGAGTCACCCAACAAGTAATCGCGCCGATCAGGATCCCCCCGGCCCCCGACCGGATGACCCCGCCGCGCAGCAGGAAGAAAACGAAGGAGACAGCTGGCACAAGGGAGCAGATGATTGCCAGGCGCACTTTCTCGGAGAACCGGGAGAAGAGCCGGTCCACCATCCACTCCAGCCACCAGGTGGGACGGTCTTCAGGCGGTTCGTAGTGGAGCTTGCCGGTGGCCGTTTCACGCCCTGCCACGAGGCGGATCAGGAGGAGCATGCCGCAGAATGTACCGGCTCCGAGGAGAGCACCGGCAACCGTGGCACCAGGGTGATCGGCAACGGCCAGGCCGATGATGGCGACCGGCGGCAGCACCAGCAGGAAAGTCTGCAAGTTAACGATAGAAAATTACCCGCTGACGCACCTACCTGCCACGCTTAGCAATGGCTGTGGGGCTCCCCTTGCGCTAACTCGCCTTTTCGAGACGGAATGGACCCGCGCAGCGACCGAATCTCGCTCTCCATGGACCTCAGTCGCCGTTCCGCTGACCACAGTCCGGCAGTCGCGGAGAGCGTCGCCGCGAGGACAAGAGGAAGAGCCAAAGTCCTTGCTCCCGTGAGGTTCGGCAAGCATATCAGAAGAAGTGCCGCCGTACCGGAAAGCGCGCTAGCCCATATGTGATAGGTCAGTGAAGAGCGAGCTTCAACTGAAGTGTTCATGCGTGGCTCCTTATGGTCGGGACAGCAGTACTTCGCCGAGGCCTGTTTCATTTGTCCGTCTGGTCATTTGTGAGTTCTAATCTCTCGAGCAGCCTGTATCGCCGGTAACCGTAGCTCTGCTCGGCCAGCTTGTACATTTCGATCGTGTTGCGGTGGTGCCCGGTCATCAGATAGAACACTATCCAACCCAGGATCAGTAAAACTCCCACAACGATGAGGACGATCGGCCATGGGAAAAGCAATCGCTCGATGCGTACGTCGTCAATTCCCAGTTCGTCAAGCCAAAGTCCGAGACAGACCAAAGAAAACCCAACTCGCATGCTTGCTGTGGCAAGCAACTGCCGCCGTCTCAACTTCGGCACCGAGCGGTACCGTTCCCGGTCCTGGCTCCATTCCCGGTCGAGTTGGTCAAGTTGCGCATAGATGGCGCCGACATCGTCCGGCAATTCCTCGGTTCCCTGATTCTGGGCCGTATTCAGCGGTTTGCACATTTCCAACCTCTCCGCAAGTTGCTTGCTCGATCGCCTTGCTCCTACGCCCTTCGCAGCAACAATCATTGATCCGCTGCCGAGCACATGCATCACTACACCACCTCTTTTCTCTCTCCACCTACCTTTCGCGTCGCGAACCACGCGGATGTCATAAGCCGGCATTGAGAATTCTTTGATTTGCCACTGGCCGTCCCGGTGTCGAGCAACCTAGTTAACTTGGCTCCGATAGAGGTTGGGCACTGCGAATGACACGACACCGGTCCCCTGGTCCGAGATGCTGGGTCGGACTCCGTTGCTGGATACGAGTCGTCTGGTTGCGGATTCTTGCGGGGCGTTCTCGGTTCGCCGCGCGGGTTTAAGGCGGGTTTCGCTTTTTCAACGACGAGGTCCTCCGGTACTCGCCAGAGGCGCAGCAGCCCGTCACGGCCGCCGGAGAAGATATGGCAGCCGTCGGGTGAAAACACCACACTCTGAACCGCCTTGCCGGGATCGAAGCAGCAGAGTTCTTCGCCGGTTGCTCTGTCCCAGATGCGGAGTGTGTTGTCGGTTGCCTCGACGAACTGGCCGGCTTGGTCATCGTCCTGAGAAGCACCGAGCTCTGACACGTGTGCACCCGAGGCCCACCGGTCGAGACCGGAGGTTGGCTCGAACGTGAAGGTGGGGATGTCGGCCGTAGCCGGGTGCTCCAAAAAACTACCCGCGTCTTCGTGCGACTGAAGAAGTGTTTCGACGCGGCGACGCAGGTTGATGTTCTCACCGCACACCTTGTCGAGGTAGGCCCGCCGGTCCTCGGGTGAGCTCCGGTCCAGGGCCTCCATGAAAATCTCGCGTTCGTTCATCGGGCCGTCCCCTGTGTGAACAGACTGGGAACGAGAGGGGAACCGTCTATTTCCAAGTGCGACGTTTCCTGCACAACCACGCCACAGACGCCAAAGAAAAACGAAAATATCCGTCTAGGAGAACACAACTTAGTTGGCGAGAGGTTCCCGAACGATAGGTTCTCGCTTGTTCTCGAATGTGTTTGCCTATCGCTTATTCCGGTTTCAACCGGTCGTGGAGCCAAGCCTTGGCGTAAGCCCACAGCCGGTCCGCAGTTCGTGGTGAGATGCTCATCAAGGCGGCAATTTCCGTAAGGGAACATCCGGCGAAGTACCGGAGCTTGATCAGCTCCGCCGCGCCGGAATCTTCTTGTTCGAGCAGCGCCAGAGCCTCGTCGATCAGGATCAGATCTTCCTGCCGGGCAGTGGCCGCACACGTGTCTTCCGACCACTTGACTCGCTTGACCGCACCGCCGTGCCTGAGACGGCCTTTGCGCCTGGCTCGCTCAACGAGAATCCTTCGCATGGCCTCGGCTGCAGCGGCGTAGAAGTGTCCGCGACTGTTCCAGTGCTGGGTCTGATCTTGATCCACCAGCCGAAGGTAAGCTTCGTGGACCAGAGCCGTCGGCTGGAGCGTTTGGCCCGGCTTCTCCTGGGCCATCTTGGCCGCCGCAAGTTGCCGCAGTTCGTGATAGACCAACGGCAGCAAACGCTCGGCCGCTTGGCCGTCACCATTCTCGATCCGAGACAGGATCCGCGTGACGTCGCTCATAGCTGGGCTCCGCGTTAGCTGGCTGAAGTAGAGCGGGCTTATTTGGGATTGTAACAAAGTGGATTTGCCGGTTCAACTATGAGGGTTTAGATCAGGATTGCCAGCCTGGCGGGTCTGGCGTGCTTGCTCATGGCGACTCGCCCGCTCGAGTTCACCGGCTGGGGCGCGGCGATTCCAAGTGAGCGTCAATGGTACGGGGATCTCGACGTGCATCCAACACCGCGCAGATCTCAATGCAGTCTGCATTAAGCTTTTAGTAAATCGCAAACGGAAAGCGTTTTGATAGTGACCGATAGAATCCACGGTATTGCTCGTGAATGCCCGCGTAGATTCTCAGCGTTGCATGTCCGGGGTAAATGGCGGATGTCTTGTTCTCACGACGCGCCAGAGATGGATGTTAGCGACCGTGCGAATAACCTCTTACCTACTCCGGCGCGTGCCATCGGTCTGGGTTGAGACTTGGTCGATTGGTCTCTGCAAAAAAATCAGTCTGCCTCCCCTCTCCCCCAGCTTGCCGGGGGGAGAGGGGAGTCGGAGCACACAGTGAGTAGCTTGCGACGGATGACCTAGTATCAGCGGCTCGGTATGTCCTTCCACGTGCAGCAGCTGCCCACCGCTAACTGACTCAGGACAAAACGTCCTGAATTACGAATCGCTAGACTTCCCCGCCTCGGTCCGGCACACCGCCGCGCCTTGGACGCTGTTCACCCCGCTCATTTCCATGAAATAATGGAAAGGATCTTATCCCAAAGTGCCATGTACGCGGTGGTGGTTCGAGTGAGCTTGATTGGTGACCGAGGTCGGCGTACCCGTGGACGTTGACGGCACTTGGGATAAGAACTCTTGAATTTCTTATTGTATGTGAATCGGGTGGAATAACGCCAGTTCCGGCTAGTAAAGGTGCCGAAAACGCCTGATACTTCACATGAAATAAGCTGTCGAAAGGTGAATTCCGCCCAGAGCCCACGAGTGAGGGGGGTTGCGGCCCGTGCTTTGAACACCGAATCAGGCCAGAAGAAGTAATCGCTCGATGGCAAAACGAAAAGAATGCGTACGACATCGGCTTTCCCAGTCAATGGACGAGAAGTCTTGCGGATGCTCGATCCGTAAACGAGATGAGGAGATCCGCGTAGCAGATCGTCGGTGGGTGGGAGGACTCCCGCGCGGACTCTGGCCTGGCGGTTCTGGCGGACCACGTTGTAAGGGTTTGTGACCGCCAAGCCAACATACGACTTCACATGGCTAAGATGTTACGCATTCTCTACTTTTGCCTCTATATTCCGCACTCGCAAAAACTCATCCACCCCCAGACGTCCCTAACACCCTGTCCGTCCTCCGCCCCTCCCCGTCCTTCCGTGTATTCCGTGGTCTTCCCGTCATCTTCGCCCGTCCGTTTTACATCGCCACTCAACCGGCTATGCTAGGTGATCGAAGCCCCCACTCCCCTTATTCGCTTGACAGTTGGGATCGCGACCGCGTAGAAGGGCTCCGGCGAACTGTCGTTCTTTGCTCGAACAAGGCCGTTGAAACTGGTATGATTGAATCCGACAGGCGATGATCAAACATGGCCCACCCGAATAAACACATTCGCGAGGCAATCGAGTACGCTCGGCAACATGGCTGGACGTTCGCCAAAGCGGCGGCGAGGGCACACATTCACGGGACGCTTTACTGCCCGCTGCGGCGGCGAGAGGGACATGTGCGCCGCGTTTTTTCCACGCCGCGCAGCCCCGAGGAACACGCCCGGACGATTCGCCGCGCGGTTGACAACTGCGATCACTCGTAGGAGACGGAAAGATGAAGACTTACCGATTCACCGTTTATTTTCGCGGGATCGATTACATGAGCGAAGAGATGGCCGAAGCGTTGTACGAG
>JBNJEM010000507.1:0-5985 GCA_051745935.1 Planctomycetota bacterium
TGCGAGCCTTGCTGGAGGATCGCGGCTGTCCGTGCGGCCGCGTCCGGTTCCTGGCATCCAAACGCTCGGCGGGAAAGACGTTGGAGTTTCGCGGTGAGTCGCACGAGGTGGAGCTACTCTGCCCGGAGGCGTTCCAGGCGGGCGAGCTGGTCATCAGCAGTACGCCGGACGAAGTGGCTCGCGATTTCATCCCGGCGGCGGTGGAGCGAGGGGCGGTGGTGGTGGATGAAAGCAATGCTTGGCGGATGGACCCCAAGGTTCCGCTCGTGGTGCCGGAAGTCAATCCAGAGGCGGTAAAACGGCATGAGGGGATTGTTGCCAGCCCGAACTGCTCGACCACGCAAATGGTCTTGGCCATGAAGCCGCTCCACGACGCCGCCCGCATTCGGCGCGTGGTCGTCAGTACGTATCAGGCGACCAGCGGCGCCGGCGTGGTCGGTGAGCAGGACTTGGATGGAGGCAGCCGGGCGGCACTGGAGAATCGATCTTACGACTATCAGTGTTTTCCGTATCCCATCGCCTTCAACTTGATTCCTCAGATCGGATCACCAAAACACGAAGGATATACCTCCGAAGAAATGAAGATGGTGTGGGAAACACAAAAAATCTTCGAGGATGATTCCATCCGGGTCTGTCCCACCTGTGTGCGCGTGCCGGTCGCCAACTGCCACAGCGAGAGTATTCTGGTGGAAACGGAAAAGCCGATATCGGTGGATGAGGCTCGGAAACTCTTTGCCGCCACTCCCGGCATCACGGTCGTGGACAACCTGGCTGAGAAAGAATATCCAATGCCGCTCCCAAGCAGTGGCCGGGATGACGTCTTCATCGGCCGGATTCGCACGGATATCTCGCGCGAAAACGGACTCACCTTTTGGTGCGTTAGCGACAATCTGCGTAAAGGAGCGGCGACCAACGCGGTCCAGATCGCGGAATTGCTGGTGGCTCGGCAATCGGCCACCTGATCCGTGCCGCCGGCGTGTTTCACCATGCGCGACTACCGAATGACGCTGGCTTACGATGGCACGGGTTACAGTGGTTGGCAGGTGCAACCGGGCAGGGTGACCGTCCAAGAAAAGATTGAATGGGCGCTGCGCGAGATCACTGGCCAGCCCGTGCGAGTCGTGGCCAGCGGACGGACCGACGCGGGGGTTCACGCGGTGGGGCAAGTGGTCAGCTTCCGTTGCCGTACCCGTTTGGAGTCTCCGGTTCTTCGGCAAGCGCTGGAGGCGAATACGCCCGAAGACATTCACATCCGGCACGTGGAAGTCGCGCCCGCCGGCTTTCACGCCATTCGGGACGCGATCTCCAAACGATACCGGTATGTCATTCAGGACGGTCTCGAGCGGGATCCGTTTCGCCGGGCCTATTCATGGTACATTCCACGGGCCCTGGATGTAGGGAGCATGCGGCGAGCGGCGGGTTTGCTGACAGGACGCCACGATTTCAGAAGTTTTCAGGCTTCTGGCTCGCCGCGTCAATCCAGCATTCGAACCATTTCCACCTTGGACGTCGCGCGAACAAAGCATGAATTCGCGCAATCGATTATGATCGAGATTGAAGCGGACGGTTTTCTGTACAACATGGTCCGAAATATCGTCGGTTCGCTGGTGCTCGTCGGACGAGGCCGTGAGACCGTTGAGTGGGTGGGCCGGGTTCTAGCCGCCGGCGACCGCGCGCAAGCCGGCCCCACCGCGCCAGCCCGCGGCCTGACCCTGTGGAACGTTCGCTACCGTGGAGACGAAGAGTCGGCGGCCCCATGAGTCGGGCTGGAACGACGAAGCACGAATGGCGAACGAGGTGCGCGTGCGAATTGCCCATGTCATTACCCGAATGATTGTCGGCGGAGCTCAAGAGAACACCTTGCTCTGTTGCCGGGATCTTGTCGATGAATTTGGTGACGAGGTGCTGCTGGTTACTGGTCCCGCCTTGGGGCCGGAAGGTGATCTTCTGGCTCGCAACGGGGCAGGGGGGGTGCCGGTGCGCGTCATCCCGGCGCTGCGACGTCCCATCCATCCGTGGCGAGATCCGCGGGCGTTTCGAGAGTTGGAGCGGGTGCTGCGCGAGTTCCAGCCCGAGGTGGTCCACACGCACAGCGCGAAAGGGGGATTGCTGGGACGAGTCGCTGCGTGGTCAATCGGCACGCCGGCCATCCTTCACACGGTGCACGGGGCGCCATTCCATTCGTTCCAGAATCCATTGGCTCGGGACTTCTTTCGACGGTGTGAACGCTTCGCCGCTCGCCGGTGCCATCACATGGTCAGTGTGGCCGATGCGATGACGGACCAACTGGTCGAGGCGGGGGTGGCGTCCCGGGACAAGTTTTCGACGATTTACAGCGGAATGGAGGTGGAACCGTTTCTGCGGGCGGAGCAGCATCGCGAGGCTGTACGGCGAGAATTGGGCGTGGCGGATGACCACGTTGTCATTGGAAAAATCGCTCGCCTGTTCCACTTGAAAGGGCAGCCGTATCTCATTCAAGCCGCCGCGGAAGTTGTCCGGCAGTGCCCTCGCGTTCGTTTCGTGTTGGTCGGCGACGGCATCCTGCGAGACCAGCTGAAACGCCAGATTGCCGAGGCGGATTTGACCAAGTATTTCGTGTTCACCGGCTTGGTGAATCCGCGGCGGATCGCCCCGCTCATCGGAGCCATGGATGTGCTTGTGCACGCCAGCTTGCGCGAGGGGCTGGCCCGCGCGCTGCCGCAGGCATTGATCGCGGGCAGGCCGGTCATCAGCTATGACGTGGATGGCGCTCGCGAGGTCGTGATTCCCAATCGAACCGGATACCTTCTGGCACCGCGCAGCGTTCGACCGATGGCCGAAGCGATTATCGAATTGGTGAATGATGAGTCCAAGCGACAGCGTCTAGGGCAAGCGGGGCGGGCACGGTTCACCGATCAGTTCCGGCATCAGGTCATGACGCGCCGGCTCCGCGAACTGTATCAACGGATCTTGGAACAGGGCAGGGGAGGGGGGGCTGGTTGCTCGGCGGGTACATCGAGCGTCGATCCGTGATGCCCTCGAAGCCCACTGGCTTTCGAATTCCCTTTCGCCCTCAACCCGCTTCGATTAGACTGTAGGGGCGTGGATGTCACGGCTAAACTAGACACCAGGGAAGGGCAGTAAGCCCCCCCGTCATAACCAAGTCAAAGGCGAATCCGTGGGAAGAGGTCGCGAATTTCTGGGCGCGTATCGCATGGTACGACTGATCCGAGCGGGCGCAACCTGCCAGGTATGGGAAGCCATTCGCGACGGTCAGCGGGTGGCGATCAAGTACCTGCATCCCGAGGTGCGGTCGAACCGGGAAGAGATTGGCTATTTGAAGCATGAGTTGGAAGTGGGGCAGCATCTGCGTCATCCGAACGTGATTGAAATCTATGAGTACAACGTGGACCGCTCGATCGGATTTCTGGTGATGGAGTACCATCCTGGCCAGAACATGAAGATGATGATCCGCCAGGGGGTGGATACGTTCGCCTACTTGACGCCAAAGATCATTTTGCAGGCCGCGAATGCACTGCGGTATTTGCATGAGCAGGGGTGGGTTCATCGGGACGTCAAGCCGGACAACTTCCTGATCAACGAGGCTGGCGAGACCAAGTTGATCGATTTCGCCTTGGCCACCCGGATTCGCACGGGGGTGGCCAGGTTGCTGTGGGGGCGGACGAAGGTGCAAGGAACGCGAAGCTACATGTCTCCGGAGCAGATTCGAGGGAAGGCTTTGGATGCCCGCGCGGACATTTACAGTTTCGGGTGCATGCTATACGAACTCGTTAGTGGCAGACCCCCTTTTACCGGCGTGAATCCGGAAGAGCTATTGCGTAAGCATTTGCATGCCGCCGTCCCCGTGCTCTCCAGCGTCAACAGGAACGTGACGCCTGATTTCAGTGATCTGGTTGCCATGATGATGGCCAAGGATCCGGGTAACCGTCCCGCTACCATGGATAATTTCATTGCCCATTTTCGCGGCGTTCGTGTCTTCCGGTCGACCCCGAAGCCCCCCGCCGGCCAAGAAGAAGTCAGTGCCACCTAAATGACCGAGCGGGATTTCGCGACCTTTGTTTACCGGAATGAATCTCGAAATCCGGAATACCCACGCCCGAAAGAAACCCGAATGACGAATTACGGATAGTGTGCCATGGAAACGCCGGCCCCTGGTCTTGGATTTGAACAACCGATTGTTGACGTGGAGAACCGCCTCCACGAACTTCTGCAGGGCTACGATGACAGCCCCGAACGGGAGGATGAAATCCGCGAATTACGTCGGGAACTGGCCAAGGTGATGAAGGAAGTCTATGACAATTTGAGCCCTTGGCAGACGGTTCAAGTGGCCCGACACAAGGAGCGTCCACACACCACGGACTATCTCGGGTTGGTTTTCGACGAGTTCATCGAGTTGCATGGGGATCGGATGTTTGGAGATGACCGTGCAATCGTCACCGGCTTTGCCAAACTTGACCAACACAAAGTCATGATTGTCGGGCACGAAAAAGGTCGTACCTACAAGGAAAAAACGGCCTGCTATTTCGGGTGTGCCCACCCCGAAGGATACCGCAAGGCAATGGCCAAAATGCGACTGGCGGCCAAGTATGGCTTGCCCATTATCTGCTTTATTGACACGCCGGGCGCATATCCCGGTATCGGGGCCGAGGAACGGGGGCAGGCGTGGGTGATCGCCGAAAACATGTATGACATGTCTCGCCTTGAGGTCCCCATCATTAGCGTGGTTATCGGGGAAGGGGGCAGTGGCGGAGCTTTGGGCATTGGGGTAGGGGACCGGGTCGGGATCCTGCAGCACGCCTATTACTCGGTAATCAGCCCCGAAGGATGTGCTGGTATTCTATGGAAGGGGAAGGAACATGCCGAGAAAGCGGCCACCGCCCTGCGTTTCACCCCAAAAGACCTGTTGGAATTCGGCGTCGTGGACTCCGTGATTCAAGAGCCACTGGGAGGGGCGCATCGAGATGCACATCAAATGGCCGCCCGACTGAAAATCTATCTGGTCAGAGCCTTGCGCGAACTGCTGTTGCTCGACGCCACCACGCTCACGCAACAACGCTATCAGAAGTTTCGGCGAATGGGTGTCTTCCTGGAAGAGGTGACCGAAGGCCCCGGTTCCTAAGAGGCGGACAGAAAACTCCGGCAAGCGTTGCTAAATCGTTCACATTACAAGGGTTTGCGGTGACGTTTACAGGTTTTCTGTCCGCTTCTAAGGCGGACGAGCCGGAACCGTAGGGGGAGTCTTAGGGCGTAACGTGCGCGCATCCTTGACGTGAGCGACCAACGGGAGCGCCCCATCCCTGTGCGGTGTCCCTATTTGGTTGGCGACCCTGCCGCCTTAGGCTGGGGTGGGAACCGAAAAGACCAAAGGGAAGACGGCGGACGGGGCTCACGCGTGAAAAAAGCCGCGCGGCGTCTTCCGTTTCTTCATCCGTGGGTCCGTACTGCCATCCGTGGGCCTATCATGGCACCGGGAACACCGCTGATGATCGTCCCGGCGTGAGTGGGGAGAGGTCCAGTGTTTGGAACGAGGCCGCGCAACCAATGCCGCAAACCGAGTCCTTCTAGTTCTAGGTTACCCAATTTCCGGGGGGTTCATCAGCCCACGGCCAGCATTCCTCCACCGGCCTCGCAAGCCCAACGGGGAACTGGCGGCGCGTCGAGCATGGACCGCGGCATGGCCGTGCCGACGGACACTCGGCGTTGTCTTCCGCATGATCGATACAGCAAGACGGCACGGCCACCGACACGGGCTCCAACCCCTCCTCGGCCTCCACGGAGCCACCAAAGCCTCACGAGCAACCTATGGTTTAGAGGGGCCCAGTCGGTTTTGGGCCGCCTCTCGGGCGCATTTGCCTTGGCGCATTTGCCTTCGCTACGACTTCTTCGCGGAGTTTCATCATGGGTACGCCTATCAAGCACTCGCGTCAAATACTCTCTGGAGGCTGGCGGAAACTACGGCACCGAAAAGGAACCATTCTCGTCCTC
>JBNJEM010000508.1:0-5951 GCA_051745935.1 Planctomycetota bacterium
CCCCGTGATCACGCTACTTTGAGTCCTCGCGAACCGGCATACCACAAAATACGTCACATCAACACTCGCCATGGAAATTGTGTGTGTTCTCGGCGGGCAGCCAGGAAAGTTATTCGAATATCTGGGTGTCTTGTTTCGGTCCGTCACGGCCACGCACAAGCCGCCCTGGCGAGTGTCATACACGTAATAGCGGTCCGCGTCCGTTGGCGGCTTCAACCGCTTGATGACTTCACGGCTGAGCCTCTTCTTGATCGGCTTGGCGCGTCCCTTGCCCATTTCGGTATCCCCCTTGTGCTACCTTTGTGCTACTCTCAGCGTAGTAATCGGTACAACGCCATGTAGCACCGTACAAGTTCAGAATACCGTTTTGTCCGAGAAAAACAAGTAGCATGCAACGCGGTGCAATACCAGAGAATAGGTCGATAGGTTATTCTGCTATTCCGGAAAGAAGCGAGGACAACCTGAGCTGTTCTGTTTTCTACATCGGGTCGTGGTAATGCCGGACTCGATGACAGCTATGGCATGCGCCGGCCTCTTCAATGGCTGAATATGGGCTAAGGTAAGGCATAGCCCCGCGCCCCCGACGATACTGCTAGCACGATCGCTCGGAGAGACATGGCCGCGCGACGATGCCTTGGTCCGTATTCAGAGCTCGAAGAAGCTGGCACACTGCAGAGCTGTCATTTTATCTTGTATTAGCGGAACCGATGTCGAGCGGGGCGCGTGTGTCCTGGCGTAACAACCAGTCGACTGGTTGGAGGTGGTCCAGCCTCGGATCCGCCCGCGTGAACGGGTCCATTTTAGGGTGATACGTGTCTGGTGCGGAACGCGTCAAACATCTATGTAGTAGGACCAAGGTGCTCGTCCAGCCACGCGTTGGTGTTTTCGATTGTCTCCTCGGGCGGAATCGCGTGGCCCGTCTCGAAAAGTCGGTGCTCCTTGTGGCTTGCCGGCGTTCCCAGAGCGCGGAGCAATGGCTCTTGCTCAGTCGCATAAAGGAAGACGTTATCGTAACGACCATTGAGCATCAGGACGGGTATGTGGACATGGGGCGCGAAGTTGAACGGATCAATCTCCGGCTCGAAGGTTTGCGAGGCAAATCCACCACAAATAAGCACGCACGCTTCAAAACGCTTGTCGACGGCCGTCATCACGGGCCCAAACAACGCCCCCCAACTCTTTCCGACGTACGCGATTTTGTCGGAGGCGAAGTCGCCTTTGCGTGTTTGCAGATAGTCGATCGTCCTGGACAGCTCACGCGATACTTGGGTCACATAGTTTCTGAAAACGATTGGGTGGTGTCGCATAATCTGATATACGTCTATCCCGTCATGCCTCTGGAATGTGCCCTTAAAGATCGGCAGGACGACTGCACGTCCGTGCTCCGCAAAACCCGTCAACCTTCTCCAGATCCCCGGGCTTCTGCTCGGTCCGAAGGGCTGCGGCATGTTGGCACCGAGACCGGGAAAAAAGACAATCGTCTGGTAGGGCGGCTTTAGCCGTCCAGGCAGAAGAACGTGCAGTATCAGTCTCTCGCCTTCGGGCGCAGTATCCAGGTGTACGACCTCGTGGCGACACGCCGGCGTAGAGCCGCCACCTGGCTCCGGTTCGGAGTCGTTCAGAGGCGTGTCCTTGTCGTACGAATAGAAACTACGGTAGGTCTGGAGTTCGACATTTGATGCAGGGGTTTCGCTCCCAAAATCGCGGAATAGGTAGTCGACCTCCCCGAGCACCTCTTCCGGGGGAGCAATGGGATGCTTGACGCATCGGAATCCAAGGACAGGGAGTCGCTCATGAGGCGAAAGCGCTTCCGTCTCAACAAACATGTACGGAGCGTCCGTCCATGCTCCACCCAGGACGTACCGCCTTTCGTCGCTAAGGCGATTCCAGCACCACTCTTTGACGTTTCCGGCCATATCGTACGCGCCAAAATAGCTGATGCCTGGGTAGGCTCCCACCGCGGCGGCCCCTTGTCTGGAATAGTTGCTAATGGGAACGATCGAGCGAGCGAGTCGAATGCTCGCCGCCACTCCCCAATGATGAATCGTTGGCAACTGTTTCCCGACGAACCTTGCATAGGCGGCCGCTTCGTACCAACTAACTCCCTGCACTGGGTACCTAGCTTCCCCGGGGCGATAAGTTCCGTGTATCCACGTGCTAGGCCCTGGCTCCCCGGTAGAGTCACGAAATCGCCCTACCACTTCTTCCCAGCCCGCCTCGCCCACGTCTTCAACCAGCTCGCGCCAATACTCTCGCGTCACGTATCCATTCGCGTCAACGAAACGTTTAAATTGCTTATTGGTGACCTCGTACTGGTCGATGAAGAAGTCGTGAGGGACAAGCGAGTCTTGATTCTCGAGGACGATCCCGCCCCACTGAGGCACGTCTTCAGCCTCCACTCGAACCATTTCCGGCGACGGTAGTTCGTTTGGTCTTAACAGTTTCTCACGCCAAGTTTCGCCATCCTTAACCCTGGCAAGTCTTTCGACCTCGGCATACCCTTTCTTGGCGAACCGCCAGCGGGCGTAACCGCGCGGCAATCTGACTTGTTTAAGGGGAGTTCTACCTAGCTGCATCCATTGCGCGTCAGCATCTTGCCAGTCTCTGACTTCAACCAATACATCTGAAGGTTCTGTAATGATCGATGTGCTCAGCGACACTTCCAACCAAAGGCTGTTAAGCAAGGGATCATCGGGAATGGTTCGTCCCGCCTTCCGGGCAAGAACGAATGCGGAAACTACTCTCCCCGCATTGAGGTGTTTCTCGGTTTCCGGCAGCAGTACTCGTCGCGCAAACTGTTCCCGCCGTCGTTTCTGCCACTCTGTATACCAGTTCCATCCGACTATCGAGGCAATCAGCAGTAGCGACGCGATGACCATCGTCACGGTCACCGCGATCTTGTTTCGACGGATGAACTTCGTAATCCGCCGGCGCAGCGTTGGACGCTGTGCATGAATTACCTGACCGCGAACGTAGCGTCTCAGGTCCTCGGCCATGTGGGCCGCGGTCTGATAACGACGATCCGGGTCCTTTTCCATTGCCTTTAGACAGATAGTCTGCAAATCAACGGGCAACCTCTTGTTAAGTTTGCGGGGGGGTTTTGCGTCTTTCTGGAGAACTTGTGCAATTACCTGTTCGCGTTGCTGCCCCAAAAACGGCGGCCTGAGCGTGAGTAGCTCGTAGAGCGTTGCGCCCAACGAGTAGATGTCCGTGCGATGATCGATCGGCACGCGCCCTGCTGCAACTTGCTCCGGAGACATGTACATGGGGGTGCCCAGAAACTCTCCGGTAATCGTTACATTTGGTTGGTCGACAATGCGTGCCAGGCCAAAATCGGCGATAGTGAGCCGGTCTTCGGCTGCCAGCATTACATTAGAAGGCTTAATATCACGGTGTATGATCGACCGAGTGTGCGCGTGTTCGAGAGCATCGGCCAGATCGGCCACCATCCCAGCAATGTTTTCAAAATACGTGGAACTGGACTCGTCGAGCGAAGAATTGTCCGTAACGCCACTGGTGCCGGTCTCTAAGGCAGCTTGATCGTACGCGGCGGTCTCGATACCCCAAGCGGGCAACACGGCGTCGGAACATTCGCAACCATCTTCCACCGGAGAAGTTTCCTCAATCGCCGGGGCACTTCCGCGCCGTAAGCGCTCGATCACTTGCTTCAGAGATGGTCCCTCCACGAGTTCCATCGCATAGTAATGGATGCCGTTCTCCTCGCCTGTCGCGTAGATGGGCACGATATGTGTATGATGGAGTCTGGCGGCTGCTTCGGCTTCGTGTTTGAATCGCTGCACGGCCGAGCTCGTCAGTCCCAGCCCGCCAGAAAGCACCTTCAGAGCTACCTCTCGATTTAGAGACACCTGTCGGGCCTGATAAACGATGCCCATCCCGCCGCGACCAATTTCTCGGATAATCTCGAAGTCGCCCAGCCACCTTCCTTTTGCCTCAGTTGGATTCATCGGTTTGAACCTGGTTCTCACGCTCGCTGGGTGGAAGGTCATTTCCGGTTCGCGCGTTAGTGTCTGAAACGGCCTCGCGTTGGTCCCTGGCCGCAATCTGACCTGGTAACGCCCTATGAGAAACTCACCAGTGAAAGAAAACCACCTTTTCAATCTGGTTTTCTTTACAGCTACGGGAGTCGTGTCACGCTAATCTGGATGTTCATGTGATCCAAGATCGCGGCGAGGTCCTTGGGGATCGTTGACCGCTCCCCGGACCGTAACATGCGAGCGGTCCAATCGAACAGCCGCGGGTAGGAATCCAACGACATCGGCAGAATCCCCCTGTCGGACGCTCGCCGCCTTGTCCGTGCGGTGTCCGCCAGCGCGTGCGTCGCCCTCTTCTCCGGTTGCAACGTCAGTTCGGCCATCCACCCGTCCGCTCGATCCCGCGCATTACGTCGCTGCGCCCCGCGTCTGGATTCGCTGATAGGCCGAGGTAAAATATGCCGTCCGTGGACTCTCCGCCTCGCCCGCCTTGATCGGATTCAAATCGACATGGATCCCGCACAGCAACACCGCGCTCGGATCGGCACACTCGCGGCAACGGAATCTCGTCTCCCAGAAGCGACCGCGGCAACCATCCTCGCGATTCGCGCGACGGGCAATATTCTCCGACAATATCGCCATGAACCACGAGATACTGCTCGGCTGCTTCCGCAGCTTTTTGATTCGTTTCTTGTCCTTGGCCAATTCCTGGACCCGCTCTTCATCGGGCAGCGGCAGCTCGTCGTTCAGGCTCTTGGCCAGCTTCGTGATGGTCAGCCATCGCCGAGCCACCTCCGTCGCGGACAATCGCTTGGCCGCCCGAGGGCAGGGGCGAAGCACCACGTACAGGTGACTGCTCATCTCGCTGTGGAATTCGATGTCGATCGTGAACAGCCCAGCGAGTTGTTCTTTCCGCAGCATAATCCAACCGCGTCGATAGGTATACCGGTCGCGGATGACTTTCTCCGCCGCGAGTCCGACCAACGGGAGGACGGCTTGCGTCGGGCAGCTTTCCACCCGGATAAATCCAACCGCCTGAAATATAACTGCTAGCACGATCGTTCGGGGAGACATGGCCGCGCGACGATGCCCTGGTCCGTATTCAGAGCTCGAAGAAGCTCCCCCCCTCCATTGAGGTTTTTTTTGAAACGCGCCCACCCGCGCGCTCCCCGTCCGCGCCGTCTCCGCTTCCCCTGCCGCTTTTCTTTCCTGCCCGGCCGCTCCCGCCACCACCCCCCCTCGCGCAAACCCGATGTTGGCCACCCACACCAGTGGCTTCAGTCGCTCAAAACGGCGGGTGTCTTCGTTTGGAAGCCCCATGGCGACGCGCTGTATTCCCCGCTGATGCAGGTCGGCGGGCGCTCGATTCTCACCGTGGGCGAGCGGCTGCTCGCCGCCCAGCTCGGCGCCCTCTGCGTCCTGCACATCGCCCGTTTAACCGCAAGGCCAGAGTCCGCTCAGCACTGGCCTGGACGCCGTAGGGCAGGTTACAGCGGACGGCGGCCTGCGCGCTGAGGGCGAAACACGTGAACCGGCCCCGCCGGGTTCCAACCCACTGGTTGCCGGGCCGGGGCCGCGCGAGGTTACCGGATCGTGCAACCGCATGGCGTGGCCGGAGGAGGGGTTGGAAACCGGGGAAGCTGGCGCGGAACGCCGTCGCCCCAGCGCGCATCCCTCCGTGCCAATCGGTGGCTGGACGCCAGGAATGGACACTCGGCAGCCGATCGGCACGGGGCGCGTTTAACCGCAAGGCCAGAGTCCGCTCGGCCGATCCTTGACCAACCGGCGGCAGGTAACAGCGGACGGCGGCCTGCGCGCTGAAACCGGGACGCGCAAAGTGGCCCCCCCGGGTTCCAACCCACTGGTTGCCGGGCCGGGGCCGCGCGAGGTTACCGGATCGTGCAACCGCATGGCGTGGCCGGAGGAGGGGTTGGAAACCAGGGAAGCCGGCGCGGAACG
>JBNJEM010000509.1:0-5937 GCA_051745935.1 Planctomycetota bacterium
CACCTGCACGCCGCCCGCCCCGCCGGCGTCAACGAACCGACGCCCGCCGGCGTGCAAGGCTGTGAAAAGATTCTGGAATTGGTCTCCAGCCTCGACGAAAACGACCTCTGCATCTGCTTGCTTTCCGGCGGCGGGTCGGCCCTATTGCCCGCCCCGTCCACCGGCGTCACGCTGGATCAAAAAGTAGCGATTACGAAACACTTGAGCGGCGCGGGCGCGAATATCCAACAACTAAACACGGTGCGGAAACAACTGAGCCGGATCAAAGGAGGGGGATTGGCTCGAGCTTGCCGCGCCGGAACCCTGATCACGCTGATCATCTCGGATGTGTTAGGAGATCCTCTCGACGTCATCGCTTCCGGGCCCACGGTCGCCGACACGTCAACCCCGGAAGACGCCATCGACGTCTTGCGGCAGTTTCCAATCGCGGACACCACACTAGACAACGCCGTGCGGAATTACTTGACGCAACGGGCCGCTGCGGGTCAACATGAGACGTCCAGGGTCCCGGGTACCGTGACGAACGTCATTATTGGTAACAACGCGCTCGCGGTGGACGCCGCGGGAATGGAAGCCGAGCGGCGCGGGTATGCTCACGCCATGGTTTCAACCCAAACACTGGAAGGGGACGCGGAAACAGTCGGTGAGCACCTCGCTCACATGGCACGGGAAATGCGCCAGTCCCCTGGTCCGAATTGCCTGATCACCGGTGGCGAACCCACCGTCGCACTCGTCGATCCCACACTCCGCGGCATGGGCGGACGCAATCAACAACTTGTCCTCGCTGCCTTGCGCGCCCTTCATGCCTCACAGCCCCCCACATCGGAAACCTCCCCCTTGGACGGCATCGCGCTGCTCTCCGGAGGCACCGACGGAGAAGATGGCCCCACCGACGCGGCCGGCGCGATCATCGATCGCCGAATCGCTGAAGCAGGTCGCAAGCAGGGACTGGATACGGGCGAATACCTGCGGCGCAACGACGCCTACCATTTCTTCGAACAGGTCAATGGGTTAATTAAAACGGGCCCCACCCACACCAACGTGTGCGACGTTCGCGTCGTGGTCGTCGACCAAGCGAAGAACAAAAATGGCCCATTGTGAGAACGCCGCACCCAGCTTCGCGAGCACCCGCGTATCAGTGTGAGGTTCGCAAGTCCTAAGCCAATTGGTGTACGTCAGGCTTTCTAGCCTGACGAGCGTGGATTTGACAACACACGGTAAGAACCCATGGCAAAACTCTCCTGGTTTGCTGTTATCCAGGGATTCCTGGATGCGGAAACCAGGTGTCACTACAGGCTGTAAAGTGTCAACATGTTGCCGAGACGCGCTGCTCGGATCAATCGGGCAGGACCACTTGCCGCTATTGCCAAAAGAAAACGGCCCCTCGCTGACACGAAGGGCCGACTTGAGCTCCAGCAATTGTTGCAGGCTAGTAAACGCGTCGAGGACTTAGTCCCACCACCACTGGCCTTCGGGCAGACTCTCAAGATCCAGCCGTTTCTTGGTCGCCGCGACTTCACCGTCATCATCGGGCAGCTGGTTTTCCCGCTTCAAGGCTCGCAACGGTTGGATATCCACGCCTCCGCCAATTGGAGTCATCAAAGCGTTGCCTTTGAAAACCACATTCACGGCGGATTCAACGTGCTTCGGGACGGAGTACGTTTCCACCGAGTAGCGTGTTTCATCCGCCAATACACCGAGGTCCCAACCCGCTTGACGGTAGTAGTCCTGCTGCTGAATGAACGCCGCGGCCACGGACAGATCAATCAAGTTTCGCAACTCGGCGTAAACCGGAGCCCGGTTCGCCAGCTTCGGATACTGCTCGGTGAACGAATGACAGAACGCTTTACTGGCGCGACTTTCCTTGGCGCCCTCGACTCGCCCCCCACTCTGCCGGACCAGTTCGTGAGCACCGATGAGCTTCACGCCCCAACCTTCCATCCGCATGGCCAGACCGTCTTCCGAAACACGCACGCACTCGTAATTTGGCACGAAATACCATCGGACCAGCGCGTTTCCGGCCAAGGCACCCGGCTTGGCCACTTCGATGAACGTGTTCATGTCGACGGGTGGTTTTTCCAGCCCGATGCCAATCAGCTTCATCCGATAATCCGACTCCACCAACACCTGGGCAAAGTGAGTCTTGGGCGAAACCCCGTTGACCGAAACCGTCTGCAGACCCAGCTGCTTCCGCATCGCCTCAGCAAATGCTTGCGGATTCCTAGGCATGCTGCGGTAACGGCCCAGGAACTTCTGCAGCCGCGCCAAACCCTCGTCCGTGGGGTCGATGGACACACTGATCTGGTTCAAGGTGGAACCGTCCGGCGGATAGGCTCGCAGAGCCGTTGCCAAATCCTGTAATTGCAATACGGGCCGACCGGTTCCCAGCCCCCGCACGCGTCCCGCCGGATCTTCCGCGAACCCCTCCGCCGGGCCCGCCAACACAATGTCACCCGTCTCGGGATAGAAGAAGACGTTCTGCACGCGGAGCAACCCCGCTAAGTACCGCATCTCGTCCGGCAACGGTTCGCCTTTCGCGATCTGGGCCGCCACGGCCTTCTCGAGCCGATTGAGCGAGATCTTCCGCAAATCGCTCCCCCGACTGAGCCGCGGGCCCAGCGTTTGCCGGGCTCTCGCCGCGATCCGCTTCAGTTCACCCGGGGGAGCCGGCACCACTCGCCGCTTTAACACGCCGCGTGCATCAATGTACACACCAGCCTGCTGGTCGCCGACCGTGTTGAGGCCCCCACCAATGCCGCCTCCGCCAATGCCGCCTCCGCCAATACCGCCTCCAATGCCGCCTCCGCCAATCTGCGCTCGAGCGACTAGAGGAACCACCGCGATAACCAGAAACGCGACCGCGGTACGTAAACTGCAACTTCGCAACCAACAGCAATTTCTCATTTGTTACTCACCTCTCTCTTGGGCCACCGTTCACTTGTTTTGATCGATGGGTGGCATCGTCTGTCACCATAACGTGGAGCAGCCACCCCCCCGCTGCTGCAGCACGTGACCCGAACGTACTACCGTACCTTCTCCCACGGACGGCCCCGTTCCCGTTCGGTAACTATCCGGCTCGCACTCAGCCTCGCTTGACCCCGGAAACCGCGCCCATGTGGCTGAATCCCCTCTCCGGCCTCCATGCCATAAGGGCTACCCGCACGGCACGGACCAGCTCGGCTCGGACATGATCTAGTGGCATTCTCAATTGCCCGTAGACAGCGCTGTGCGACAGACTTGTGCAAGCGAGACCCCCTACCTCTCGATCTTAGTCGTCACGTCTCGCCATGGCAAGCAAATATCACGGGCGTTCCCCCGGAAAGAGCTCCAAACCCGCGTCGGGCGCGTGACAGAATCCTCTCCCACCCGCGGGCCACGAACCGGGCAAGCTCGACCATTCAGCAACCACCAGCAGAACTGGTGGTTCGAGGAAGGCCCCCGTGAAGGGGGCATCCATTCCCCACCAAGTCCGCCTCGGGGGCGGGTTTGAAAACTAAGACGACAACTCAAGACAACCTCGTTTGAGGTCCAGCTACTTGCCAAAGCCTATTGCACCGACACAAGCTCGGTAGGGAACTGACACCGCGCAGGAGACGGCAGAGCCTTTACGGGTCTCACCGGCGGAGCCCGTGGATTATACGGGTCGCGAATGACGTTCTCCGCCGCGAGTCCGACCAACGGGAGGACGGCTTGCGTCGGGTGGGCTTTCCACCCGGAAGAATCCAACCGCCTGACATATAACTTGGATTGGTCCGGTCGTCCGTTCTGAAGCCCCGGGGACCGGCGCCCGCCGAGCCACCCCCCTCGGCCGCACAGCCCATCAAAAGGTGTCGCACGCCGCATCGCTCAGCGCTGCCAGCGTGCGATTGAATCCCCATGGGGAGCCCCGGGAACCTCGTCCCGGATCTTTTACCGGCGACGGCGCCCGTTCCCGTTCCCGTTCCCGTTCCCGTTTGATGGCTTGGGGGGCGTGGTGATGAGGTGGTAGTGCCCGAGCCCGAGCAGGTCATCAACGCGTTGCCGAAGCTCAGGGGAAATGTCGACGCGCAGTCGTTGTGATTTCAAGTGCACTCGGCAGCCGTCGTCCAGATCCAGTTCTAGTTCCAAGTCTCGTTCGCCCGGGTACCCGCGCACGATTTCACGCACTTTGGGCAACATGTCGTGCCCGTGCTTTTGCTGGTCCACCCGGACCACAATACCACTGGTATAGCGCGAATCGAGTTGGTCCATGGGGGTGGCTTCACTGACCACCAGATTCACTTCATCCCCGCCGCGTTTTTCGACCACTCCCCGCACCAGGACAATGGCGTCCGGCTGCACCAACTCGCCGTACTTCAGATAATTCTCGGGCCAAATAATGCAACGGACGGCGCCATGCATGTCCTCCAGATCGAAGTTGGCATATTTGGTGGCGGTTTGTCCGGGCCGGGGTTTGCGGACGTGACTCAACTTGATGGCGCTGAGCATGCCCCCCATGATCACTTCGCTGCGATGCGGCATTTCCGAAAGGTTGGCCGTGGTATGCGAACAGAAATTGCGAAGCATCTTTTCATATTCCGCCAGGGGGTGACTGGAGAGATAGAAGCCCAAGACCTCTTTTTCCATACTGAGTCGTTCGCGTTCCTCGATTTCCGGAATGTCCGGCATGACGAAATCGGTGTCCGGCTCTTCCTCCTCTTCCAGATCGTCAAACAGGCTTTTCTGCCCGCTGCGTCGATCGGCGAGCGCGGCGGCGCCGGATTGCATGGCCCGATCCAGGGTGGCCAGCAACTGCGAACGTTTGGCCCCAAAACAATCCAAGGCGCCAGCCTTGATCAACGTCTCGATGGTTGAACGATTACAGTGGCTGGGATCCACCCGTTCGCAGAAGTCAAACAGATCGCGAAACGGACCATCTTTTTGGCGAGCGGCGACGATGGCCCGGGGCGCCGCCCCACCGCATCCTTTAATCGCCGCCAAACCAAAGATGATCTTCCCGTCCTTTACCGAGAATTCGAGCTCGGACAAATTCAGGTTGGGCGGCACCACCTCGATGCTCATGCGGCTGGCATCGTCCAAGTGCTCGACCAACGAATCCTTGCGCGTGAAGTTGCGTCCCGAAATGTCTTCGGACAACAGGGCCGCCATGAACTCAACCGGGTAGTGGGCCTTGAGGTAAGCCGTCTGATAGGCAATGAGCGCATAGGCCGTGGAATGACTCTTGTTGAACCCATAGCCGGCGAACTTGGTGATCAGTCCCCAGATTTCCTCGGCTTCCTTCTGGGAGAGTCCGTTATCCGTTGCCCCGCTAATGAATTGCTCGCGGTTGCGATCGATAATCGCTTGCTTCTTCTTGCTGATCGCCTTGATACAAGTGTACGCGCTCGCCAGCTCGATGCCACCGAGTTGGTTGAGGATCCGCATGACTTGTTCTTGATAGACCATGACCCCGTGGGTCTCGCTCAAGATCCTTTCCAAGACGGCATGCTTGTACTCGGGCTTCTTGCGACCGTGCTTGACTTCGATGTAGTCATCCACCATGCCCCCCTCCAGCGGACCGGGACGGTAGAGTGCATTGGTGGCGATGATATCACGGAAATGGTCCGGCTTCATTTTCTGCAACAGGTCCCGAATGCCTCCGCTTTCCAGCTGAAACACGCCTTTGGTCTCCCCCCGGCAGAGCAGGTCGAAGGTCGCTTGATCATCCAGCGGGAACTCCTGTGGATCGATGTGTTGGCCCGTTGTCTGCTCCACCAACGTCACGGCTTTCCGCAAAATCGTCAGGTTGCGCAGCCCCAGGAAATCCATTTTCAGCAGGCCGGCGGCTTCCACGTCGTTCATCGACCACTGCGTGATGATGTCCTCCTTGCCGGTCACGCGGCAGAGGGGAACGTGGCAAGGGAGAGGGCGATCGGCAATGACCACCGCTGCCGCGTGCGTGCCGACATTGCGAGCCAA
>JBNJEM010000510.1:0-5927 GCA_051745935.1 Planctomycetota bacterium
GTGTCTTTTATCCTGTTTTTGTTCCGGCTGCCACCAGTGCATTTCGTCGCTCGGACGAAACAGAAACGCTGCCACCGCGCACCGGAGCAACCCCCCCCCAGACGCCCACGAGGCAAGCTCTTGGGCCCCGGAGGGATTGACGCGGGGGGCGGGGACAGGAGCGTGCCTTCGGCACGCGATCAGTTAACATCACGTGCTGAATCACCTCCTGGCATTTGGGCCCGAGGTGTGTCAACCAACCACGCCTACCCCAAGGGTAAGCAAAGTAATTCGCACCGGATCCTGTAGGCAAAACAGGAACCAGTAAGCGGAACAAAAAGTCAGTGTACGGGGCTGCCACTGGTCGTCGCTAACCGCTCGATTTTTAGCAGCCCAGCTCGCGCCCATCGCTGGTTCAGCCCGGCGGGGTAAAGATAATCCCGGGCGCCGTGGCGAAACTCCCGGCTCGCGCCGGGGTTAAGCTATCTACGTGGGAAAACCTGACTTTCCGGGTGGAAAAACGGCTGTCATCCAGAAGATAATGGCCAGAAGGGGGCGAAATCCCCCGGAAAGAACGTGTCCGCCAAGTGGTCATTAGCCACGCCCCTGTTTTCATGCGTGCGGCCGGATGGACGGAATAGGACACAAACCCCAGCGGAGTGAGTCGCAATCATGTACGTATTATATTTCAGGCGGTTGGATGTTTCCGGGTGGAAAGCTGTCCGACGCAAGCCCGCCTCCCGTTGGTCGGACTCGCGGCGGAGAAAGTCATCCGCGACCGGTATATCAGGTTCAAAGCGAGTTGGTTCGAGATGCCTCATGGTGTTGGCGCTGATGGGAGGAATCATCGGCATCGCCGCTGATAGCTTGTACGCGCAGCCAGGGCGAGGCCGTGGTGGCCCGGGTGGACGCATGGGCGGTGGTCCTCCCGGTGGTGGCCCGGGTGGGTTCCTGGCTCGGCTCGATAGAAACAACAATGGGATGCTGGACCGGGACGAGATACAGGGGCGAACCCGAGCGATGCTGGAGCGAATCGGGGGCGATGGCAGACTCGACCTCTCCAAACCCGTCCCCCTCAAAGACGTTGAACGGGCATTTGAAGAAATGCGAAACCGTCGCTCCCGCGGTGGGGATGACGATCGCGGCGGACGGGGACGCGACCGGGGACGAGGGCGGGATAACGACGATCGAAATCGCGATCGAAGGCGTGGTTCGTCGCGCTCGGAACCGGAGGAAAACCCGCTGGTCGCGGGATTCGGAGAAGTGGACCTATTTGAACCCGTGCCCGGCTTCGGTAGTTTGGGCGAACGGTTCGCCGTAACCATCACCGAAGAGGATCGCCAACAAGCCCAACGGACGCTGGGGCGGTATGACCGGAACAAGGATGCAATCCTGGACCAAGAGGAAATCCAGCGGGGCCGGTGGCGCGGTGACCCTCTACTCTACGACCGGAATCGAGACGGCAAGCTCACGCTTAACGAACTGGCACTTCGCTACGCCGTGCGCCGCGCGGAAAGCGAAGAGGGGGCCAGCGATTCCCGAGATCGAGGCCGAGGATCCTCTGGACGCGACGATTCGTCTTCCGACGATGCTTCGGATCGAAGAGAACGTTTTATTGCCATGATGTTCGGCCGGTATGACGGTGATAACAATGACGTTATTGAAGGCGAGGAAATGCGGCGGTTGGGGGGGCGGGGCGATCGGTATGATTTGAATAATGACGGAAAGATCACCCGAGATGAATTCACGAAGGCCATGAGTGGACGGTTCAATCGGGGCGGAGACGACGACAATCGGTCTCGCTTTTTCCGGCGGCGCGGGGATGACCGCGGCGGACGCGACGACGACTCAAACGACTCATCGGAAAATGGCGACCGGTTCTCACGCTCCTCTTATCGCATCCTTAGCCCGTCGGAGCGACTGGCCGAACTCGAGGGGCTTCCCGAATGGTTCGCTCGCTACGATATGGACGAAAACGGACAAGTGGAAATGGCCGAATACGCCACCACGTGGAACGAAGAGGTCATTGCCGATTTTTCCCAGTTCGACCTCAATGGCGATGGCATCATCACCCCCACGGAATGTCTGGAAGCTGTTGATCGCGGAGCGGTCCAGGGAGCTCCTCGCTCAACGGGCTCTTCGGACACCCGTTACGGTTCGCGGGGGTCCACCTCTTCTTCCACCTCTTCCGGCGGCTCCGATGAAAACGGCTCTCCCGAACCCTCGGAGGCCGACCCGGCGGCCGCGAGCTCCGCCGACAACCCAGAAGAAGTTTCCCCCACCTACGTGAAATACGCCGTCGGCGTCATCAAGAAATACGACGACAACCAAGACGGTGTGTTGACGTCCGATGAGTGGAAAAGCATGGGGAAAGACTACGCCTCGGCCGACACCGACGGGGACGGCCGGCTCACCCCCGTCGAATTGGCCCGGGCCGTCGCGTCCGAGAACTGAATACGTCAGGCCTTCTAGCCTGGCAGTCGTGGATTTGGAAAAACGCGGCAGAGTTCCCTGTCAACCAGCGTCGGCCTGGAGCCTGGAAAGGCTGACATAGAGGTCTACCAGGCGGCCAAAGGATCGCCGAAGGGCAACCGTCATTCGGTGGTCGGGCCTTACTCGTCTTCTTCCACGACGACACACAATCGCGCGGTCGCTTGGCAATCGCGCTGGCCAGTATGTTGAACGGCTACCAAATCGGTGCCCGGTTTGTCGTAAGCATGCGTCGTGACCGCGTAGCCATCGGCCGCATGGACGTCGGCGTTGGCGCCCCACCCGACGCGCACGGTGGGCGAGCCATCGCCAAAGTCCCAGGTTTCCCCGCCACCGGCGTGGAAGGTGCGGACTTTGAACGTGATGGACGTGTCGGGCGTAATGTCGAAGGTGGGCGAGTAGGTGGCGTGAATGGTGGGAGGCAGCGGGTGGGATGGGGAAAAACTTTAGGTCCTTGTAGCCCGTTTTGTGGCGCCTTGCATCCTTGCCCGCGTCGAATCAAGGACCTCAGGCACTGAAAAGACCAAAGGGAACACGGCGGACGGGGCTCACGCGTGAAAACAGCCGCGGGGCATCTTCCGTTTCTTCATCCGTGGGTCCGTTCTGCCATCGGTGGGCCTATCATGATATCTGACGCACCGGCGATCATCGTCGTGCCCTGGTGGCGAAATCTTCAACTCTTAAACCAAGCACGCGCGACAAACTCGGAACAATCTACTCGTTCTACTTTGCCCAATTTCCGGGTTTTTCATCAGTCCAGGCAGCGGGTGTGGCGGGTCCCGGTCAATAACCTGGACGACCTGAAAATCATACGATACATTTCCCACGGGATCCGAGACTTTCAAAATCTCGCTGTAGGCCCCCGCTCGATCGTGTCGCCGCTTCACAACCGCCCCGGTCTCCGGGGCGCAAAGGGATCTCGCCGCCACGTGAGCAATTCCAGCCATTCCAATCAATCAGGGGAATCACAATGATACAGTGGCGTTGGCAGTGGAAAAACGTCTTCTTCGTCTTGTTCGCATTCATCGCCATTCCCTGCGCCAGCGGCGGCAACACGAGCACCGAAGACGCGCTGCGGCTGAAAATTCTAAGTTACAACATCCACCACGGCGAAGGAATCGATGGTGAACTCGACCTCACGCGTATCGCCAAGGTTATTAACGCCGTGAACCCGGATGTGGTGGCACTTCAGGAGGTCGACGCGGGAACACAACGCACGGATCGGGTCGATCAACCGGCCGTCCTGGCCCGGCTCTCGAACATGCATGTCGTCTTCGGTGGCAACATCCCTTACCAGGGCGGTGATTACGGGAATGCCGTTTTGTCTCGATTTCCCATTCTACGGCATGAAAACCACCCGCTCCCTCGCTTCGACGACGCGGAGCAGCGTGGTGTGCTCGAAGTGCATATCAAGCTGCCGGACGGAGCCGGGCCCCTGGTGTTTCTGGCCACCCATCTGGATCATCGTCCCGGGGATCGCGAGCGGCTCGCGTCAGCCGCCGCCATCAACAAAATCTCCGTGGGGCACGCGAAATCGTCCGCCGAGCCCTCGCCTCCGGGAAAGTCGGATGCCGCGGAGGACCTCTCCAATCAGAAGGACCGGATCGATCATGGCCTAATCGTGGCAGGGCCGGAAGAACCAGCGGTGCTCGCCGGCGACCTTAACGATCTTCCAGACAGCGATACCCTGCGCGAATTCAAGACCGTGTGGGCTCCGGCCAAGAGAAAGGTACTGCCCACGTTTCCCGCGAATCAGCCGGAGAAGCAGATTGACTTCATCTTGGTCCGCCCCGAGGCCCGATGGAAGACAATCGAAGTCCGGGTTCTGGAGGAACCCGTTGCGTCCGACCATCGGCCCATTTTCGCCGTGCTTGAGCTGCTACCGGCCAACTCAGCCAACACCGACTAACGAAACCACCCACGCAATGGGGTCCCGTGCGTCCTCGAGGCCCCCCGTGGCGGCACGGCTTGTCCTTCCTATAATGACGTGCCGAGGCGGTATGAGCGTTTTTCGACAAGGTATACAAGCCAGTAGGAGTGAAGCTGATGACAGTTGGATTCGGCATCGTTGGTTGTGGAATGATCGCCAATTTTCACGCGCGAGCGGTCGGGGATATCCCGGGGGCCTCGGTCGTGGCCTGCTATGACGCGGTTCCCGCGGCCGCCGACCGGTTCGCGGAATCGAATGGCTGTACCGCCTATCACGATATCGACAAGATGCTCGCCAACTCGGAGGTCGACGTGGTCACCATTTGCACGCCCAGCGGCGCGCACATGGAGCCGGCCGTGTCGGCTGCTCAAGCAGGCAAACACGTCATTGTCGAGAAACCGTTGGAAATCACCCTCACCCGGTGCGACCAAATCATTAAAGCCTGTGACGAAGCCAATGTCGTGCTCTCGACCATTTTCCCGTCCCGATTCCATGAATCCTCGCAATTGTTCAAACAGGCGATCGACAAAGGCCGCTTCGGCCGGCTCACGATCGGCGATGCCTACGTGAAGTGGTATCGCACGCAGGACTACTATGACAGTGGCCAATGGCGCGGTACGTGGGAACTGGATGGCGGTGGTGCCCTGATGAATCAAGCCATTCACAGCGTCGATCTCCTCACTTGGCTCATGGGACCGGTGCGGGAGATTTCCGCCCGTACGGCGACGCTGGCCCACGAGCGGATCGAAGTGGAAGATGTGGCGATGGCCACCTTGACGTTTGACAATGGCGCGCTGGGCGTCATCGAAGCCACCACGGCGGCCTACCCGGGCGCCTTGAAACGCATTGAAGTCCATGGCTCCGCAGGCTCGGCCGTGCTTGAGGAAGAGGACATCACGGTGTGGAAATTCGCCGAGGAAACCGAAGCCGACCAAGCGTTGTTGAAGCGAATGGCGGGCAAGACCGAGACGGGTGGAGGCGCGGCGGATCCCGCCGCGATCGGCCATCACGGGCACGCCGAGCAGTTCAAGGACGTACTCAACGCGATCAACAATAATACTCGCCCCTTAATCGATGGCCGCGAGGGTCGTCGCAGCGTCGAGATTATTTTGGCCGTGTACAAGGCAGCTGAAACCGGACAAACCGTGAAACTCCCCTTGGACGCCGATCCCGTCCTCGAAAGCCGCCAAAGCGGCGCCGGAGCGGGCGATACCGGCTGAACCACCGGCAAGGGCGAAGAAAGCGGTCCAGGACCTGCAAGGTGCCCCGAATCGCCGCGATTCCGCGGGGTAGCTGGCGACCGTGCTGCTCGGCGAACAAAACGGGATAACGGACAGTCACCGGTTAGCGACCCATTCTTATCGGCTCATCATCAGAGGGGCTTCGTTTCTTTCCAGGGGCAACAGCAGCCAAGACGGACAGGGGGAAAGTGGGATGGCGAAAAACTTTAGGTCCTTGTAGCCCGTTTTGTTGCGCCTTGCGTCCTTGCCCGCGTCGAATCAAGGACCTCAGGGACTGAAAGGACCAA
>JBNJEM010000511.1:0-5921 GCA_051745935.1 Planctomycetota bacterium
CTCACGTTGCCGCGCCCGCTGACCTGGTTGGTGATGGCCCATGGCGACGCGCTCTATTCCCCGCTGATGCAGGTCGGCGGGCGCTCGATTCTCACCGTGGGCGATCGGCTGCTGGGCGTCCAACTCGGCGCCCTCTGCGTGCTGCATAGCCGCGCGTTTAACCGCAAGGCCAGAGCCCGCTCTGCCCGGGCTTGGACGCAGTAGGTCGGGGACGATTCGAGCCATTGCCAGCCGTACGTTCCGGCGGTTCGTCGCAGTTTCTCCGGTCATCTCCGAGGTGTCAGGGAATTAACTCCTTTCCCACCCGTTGACGGTGTACCGTCGACTGTATACGATCAGGGGGTTGTCAAGACCAAGGAGCTCAACATGCCTGTTCAAAAACCGATCGCGCTTCCTCGGACCACGGTGACCGCTGCAGCAACCGAGCATCTTCGCAAAGAGATCGTTTGCGGCAGCCTGCAGCCCGGAGAGACGCTCCCGGAATCGCAAGTGGGCGAGATGCTGAGCGTCAGTCGAGCCCCGGTCCGCGAAGCACTCACCTTGCTGGAACGGGAGGGGTTGGTCGAGTTCGACCGGCGGGGGACGGCTCGGGTTTGCGAGTTTGACCTGGAAGACGTTCGGGAATTGGGATTGATGCGCATGGTTCTGGAACCTGCCGCAAGTCGTCTTGCCGCCGAGCGTCGGCGGGAGGCCGGTCTCGACCCGATCGAAAAAAACCTGCGTGCCTTGAAGGCGGTCAGCCGTCTCGATGAGGTCACCCGGCTCGACCTGGATTTCCACCGTCTGATATTTGTCGCGGCAGGCAACACGCGACTCCGGCGCGCTTGGGAGAACCTGTTGTCGCAAATTTCGCTGATGATGCAGCGGTTTCACGAATCTATGGAACAACGGGTGCAGACGTCCAGAGTTCGCGACCTGACGATCCAGGCGCACACGGAGATGTTGCAGGCCATACGCTCGGGATTGCCCGAGGAAGCCGAAGCTCTGGCTCGACAGCATACCACTCACTGGCTTTCGGAATTCGGTCGGTCCAAAGCGTTTGCTCCGCAATCGGGCGAATGATCTTCATGGGTTACGGACACGCATTTCACAAGGTTAGGATCAAGGCCGCATCCGGCGGTCGGTTCGGACGTAACACGTAGGTACGACTTTGGCAGTTTCATCATCGGAGAACATTTCCATGATACGAAAGCTCTTTTTCTTCTGGCTCCTCACCGCGGTTTGCTGGTCATCGGCAACCGGAGCGGAGAATCAATGGCCTCGCTTCCGCGGACCGCACGCACGTGGCGTGGCGCCGGACCATCACGGATTGCCGATCACCTGGACGACCACCGAGAACGTCAAGTGGGTGGCCGACGTGCCGGGGCTGGGCTGGTCGTGTCCCGTCGTCTGGGGTGATCGCGTCTTCCTGACGGCCGTGATCGCCGATCAGCCGACGCAGGTGCCGAAAAAGGGAATGTATCTCGGCGAAGGCGTGCGTGATCCAGCGAAAGGCATCCACCGCTGGATGGTCTATTGCTTTGACCTAAAGACAGGTGCGGTGCGCTGGCGGCACGAAGCTCACGTGGGTCAGCCACAGGTTCCGCGACATCCCAAGAGCACGTATGCATCCGAAACCCCGACGACCGATGGCAGGCGGCTCTATGTCCTGTTCGGCGACCTGGGTCTCTGGTGCTACGATCTCGAAGGCAAGCTGCTTTGGGAACGGAAAATCGAACCGAAGAAAACGGAATTCGACTACGGCGCTGCTTCCTCGCCCGTCGTGCATGACGGCCAGGTGATTGTGGTCTACGACAACCTGGAAGCATCATGGATTGCGGCCTTTGATGCAGAGACCGGAGACGAGCGGTGGCGAACGCCGCGCGATGAGACGCGTTCGTGGGCAACGCCACTGGTCTGGACGAATCCCATCCGCACCGAAATCGTGGTGCCCGGCGAGAATCGCAACCGCGGTTACTCACTCGACGGCAAACTGCTCTGGGAGTTCAACGGTCGCATGGGCAAACTGGTGATTCCTTCCCCGTTTACCGCGCACGGATTGTGCTACATCAGCGCGGGTTTCGTGGCGGAAAACCATCGCCCGACCTTCGCCTTGCGACCGGGCGGCAGCGGCGATCTCGCTCCGGAAGGCGACTACGCCGGCAGCGAATCGTTCGCCTGGTACCAGGACCGCTCGGGCTCCTACAACCCGTCTCAGATCGTCTACGGCGACTATCTGTACACGCTCTACGATCAGGGATTTCTGACCTGTCACAATGCGAAGACCGGCGAAGAAGTCTATGGCAAACAGCGCTTCTCGCCCAGCGGTTCCTTCACCGCGTCGCCCTTCGCTTTCAACGGACGGTTGTTCTGTCTGAGCGAAGACGGACTGACGTACGTCGTCAAACCGGGGCCGGAGTTCGAAATCCTCCAGACCAATCCCCTCGACGAACTCTGCCTCTCCAGTCCGGCCATCGTCGGCGACAAGCTGCTCATTCGGACGGCATCCAAGCTGTACTGCCTGACCGAGGGGGCAAAGTTGGACGCCGGCAAGTGAGAAGAAGTGTCAATATGAGAACGATTTGGAAAGGAATTGAGAAAGGTTCAAACATGTCCCGCCAAAACGATCCGCTTCATCGTCGCAGCTTCCTCCGAATGACGACCGGAGCGGCCACCGTCTCTGCTTTTGCCGTACCCACGATCATTCCACGATCCGTGCTGGCTGCGCCGGGGCGGCCTGGCGCCAACGACCGTGTAGCGGTCGGTTGCGTGAGTGCCGGATACCGCGCGCGTTTGCTGATGGAGCAGTTACCCGAGGCCGCGAGGTTGGTCGCAATCGCAGACTGCAATCTGCCCCAGGCGCTCCGATTCAAAAAGGAGAAGGGAGCCGACTGGGCGATCTACGGGAGCCACTATTCGCTGCTGGATCGCAAGGATATCGATGCCGTGATCATCGCGGGGCAGGAGTATCAGCGGGTTCTGCCCTGCATCCACGCCGTGCAGGCAGGCAAGGACGTCTATGCAGAGAAACCACTGACACTGTACATCCAGGAAGGTCGGACGCTGATCCAGCACGTTCGCAAGCATCAGGCGGTCTTTCAAGTCGGAACCCAGCAACGCTCGATGGAGATGAACCGGGTCGCCTGCGAGTTCGTGCGCAACGGCGGTCTCGGTAAGCTGAAACACGTTTCGGCCATCAACTACCCGGGCGTCGGGCCGACCCCTGCGGTTGACACCTACGAGCAGCAGCCGATTCCTTCGGGTTTCAATTGGGAGCTGCATCTCAATCAGAGCCAGTGGCGTCCGTACGGGAGCGGCGCTATTCAAGGCCGCAATTATGTCGGCGGAGAGATGACGAACTGGGGCGCCCACGGCGTCGACCAGATCCAGTGGGCTCTAGGAAAGGATGACACGCTGCCGATCCGCTTTCAACCGATCACGTCCGGGCAAAACGGAAAGGTGACCGCATGGTATGACGACGGCACGGAGATCCGATTCGAGCTGGACAAGGGGCCAATGGGTGGGGCGATCTTTGTCGGCGAGCAAGGCAAGCTCGAGATCAATCGCAACAAGTTCATGTCGAACCCGGTCGACATCCGAGACACGCTACTCAAGAAAGTGAACGAAGCCGAAGAGGAGATCAAATGGTCGGATCAGACCGCACTCTGGCAGGCCAAGTGGCACATGCAGAACTGGATCGACTGCATCAAGACGCGTGAGAGGCCGGTTTCGGACGTCGAAATCGGGCACCGCAGCATCGCCTTCTGCCAACTGAACAACATTACGCGATGGATCGGTCGCGAGCTGACTTTCGATCCAGCGACCGAGCGCTTCGTCGACGCCGACGATGCAAACGCCTGGAACGACCGGCCACGTCGAGCGGGGTATGAACTTCCCGCAGTGTAACGATGCAGTGCCCGCCTTCAGCAATCAGTAGTTCGGCCACTATTTCAGAGGGAGGGAATTACCATGACAACTCGACCTGCCTCTGTTCACCACACGGCCGCAGCCTTGCTGGCTTTCGGCCTGATCGTCAGCCTGCTGCCCAGCTTCGGGGCCGCGCCGGTGCCGGCGCACCAACGTGGAGGGAACGAGAGCCACGACCCGGCGGATGAGAACCGCGGTTCGACCGAGTTCCATGTCGCCGTCAACGGCGACGACTCGAACCCGGGCACTCGCGCAGCACCGCTGCGCACCATCCAGCGGGCGGCCGATCTCGCGCAACCAGGCGATACGGTCACCGTCCACGAGGGCGTCTACCGCGAACGGGTCAATCCGCCGCGCGGCGGCGAATCCGACACGAAACGAATCGTCTATCAGGCGGCGCCGGGCGAGAACGTCGTGATCAAGGGCTCGGAGGTTATCAAAGACTGGGTTCACGTTCAGGACGATGTATGGAAAGTCGTTCTGCCCAATACATTCTTTGGAAGCTACAACCCGTACCAAGAACTGATTCGTGGTGGCTGGTTCGTCAGCAAGGGGCGCGAGCACCACACCGGGGCCGTCTACCTGAACGGACATTGGATCGATGAGGCCAGCAGTATCGACAAGATATTCGATCCTCCGGACGCGACCCCCTTGTGGTTCGACGATGTCGACCGCCGCAACACCACGATCTTCGCACATTTCCGGGGCGTCAACCCAAACGAGCAGACGGTGGAAATTAACGTCCGTTGGGCGGTGTTCTATCCCGAAAAGCCGCACTGCAACTACATTACCGTCCGCGGCTTCACCATGCAGCAGGCGGCCACGCAGTGGGCACCGCCCCGGGCGGAGCAGGTCGGACTGATCGGCACGCACTGGAGCAAGGGTTGGATCATTGAAGACAACTCCATTTCGTATTCACGCTGTACCGGAATCACGCTGGGCCACGACGAATGGGACAACAAGGAGGGCATTTTCACCGAATATGCCCGGCGCGCTCACGCCCAGGGCTGGAACCGGGATACCATCGGCAGCCACGTTGTCCGGAACAATACCATCTCGCACTGCGAACAGTCAGGCATTGTGGGCAGCCTGGGCGCCGTGTTCAGCAAGATCACCGGCAACACGATCCACGACATCCACGTGCGTCGCCTGTTCACCGGATGGGAGCAGGCGGGCATCAAACTCCACGCGCCGATCGACGTCGAGATCAGCCGGAATCGGATCTATCGCACCGTCCGGGGCATCTGGGTAGACTGGATGTCCCAGGGCACGAGGGTTACGGGAAATCTGTTGCACGACAACGGCCGCTCCCGGGAGGACGGAACCGCAATGGCGATTCATACCTATTGTGACCTGTTTGTCGAGGTGAGCCATGGGCCGTATCTGATCGACAACAACCTGTTCCTGTCGGACCGGAGCCTGGACGATAACTCTCAGGGCGGGGCCTACGTTTACAACCTGTTCGCCGGCAGCATCCTCAGCAGGCCCGACAAGCGAGTGACGCCTTATCACCTCCCCCACTCGACCGAAATTGTCGGGACAAGCAACATTTCCGGAGGCGACAATCGCTTTCATAACAACATCTTCATCGGGTCCGAGGAACAGAAACGGGGTCTGAGCGTGTACGACCACAAAGAGCTGCCGTTGCAGACGGGCGGCAATGTGTACCTCAACGGAGCGAAGCCCTACGCCAAGGAAGCAGATCCGCTGGTGCTTGCCGGGATCGACCCGGGTCTCAAGCTGGTGGAAGAGGACGGCCGCACGGTCATTCAGTTTGACGGCTTTCCCGAGCTTGACAACACGAGCACCACGCTGGTCACGACTGCCCTGCTCGGACGGGCGCGGATACCCGAGCTTCCTTTCGAGAATCCGGATGGCTCGGCCTTGGCGATTGATACCGATTACTTGGGCAACCCGCGGAGCCGCGAGCAGCCGTCGCCCGGACCGTTTGAAAAGCCTGGCAGAGGGCCGGTGTCCTTACCGGTGTGGGAACCTGAGCACGAGGCCCCGTGATG
>JBNJEM010000512.1:0-5911 GCA_051745935.1 Planctomycetota bacterium
CGTCGCGGACAATCGCTTGGCCGCCCGAGGACAGGGGCGAAGCACCACGTGCAAGTGGTTTTTCATCTCGCTGCGAAATTCGATGTCGATCGTGAACAGTCCCGCCAACTGTTCTTCGCGCAGCACAATCCAGTCGCGTCGATAGGAATAATCCTGGCCGGTTAGCGGATCCTCACCACAAAGAAACGCGCGGCGAACGCAGCGAGTGGTGCAATGAAAGGTGCCTATCCGAGTTCCGTCCTCTCCCAACAGTCTACGACGTGCACAAGAAACCATGGCAGTCTCCTTTGGCGGCGGGGCCGTGATCGGACCGGCTTACCGCCCGCCGGACGGTTTGGCCAGGAAGCCTTTCACATCCCCAGGTTCATGAGATCTGCCCGCGTCTCGCACGTACCCATGACTATACCCCAACCGTTGTCAGCTTGTCAACTGCCTGCCGTGTCCAATGGCTGCTCGCACTCTTGGTCGGACGATTTCGGACAAGCAGCACGGTTTCTCTGGAGGCCGTGGCAGCCATCTGTTGGACGCGACGGCCCAGGCCAGCAACATGGTGAGTTACACAAGGACGGGCCGGCACGGTAATCCGTCGTCTTCCGTAACCGACAACCATTTCGCTGTTTGCTCTTCTTTGAACCCGCTGAGTACTCTGTCCGACCAGGTATGGTGTTAGCGTGTCTGTTTGTCGTTTGCGCGGACCCTCTCTAAACGCAATCCCTCGCTCACGCTTCGGGTTACCATGCTGCATTTTTTCCGAACGGGCCATTGCAGATCCTCTTGCAGTTTTCTGTCCGCTTCTTAGGTCCTTTAGGTTCCTTTGGTCCTTTCGTCCCTACGGCGACAAGGCGAACGGCGCAACAATATGGATGGCAACGACTTAAAGTTTTTCCTCACCCCAGGGCTGGGGTGCAGCAAGGAATCGCGTAACCTTTCGCACGCAGGCCGCCGTCCGCTGTTACGGTCCCTGGCGCGTCAAATTTTGCTGCGAGCGGACTTTGGCCTGGCGAGTGGAACGGCGATGGTCTACTCTTGGCTTGCGGATCCGCCCTAACGGCGTTGCTGTTCTTGCGGCCAGATGCCATTGGCGTCAATACGCATCACGCCCATGTCGCGGTATAATTCCAGGCGGGCTGTCTCATATTCTACCCAGGCTTCAATCAATTCGTCTTGAGCGTCAAGGATGTTTTCCAGCGCGCGGGGGATATTCAATCCCTGCTGTCGTCCGCCGTTTCCGTTGGTGTCTTCCGGTTTGTCGGGTTCCAGGGCCTGTTCCAGCTCGCGGGATGCGAGACGCAACGCGCGTCGCTGGATCTCGAACAATTCTCGTTGGGCCTCGATCCGGCGCAGGTGCCGCCGCACATCCAGTTTGACTTGGTCTTCGGCGGCCATGAAATTGCGTCGCGCCCGCTGATAGGCGACTTGAGCCGCTCGGAAATTGTTCCGCTCTCGCCGACGGTCCATGGGTGTGTCAATCTGTACACCCACGCTCAAGTTGCTCTCATCGGCCCGGAAATTGAACGGTTTGTCGTTTCCGAATAGCGGGGGCGTGTTCACCTCGCCCTCCGCCACGATATCGAGGTTGGCCTCCAACTCGTCGGCCGCCACTTCCAGCCGCCGGCGAGCGTCCATGAGCAGGGCTCGACGGTTCATGAGATCCAGACGGTTTTCCACGGCCACATCCACCGCCTCCTTTGACGTTAAACTCACCGGCACTAATTCGATGAGTTCCACTCTCACCGCACCCTCCAGGCTGTTGAGTCGGCGGGTGAATCGTGAGAGCAAATTGCGACGGCGACGCACATCGCGGAGGATGGGCCGGAGGTCCGCCTTCACGTTTCGGGCCTGTTCAGCTCGGGCTCGCAAATCCTCCACCTCCGGGCACTGACGACGGAACGACGCCTGCAGCGACTCGATCTGACGCGCATCCTCAAACGCATTGTTACGAAACTCCTCCGCCGATTCCTCCGACATCCCGATGACACGCTGCTCGATCGATTCCACCAATTCGTGAGCCTTATCGACCGCGTTTTTGAATTCCGCCACCAGTGTGGCACGTCGCTCGGCGAGCCAATCAATGGTCTGGCGTAGCTGAACGCGGTTTGGCGTATCGGCTTGGGCGTCCAGTTCGTCGTCCAATTCTCGTAGCTGGCTTTCCAACGTACTCAGACGGCGATTCTCTAGCTGGAATGGGGCCAGCAAGGAATCGTCCAAGGTCAGTTCGAGGTCGGGTGGCAAACCGAGTTGCAGTTTGAATTGATCCAACCGATCGCCAAAAAAACGCCGACGGAAGATGAGGCTGGTGCGGGCTTGCTCCAGACTGCTTTGGACTTGGGTCACGTCCAGTGATGTTGCGGTCCCTTCACGCCGCATGGCTCGCACGTCACGCAGACGCATCTCCAGACTGCGGACATTCTCCTCGCGGTTGCGAAGGCGTTGATACTGCATCAACAGATAATAGAACCCCACTGTGGGAGCCCGTTCACCCCGAATCAAAAACGCCAGCTCGCTCCCCCCGGCGCTGCCTGGCAACGGCACTGCCCGCTCACCCGTCACGATCATTACATAAAACTCTTTTCGAAAACGAGCGAAGCGACGAATCGAATAGAGCACCCGACGTTCCGATTGCGTCAAGTTCTCCAACGCCACCTCGCGTCCCGCGCGCCGGAGCAGCGGTTGAACCAGCAAGAATCCGAACGTGGTCGAGGTGGTCGTGTCGTTAGACCCTGAAAAGAGCCAGACCGTTTCGTTCGCCAGTTCCGTGACGAGTTGGGCACCGGTAGGAAACAGCTTCCGCAACCCGAAATGGCTGGGGCCCAGGGCCAAGTTGCTCTCGTTGTCCGGCTGGTGCTCGTAAAACAAATCGGCACCCGGCTCTCCCGACAGCCCACTCGCTCGCAGCTGGAAACGGTATCGCTGGAAGGTGAGCGATAGAGCCGATAGGTAAACATCCTCCAACGAGGCTTGATACTCTCGGCTGTGAATTAATCCCAGCTCAATCGCTCGTTCGAGCGTCAATTGATCGATCTGCGGCAGTTCTGGGTTTTCGGCATTGAGCGGCGGGCCACCCAGGTACGTGGGCCAGTCGGGATTTTCGACGCGGTCTGTTCGGCCGAAATCCTGCCAGCCGCTCCAGCCCCGTTTTCCGTCAACGCGGTGCATATACTGGTGCGCCGCCGGGTCATCGGGAGGCAGAGGCGGGTGATCAAGGTTGTGCGGGTCAAAAAATCGGCTTCGCGGGTCGGGCGCGATATCGAGCCTCGGCAGCGTCCAGCGTTCGTCGTTGGTCTTCTCGGTAAGGATCTCGTAGCTCTGTTGATCTGCTCGCTTGCGATAGTGCGTTCGCGTACACCCCCAGTTCGAAGCGACCGTCAGCGCGACCACCGCGAAAGCGAGCAAACGGCGAGTAGCGCGCAGCAGCCCCCACATCTCCGCCGCGGATCTCGGCCCGTGCTTCGATGGCGGCTCGGAGCCTCTAGAGCTCGGCGAGTTCTGGTACTGCCAATTCGACCGCCTGATCATCGACCTCCATTCGTGCGGCGCCGGCGACGGGAATCTCTGGAATCTCCTCCATCAGCGTGGTTATCACACGCTGCCCGACTGAAATTCAGCGGCTTCCCCAGGGTTTGTTTCAGCCACATTGATCCAGGATTCCTCTGTGTGGTTCAATCAACGGCAACGGTCCCACCCCGGCAGCGGCTGCTAACGCGATATCGTCCGCACACTCACGAATCTGGCCCGTCGGCCCGCGGTGAACGGCGACGCCGATGCCTGACCAAGATGCCCCCAGTCCGCCCGTCGCTGGCGAGACGTGCTAGCAGTGCATGCCGTGCTAGACCGTGACCGATGGAATCTCAGATGTGGTTTATCGGTCGTGCAGACTTTGCGGATGAGCAAAACAACACGTGATCGACCGTAATTGGCCCCCTTAGTGCTTACTTCGGCCGCCAAGAACCGAGAAGTTCCCGGCGATAGCTAGGACGCGTGGGGATCACGGGCCTCAAGCGATTTGTTGAAGGATGAGGGATATCGAAGCAGGCATGACAGAAACAAGATTTATTCGCTGCCTTCGCGAGCTTTGCGACTTGGCGAGAGGTTGCCTCACCTTGCACATAGAACGAGCAGCCCTCACGGCAGTGAATGACGTCGTCGCTGAGGTGGTCCCGGTTGCTGTTTTGTCTGCGGCCGGGCAGCTTGAGGGCTCTCTGTGTCCTCGGTGTCCTCTGTGGTATTGAAAACGGAGGGTGCTCCACTATCGAGCGGACTGACGATCCAGCACGACCGTGCCGCAACAAGTCATGAAGTGTTTGCGCAGCCCGTCACACTCTTCAGCACCCGCAGCGCGAAGTGCAAGGTAGAGCTTTGAATCAGGGCAGACGCACTCTCTCTACATCGGACCTGATTCGATTTGGGCTTAAATACCGCCGACCTCTTGCGAACCTGCTAAAATGCGCGTTCGGGATCCGCTGACTGAAAACCGAAACCACACACATCCATGATTCTGGAGACGACAAGATGATAGCGCGAACTACCCGCTTCGGTTTGCTACCGATAGTGATTGTCGGACTCTTAATCCTCCACTTGTTCGCAGCCGACTCGTCACCGAAAGCGAAAGAACTGACGTTCTTCGGCTGGTCTGATCAGCATGTAGAGACGAACGGCGACGCAGAACATTTGGCCCCGGCCATCGAGGCCATGAATTCGCTTCCCGGCACCGCGTACCCGGAAAACATCAAAGGCCAAGTCGCAGTGCCGGCGTTCGTCTTCGGCTGTGGTGATATCACCGAGTGGCCGACACACGCCGCCATGGAAACGTACGATCATCTGATCACGGAACGATTAAAATTCCCCTCGTACGACATTCTCGGGAACCACGACGAAGGCGGCAAAGTGCCGAGCGATACCATGAAGAAATGGTTGATTTCGCGGCACGGGGCACTCCGCTACACGTTCGAGCACGCTGGCGTTCATTTTCTAGCCATGTTTTCCAAATATGACGAGAGCCTGGACAATCCTGCTCAACCGCTCACGCAAGAATCGCTCAACTGGCTTCGCGCCAAATTGGCGAACCTCGACGCCGGCACGCCGGTTATCGTTGCCACCCATCTTTGTTTTGACGCTCTGACGAACCGAGACGCACTGGTTGACGCCATCGGCGACGCGAACGTGATCGCCATTCTCGGCGGGCACTACCATAAGGCAAAGGTGGATCACTATGGGGGGCAACACTTCGTGCAACTCCCTTCGCCGGCGCCCGGCAGTCCGCCGGAGTTTACGGTTGTGCGAATCACCTCTGAGCGTATTGTCGGCGTGCCGTATAATTACGAGCAAGACAAGTGGGCCGAGGAAAAGCACAAACGTTTGAACACGTCCATCCGCTGGCCCCGTTGACGAATCGCCCTTTTCTTCTCTCCGCGGTGAAATCAAGTTGGGACACGGCGACGCTCATGGCAAATGGGATTAAGACTTCCGCGTAGCCGGTTCGTTCCGTTCCCCGAGCCAAGACGGAAGGCGAAAGCAGACATGCTGATTTTTCTGGTTTTCGCCGTGGGTTTGACAGCTTGGCCAAGCATTTGTAATGCGTGATGGCCGCCGGAAGACGCGATGTCAGGCGACGAGGCGGCAACGTGGGGGGACAGCGAGCAAGAGGATGGACCGGAAGGGCACGGGTGAGGCAGTACGCGCGATCGGAATCAGGAGCAGCGCGCACCGCGATGGGAGACTGGCGTCCCAGTCAAAAAAAATGACGTGTGTCCGTCAGTGTCTGCGAAACAGAAACACCTCACACGGGGCACCAAGCCGTTACGCCAAACGTCGGAGTGAAACGCGGCACACTCCGGCGGAGGATCTCGCCTATTTGAACACGCGGCGGCTCGCGGCGGCGCCCTTCAACTGGGAGGCCTCCATCCGCGTCGCG
>JBNJEM010000513.1:0-5903 GCA_051745935.1 Planctomycetota bacterium
GTAAGTTGTTTATTTACAACCAGTTAGCGTGTTTCAAGGGCGGAAGCGTAGCCACTGAATATTTTGGATAAAATGTGATGTTTTTGTCCTGCATGTTTTTGTCCTCGAAATGACAGTTGACAAAAAGATGCGACACAAAAACATGTGGGCCGCGAGGGGGGGGGCCAATCACGTGAGAATGGATATAATCAACCCTGAATTGCAAGATCGGGGCGTGTTTTCCCAAAACCACAGCCAAGTCTTCAGGGGCTGCTGGATGTCGCCGGCGTGACCCTACCCAAGTCCATGGTCGACCGAGGCGTCCAAGTGTCCACTAGAGAGAATCGCACGGAACAACGCAAACCCCATTGATATCAAACCACTTAGGGACCGTTCTCTGGTCAGAATCTACTGGAAGATCCGTTGAAGCCCCAAACCTCGACTTTTCCAAATCAATTGATGCCGACACAGCTAGCATCCGACGAACTTACCACCGAGGCCGTATTCGCGGTCAACTTGATTCGCGTGGGCCCAAAAACCGGCCATCTTCGCACCGCGCGAATGAAGCAGACCACGAATGGGCTTGTTCGGACTTGGGCAGCTTACTGGACGCCTGCGTAGACTTCCCCCCGTATTCGCGGGCCTCGCTTCAAACACCGGGCATCTCTCCACGCACGCCGTGACGATCATCAGCGGTGCTCCCGGTGCCATGATAGGCCCACCGATGGCAGAACGGACCCACGGATGAAGAAACGGAAGAAACCACGCGGCTTTTTTCCACGCGTGAGCCCCGTCTACCGTCTTCCCTTTGGTCCTTGCGGTCCCTGAGGTCCTTCATTGGACGCCGACAAGGACGCGAGGCGTAACAAAATGGGCTAAAAGGACTTAGAGTTTTTTCTTACCCCAGGGTGACGCTGGGGTGGGGAAAAACGCCGATTTGATCCCGTGCTTGCATGGGGGCTATTCGAACGTCTCGGGGTATACGACGAGTTCGATCCGCCGGTTTCGTGCTCGCCCCGCTTCCGTGGCGTTCGAGGCCCGAGGATGGTTCGCGCCCAGGCCCATCACGAAGAGTTGCCGGGTGGGAAGTCGATTGCGGCGCGTGAGAATGTCGAACACGGCCAAGGCTTGCATGGTGGCAAGTTGGTGGTTGGTGGTGCCGTTGCGGCCAAACGCCGGGGCACTGTCGGTGTAACCTTCGATGCCGATCCGTTGTTCCGGATAGTTGCGCGTTATCGCGTCGGCCACTTCGTCCAGGTAGCCATAGGCATCCTGCGTCAGTTGGACCGTGTGCCGTTGAAACAGTTCATCCGCCGGTATGCGAATCCGAATCACATCTTTCTCTTGCGAAACCTCCGCATCCGGAATCTCAGCCACGGCCAGGGACTGCTCGATGCTGTTGTTGGCGGTGATCTTGGCGCCGACTTGTTTCCGGGCGGATGCCTGAAGCATTTGCACGCTCCTTTCGGCATCCTGCTTGGCAAGTTGCGTTTCGCGCAGTTTCTCGGCCGTCTCCTGCAACTGTTTCTGCAACAGCTCGGTTTCCTTCATGTACACTTTCGTCTGCTGCTGGGATTGAGCCAAGCGACGATTCAAGTCTGAGTTGCTTGTGTCCAGCTCCTGAACGCGGCGCTGCAGCTCCTGCACCTTTGACAATTGAGCGGCTTGCTGCTGCGTGCCCGCTTGCTGTCGCGGCGCCAGAAAATGGTTTTGTCCGCACCCGATGGCTACTCCGGCCACGGCCAACACCCACGCATATCGTGTCGGCGGCAACATGGCTGGATTCTCCTCACGCACGTTTCCTGACTCGTTATTCATCGGGCGATGCAAAACCTCATCGCAAACCGTGTTTTTCGAAACAGCCTTCCACCCACTTCGCACGCTGACAAACGCCGCGAATCGGGTCGCGCATTGCCGGTCGGCCTCCCGGCAAACGCCCGTGGACGACGAGAACCATAATGGGCCCACGATCGGCTCTCTTCGCCCGCATGGGGCGTCACGGGCGTCTGACAACGCTGGCAACGGTATCGACGCATCCCGTAGCAGGGGGAATCGTAGCAACCCCCGCAAATAGCTACAAGAGCGATATTCGGCCAGCCGCCCAGCCAGCCAACCGGAAACCAACGGGAAGACGCCCCTTTTTTCGGCCGGCCAGGTTGCAATACCAGAGCCCGTACGCCCCAACCCTAATTGCACAGCGCCACTTCGATACTTCCCCACCGGCCCTGTGCCGGTGGCTCGTTGGTTTGTAAACTATACCCTCGCTTCCATGTAATCATCCACCCGGAAACATCCAACCGCCTGAACGACAACTTCGGCATTTCTCAGGGCCAGTACTCCGGACGATTCGGAGGCCCGTGGCATTGCGCCAGTTATTATTGAGTGACCCCTAAAATAGGCGGTAAGGCAACATTATACCGATCGCGGATGACGTTGTCCGCGATCGGTATACATACGGAATGGTAGGCGTACATGATCGTCATCGTCGATTACGGTATGGGTAATCTGCGAAGCGTGCAGAAAGGCTTTGAACGCGTTGGATATACGCCGGTCATCAGCAGTGACCCGGCTGAACTGGCGGCTGCCGACAAAGTGGTATTGCCGGGCGTGGGCGCTTTTCGGGACGCCATGGCCGAGTTGAGACGGGCGCAATTGGTCGAACCGTTGCTCGACGCGATCCGTGGTGGCAAGCCATTCCTAGGGATCTGCCTCGGGCTGCAGTTGTTGTTCGAGGTCGGTTACGAGGACGGTACGCATGAAGGCTTAGGCGTGTTACGAGGCGAGGTGGTCCGGTTTGACCTGCCCCCGGGGTACAAGGTGCCCCATATGGGCTGGAACCAGGCGATGATTCGTCGTCCCGCGCCAATTCTCAAGGGGGTTGAAGAAGGCTCTTACCTGTACTTCGTCCATTCCTATTATGTCGCGCCTCATGACCGATCCCTGGTCGCCGTCGAAACCGACTATGGTGGCCCGTTCTGTGCCATGGTATGGCGCGACAATTTATACGCGGCCCAGTTCCATCCCGAAAAGAGCCAGAAGGTGGGCATGAAGATTTTGGAGAACTTTGGGCGACTCTAACGACGAACCCGTTGGTGTCGTTTGTGATCGGGCGGCCAAGCGGACCGGCCAAGTGACAAGGGCGGAAAAAAAGGAAACTCAAACAATGCGTATTGCAATGGCGTGTCGCGTTTTCTTTAAGGTTTTGTTTAATGCGGGCTTCGCGTCGCGCGCGGCTCGGCTACTGACCGATGAAACAGCAGCCCCGGCGACACCGGCGGAACGGGAATCGGCGGCCGCGCGGCCGGTGGCTCGCCAGGCCGCCAAGAAGGGGCGCAGCGAGGCGATCACGTTGCTTGCCACGTTGCAACGGGAGGCTCGACTTGTTGACATGGTCAAAGAACCGTTAGCCAATTACAGCGACGCACAAGTGGGCGCTGCCGCGCGGGACGTGTTGCGCGACTGTGGCCAAGTCATTGACCGTTTGTTTGGGCTGAGGCCACTGGTTGAACAGGATGAGGGGAGCGAAATAGAGGTGCCGGCGGGGTACGATGCGGCCCGCGTGCGTCTGACCGGAAATGTCAGCGGCGACCCCCCGTTTCGTGGTCGACTGGTTCATCATGGTTGGCTGGCGACGAAATGCGAAGTTCCCGAGTGGACGGGCAGCGAGCAATCGCGGTCGGTGGTCGCCCCCGAGGAAGTGGAAGTGGCGTAGCTCGTGTTTTGTCACGGCCAAGACTTGGTCGGACTCGCGGCGGAGAAAGTCATCCGAGACCGGTATAATGGCCGCGCGAGAACGATACCGTTTCTTCCGCGCGGGCTTCGAGGAGGAGTGGGATGAGTGCCCAATATGCATTAGGAATTGACCTCGGTACGACGAATTGCGTGTTTTCCTATGCGCCGCTCGACGCCGACGAACCGCGAACGGAATTGTTTTCGATTTTGCAGCTGGTGGACGCGGCCACGACGGAGCGGCGGACGGCGCTGCCAGCGTTCACCTATTTGGGCGGTGAGCACGATGCGGAGAGTGGTGCGCTGGATTTGCCCTGGGCGGAGCAACGGACGTTCGCGGTGGGCGAGTTCGCGTCTCGGCAGTCCGCCGAGTCGCCACACCGCACGGTGGGGGCCGCCAAATCATGGCTCTGTCACAGCCGCGTGGATCGGCGACAGCCGATACTTCCGTGGAATGCCCCCGAGGACGTGTCGAAGATTTCGCCCGTCGCGGCGGCCCGCTACTATCTCGATCACCTCGTGGCCGCCTGGGAGGCTGAATTTCCCCACGCCCCCGTGGCCCAGCAGCGAGTGGTCCTCACCGTGCCGGCTTCGTTCGACGCGGCGGCCCGGGAATTGACTCGCGAAGCCGCCCGCGCGGCGGGATTGCCTGAAGACATGGTTCTGTTGGAGGAGCCCCAAGCGGCCGTCTACGCCTGGTTGGCCGCTCAGGGAGAGAAATGGCGCAAGCAACTAAAAGTGGGGAACCGATTACTCGTGTGTGATGTCGGTGGCGGGACCACCGACTTGACCATGATTGAAGCGGCGGAATCCGACGGCGAACTCACGTTACAGCGTTTGGCCGTTGGAAACCATTTGCTCATCGGCGGCGACAACATGGATTTGGCCTTGGCGTATCACGTGGCCGAACGATTGAAAGCGGATGGCGTGGAGCTGGATCCCTGGCAGTCCGTCTCGCTCTGGCACGCCTGCCGCCGGGCGAAAGAGACGCTGCTGGCCCCGGACGGGCCCGAAACACAGACGGTTTCGGTTTTGGGCCGCGGCAGCCGATTGATCGGGGGGACGGTGTCCATCGAGGTGAATCGAGCCGACTTTTCCGAATTGCTGGTCGAAGGCTTCTTTCCGAAGTGCGAAGTGACGGACCAGCCCCAGCGGCGCCGGATTTCTGGATTTCGAGAAATCGGTTTGCCGTATGAGAGCGACACGGCGGTCACGCGACACCTGGCCGGCTTCCTGACGGTCCATGGCGCCGCCGATCCCTCCACCCTGCCGACGCATGTTTTGTTCAATGGCGGGGTCTTTGCCGCCGAACTGCTGCAGCAGCGGCTCCTGGACGTGCTTGGCCATTGGGCCGGTCCCGATGCCGCTCCGCAATTGCTTGCGGGGGAACGGGATCTGGACCACGCGGTGGCAAGGGGAGCGGCGTATTACGCGTGGACGAAACAGTGTGGTGGCGTGCGCATTCGAGGGGGCGTGGCGCGGAGCTACTACATTGGCATCGAAACGGCGGGCCTGGCCATTCCCGGCGCGCCTCGCCCCTTGCGAGCCCTCTGCGTGGTCCCCTTCGGCATGGAGGAAGGAACCGAAATCGAGGTTCCCTCCCAGGAAATCGGCCTGGTGCTAGGCGAGCAAGCACATTTCCGCTTCTTCAGCTCCCCCGTTCGCAAGGACGACCAGCCTGGCGACGTGCTCGACACGTGGCAGAGTGACGAGTTGCTGGAAACCGACTCCATGGAAACCACGTTGCCGACGGATGACTCGATCGACGAGCCCTATGTGCCAGTTCGGTTCCAGTCGCGTATTACCGAGCTGGGTACATTGGAGCTTTGGTGCGTGAGTACCCAGACCGATAACCGCTGGAAACTCGAGTTCAGCGTGCGCGATGAGGAGGAATAGTCCAGATGACCGGGCGGGGGGCGTCACGCGCCAGCATGAGTGAATGATGAAACACGAAGGGATAACGAATAACCAATGACCCATGACGAGTTTGATCCGCTGATTGACGAGCGTCCCGCGCGGTTCGTGGTGGGTATCGATCTAGGCACCACCAACTCGGCGGTGGCATACGTCGATACGGGCCAACCGGCCTGGGAGGTTTCTTCGTTCCGTGTCCCGCAACTGATATCGCCGGGGGTGATCGAACAACGTGACGCGCTGCCGAGTTTTCACTACCAGCCGGTCGCGAGCGAGGCGGG
>JBNJEM010000514.1:0-5893 GCA_051745935.1 Planctomycetota bacterium
AAAACATGGCGGAGAGCCCTTCTGGGAAAATCTCCGCTTACAACTCCGGTTTTAATGTCAACCGTGATCTGGTATTCGCCGTATACCGCATGAAAGTGATGCGGTGGATGTTCCCGTGGAAAAATACCGATCACAATTCCGAGAAATCGTGATAGTTCTGCCATACTATAATTTTCAGCGACAGGACCACTTGCCGGTATGGAGCGGGGGCGGAATACCGGTCAAGTGAATCCATTGGTTCAAGGGTTCAAGGGTTTCGTTCTTGTTTTGTCCAGGATGTAACGACAAAATACTGGTAATCTTTGGGCGGATTTTTGTATACGAACCGGTCTCTGTTTTGTATCTTTTGAAAATGACCTCTCAAAACCATTTCACCTTCCAACTTGTCAGGAGCTTTCACGCCTTCCGGAAACACTGCGTGAATCCACGTTTTGTCATTTTCCCGTTTTCGAAAGATCAGTTCAATCCCGTCGGGATAGTCGCCTCCTTTGACGCACATAAGCGGGTAACTGGGCGGATTCCGAGAAGTCGGCGCAACAAACACAAGGTTCTCCATGGTTTCATCCGTCGTGGCTTCATCAAGAGCCCCTTTTTGCCCGCTTTGGCAAGCGCAGCCAATTGTCAATGTCATGAATAGTGTAAATATCAAACTTCTCATTCTACACCTTGAACCAGTGATTATCCAGAACGGCCTATCACCGGCGCCGTGGCTGGGAATAGGCCGACCGGCGCGGCGGGCTATCCCGCCGGCTGCAGTTGTGCAGTTCAATGGCGTCGTGATGAGGAGCATCGGCAAGCCCAACTCGTGATTGACGGCTGCTATACGTTCCATCTTATTCGGATTTGCCAGATGCTGGCAATTCCACGTCAGCAAAACATCAGCCGTTCGGCGCCCGCGGTTGAGAAGCCCAGGTGGCGTGCTATGCCACTTGAGCGTGTAATCGGACGCCGAGTGCGCGCGCCACCTTGAGCACCGTGGCAAAGCTCGGATTGCCATCCTCGCTCAGCGCTTTGTACAGGCTCTCGCGGCTCAGACCCGCGTCGCGTGCAACCTGTGTCATGCCGCGTGCGCGCGCAATGTCGCCGAGCGCGCGAGCGATACCGGCGGCATCATCCGGCGCCTCTTCGAACCAGGCATCAAGGTACGCAGCCATCTCTTCGGGCGTACGAAGCTGTTCGGCGACGTCGTACGCGATGGTCTTCGTCCTGCCGGTCGACTTCTTAATGGTCTTTGCCATGACATGGCACTCCTAGAGATTCTTCGCGAGAGCGATGGCGGTCTTGATGTCCTCCGATTGGGTTGACTTGTCGCCTCCGGCAAGCAGCACGATCATTTCGCCGCCACGCTCGGTGTAGTAAACCCTATACCCAGGGCCGTAGTCGATTTTCAACTCGCAAACGCCGTCCGTGAGACGCCGATGTTTTCCGGGGTTGCCGTGTACCAGCCGGTCGACACGAACCTAGACGCGTGCGCGTCCCACACGATCGCGTAGCGAATTGATCCAATCGCGGTACACTTCGGTAGTTTTGACGACCATGCGTGTATCGTAGCCCACAGGATACACATGTCAAGGACCAAACACCACGGAGCTGCGTGGCGCCAAACAGGACTTGTCACCTACCGCCATGTCCAACAACCCCCGTCTCGCGCCTCGGAAAAGACCGGGCCACGTTCGAGAACGTGACTTCAGAGGGCTGAAGTGTTACAAAAATCTTTCTGTCCTCAGATCTTTCTGTCGTTCCTTACCGTGCGAACTGTAAGCTGATGGAGGGCGATGTTGGCCCAGTGGAGCTGGCGGAATGGACTGGCGGCACTCGGGTTCTGGAAATCCTGGACGTTTTCGGCGGTCGGTCCGACAGGAGAATCTTGCGACGGGAAAATCGTGTCTTACAGCCTGTATATTCCAGGCGGTTGGATTCTTCCGGGTGGAAAGCGGCCTGACGCAAGCCGTCCTCCCGTTGGTCGGACTCGCGGCGGAGAAAGTCATTCGCGACCGGTATAACAAAACGGGGGGGCCCGCTCCCAAAAACCCCTCGTTGAAACGAAACCCCCTCGGTTCTTTTCCGGGCTCCCGCGGAATGGTACGATCGGGATAATTCACTAGCCAGAAAGGAATGTCGGGGAAGCGATGAAAGAGATACACAAATGAAATGCAAGAATCTCGGATTACTGGTGGCGGTTCTGTTCGTTCCCTGTTCGAGCCCCGCGTGCGGAGCCGAATGGCCCATGTGGCGCCATGATGCCCGGCGGTCCGCCGCCGCGCCGTCAGCGCTGCCACCGCGACTCGATTTGCAATGGCGGAAGGAATTTCAGCCGCCGGAGCCGGCGTATCCAGGCGAAGTCAGATTGAACTTCGACGCCAGCTACCAGCCCATCGCGGCCGGCGGCATGGTCTTTGTTCCCTCGATGGTTACCGACAGCGTAACGGCGCTCAATGCGGAGACCGGCGATCGGGAATGGGAATTCTACACGGACGGTCCCGTTCGGTTCGCTCCCGTCGCGTGGCGTGGAAGTGTCTATTTCACTTCGGATGATGGCTATCTTTACTGTCTTAACGCTGCCGATGGCGAACTTGAATGGAAATTCTGGGGGCCCCCGGTTGAACGTAAGCCGTACCGGTTGCTGGGCAACGGCCGTCTGATCTCGCGCTGGGCCGCGCGGGGCGGTCCGGTGTTGAAGGACGGAATCGTGTACTTTGGCTGCGGCCTTTGGCCGTCCGAAGGCGTGTATGTGTGTGCGGTGGATGCCGAATCGGGTGAGCTGGTTTGGCGGAACGGAAAGCTGGCCCACATCGAGCAAGGGCTCGTGGACCATAGCGCGCGCCGCGACGTGGGCTTGACACCGACCGGATATCTCGCGGTGGCGGGAGACCGGCTCATCGTTCCAGCGGGCCGAGCCCTGCCGGCGATTTTCTCGCGCCAATCGGGCCGCATGGAGCCATACTGCACCGGATGGGGCGGACGAGGGGGACTGGCGCGAGGCTCCTGGTGGGTGGCCACTGCCGGAAACTATTACATGACCAGCGGCGAGCTGTACGGGTTGACCGGCGAGGCAAGTCGCATCCGCGACCCGCTACCGCCGGAGCAAATGAAGCCTGACGAATTCACGCGGGCGACGGGGCTGTCCGGAGAGCAAGTTCGGCAGTGGATGGAAAGCGGAGAGCTGCCCACCGTGCAAAAGGATGGCGAGCGGCTTGTCGACGCGAGGACGGAGAAGGGGTACCTGACGTGGGGCGAGCCGCGATCGGAGGCCGAAAAACATGTCATCACGGAGCACCCGAGGCTCCAGATCAGTCCCGCCAATCAGTACAACATGCAGCCCTTCCGCACGCCGGTGCTGACCTCAAACACCATGATCTATTCCGTGCCCAGCGGTCAAGACTCGGCCATCGGGCGGCGGCTGGACGAGTTGCCTCATGGCAGCAGGTTCATCGGAGAGCGGACGGATGAGGTGTCTTTTAGTGGGATCGTGTCATACGACCTCGGGGCGGAACCGCGGTGGGGATTGAGCATGACCCGCAACGCGCCCGGCGCCCCCGTCAGGGCATGGAACACGTTGCGATTCGACCGTCTTTGGACGGTCGCGGCGGACCTGAAGGTTTACCTGAAGGCCGGCTCGTCGCTGTATGCCGGCCGTCCCGGGCTGGTGGCGGCCCTCCAACTGGAAGGGGACAAAGGGGATACCGGTCGGCCGAAGGTCTCGTGGCAAGAAAACATTGACGGCGCGCCGTCCACCATGCTGGCCGCCGAGGAGCGGCTTTTTGTCATGACGCGGCAGGGAACGCTCTATTGCTTCGGGGCGGGAAAGCCAGCTCAAAGCGACACCACCGCCGAAAACCCTGATCGGTCCCGGCCGGACGCGAGGGACAATAACGGAAATCGCGAGGCGTTTCTGAAATACGCGGACGGCAAGAAGGGCTATTGTCTGGTCCTGGACCGCGCCGACCCTGGGTTTCTCCGCGAGCTCTGCCGTCGTTCGGACTTCCACGTGATCGCGTTGCATTCGGACGAAAAGGCCGTGCGAGCGGCGCGGGAACGGCTTGACGGGGACGGACTCTACGGAACCAGGGTCCATATCGTGCCCGGCGACCTTTCGACCGTGCGTTTGCCACGCTATCTGGCCAGTCTGGTCATCTCGCCAGAGAACACATGCGCCGGACTGGGCAACGTCAAGCAGCTAGTCCGACGCGTCTCCTCGCTGCTCCACCCGCGAGAAGGCGTGGGCCACTTGGCGGTTTCGGGCTTCCAACCGGGATCGCTGAATGAACTCGATGGACTGGCACCGGACGAAATCCGGATCCAGAAAAGCGAGGGCGGGATCGTGCTCCGGCGGAGTGGCGTGACAAAAAACACGGCGTCTTGGACGCACGAGGCCGGGGGACCTGACAATGCCTTCGCGAACGCCGACGAAACCGTCAGGCCTCCTTTCGGCGTGCTGTGGTTTGGAGGAGCCATCGACCGCTTGTGGCCCAGCTGGGACTACACGCACAGCCGGCCGCCCCGGCCGCTGGTGTGCGATGGCCGGATGTTCTTTCTGGTCGCAAACAGGGTGCACGCCGCGGATGCGTATACCGGCCGTCCGCTGTGGACCACGACACTCGAGCCATCGGACAAAGGGGAGCAACTCCGGCAAGAGCACTTCGTGGCCCGTCGCAACACGGCGGACAACTACATCGCCACCCCCGACACGCTGTACCTCGTAGGTCGCTCGTGCTGCCGGATGCTGGACACGAAAACAGGCGCGAGAACAGGCAAAATAAACACCCCGCCGGCCTTGAAAGACAGCACGCCCCGGGAGGAACGGGAATGGCACGAAGCCAGGGTATGGCGGGATTCCCTGCTGGTTGCCATGGGACGCTTCCTGGTGTGCATGGATCGCCGGGACGGCGCGCCACGGTGGAAAATATCCACCGACAAGGACCGTTTGACGTTTGCCGTGGGTAACGGTCGCGTGTACGCGGCCGACTACGGGTTGGCTGAACGTCGCCGCAAGGGCGAAGAGAAAAACGGCTCGACCACCCTCCGGGCCGTGGATCTGGCCACGGGCGCGTCGCTTTGGAAAGCAACGGCCATGGTGCCTCCGGAATCGGTTAATGCGCCCCGGGCCGGCTGGTTGAAGGATAGAATACCGCCGCTTCCGCCCTACGTCAGTTACTGTGAAGGCCAGGATGTCGTGCTGCTGTCGGCCACCTACAGCGTCGCGGCGGCCTGCGAGGCCGATGATGGCACGCTGCTGTGGCAACGATCCGATGCGATCCCCATTTCCCGGGCGCGTCCTCCCGTGGTGCTTTCGGATCGGTTCGTGAGCCGGACCGGCATGGCCTACGATATCCTCACCGGCGAGCCGCGCGGCGACCAGCTATGGTCGAGTCTGCGGGCCTGCAACCGAGCACTCGGAAACCGGAAGTCCTTGTTCGTGCGTGACGGTTTGCCCATGGCGTGCGACTTTCGCACCGGGGAAAAGACGTATTTCATGTCCACCCGCTCCGGGTGCACCAACAGTCTCATTCCCGCCGATGGCGTATTGGCAGCCCCGAATTTCGCCGTCGGCTGTGCGTGCAATTACCCGGTGGTGACGTCGTTTGCCGCGGCCCACTTGCCAGAGGCCGGAAAGTGGAGAGACGCCTCGCGAGGGCCATGACGACTATCGGTACATTTACACGCTGGAGCAATTGATTGAAAAGGGGGACGCGTCCGGCGACAAGGCGGCAATGGCGGCGGCCGCCGAGGCGCGGAACGAGTTGGACTGGATCCGGGGCCGCATCAACGTCTTGCCTCGCTACCAGTACGAGGGCCTTTGGCCCGCCAGCGACTTCAACGCCTACCGCTGGATCATCGCCGAACAGATCCTGAAGCTACAATCCAAACTGGTAACACTTTAGCCGTCTGAAGT
>JBNJEM010000515.1:0-5862 GCA_051745935.1 Planctomycetota bacterium
TTCGTGAACTTTGCAGACAGTGAATCAAAGTCGGTTTCGCACGCCAACAGACGGGCCTGGAGACCCGTCCTACTTCAATCGTTATGCAACTGCAGGGTAAAGTTGTCGGGAGAGCGGGTCGGGCCCGGGGTGTTCGTGGCCGTGGCTTGAGCAAATCTGACCGTGTAGAATACGGTGTCAGGTTTTTTGTCAGGTTGTTTTTTCGCTATATTTCAGGCGGTTGGATTTTTCCGGGTGGAAAGCTGCCCGACGCAAGCCGTCCTCCCGTTGGTCGGACTCGCGGCGGAGAAAGCCATCCGTGACCGGTATAAATGCAAGTTAATCCACCGGGTCCGTCGGTGAGCATCGTAGAGGTTCGAAATCACACTTGGTCATTTTTGGGATTTCGTCATGCCGTTGCTTGATCATTTTCATCCGCCGTTGCACGGGCCACGCCGCTGGGAAGGATTCCATCATGCGTGGGCTACATTTATTGCACAGCAGTTGAACCAGGAAACGCTTCCGCCGGAATATTTCGCCGAGTCGGAGATCAGTCTGGGGCCGGAGCTGCAAATTGATGTAGCGACCATGGAGGCTGGTACATCCAAGGCCGATGACAATGGTGGCACGGCGGTGTGGGCTCCCTCAAAACCGGCGATTTCCGTGGCGGTTGACTTCGCGCGGCTTGACACATGCGAGGTTCGTGTCTACCAGGATCTGGGTGGAGCGAAGCTTCGCGCGGCAATTGAGTTGGTCAGCCCAGCGAACAAGGATCGGCCGGGGAGCCGCCGGACGTTCGCCGCGAAATGCGCGGGTTACTTGAAACACGGCGTGGGGCTTTGTATTATCGATATCGTCACCCAACGAGCAGCCAACCTGCACGCTGAGCTTTGTGAGGTGTTGGAGGCGGAAGAAGCTCAGTGGAGTGCCCTGACCGGGCTGTCCGCAATCGCGTACCGGCCGGTGACAATCGCACAATGGCCGCACCTTGAAATTTGGCCTCAAGCCCTCGAACTTGGCCACCCTCTTCCGGTTGTGCCTCTTTGGGTGAACCTGGACATTTGTGTGCCAATTCGTTTGGAAGATACCTATCGTGCTACCTGTCAGTCGCTGCGTATCTCCGGATAGCGGATGTCTTGCGACGTTGCCCACCTCCGGGGGAATCCGCTCGGGCGGGTGCGGGCCGCGGCCAGCGGAAAGCACCGGCCCCGACACTGCCCTCGTCCCGCTACCGCCCAACCGCGAGCCATGCCATAGTCTGGGATGAAATCCCAGGATACACTCTTTTCGACCATTCCCTGACACGTCCCTCTTGGCTTGTTAGAATAAAGGGGCCTGGCGTGAAGTGAAAAAGATGTTGAATTCGTCGTGGCCGTGGGAGGTTGGAGCAATGGCGTCGCCGTTCCCCGGAATGGATCCCTATTTGGAGCATCCCGACATTTTTTCAGACTTTCACGACAGCTTCATCGCGTATTTACGAGAAACGCTGCTTACGCAACTGCCTGAACCATATTACGCCGCCCTGGGCCGACGTGCGTGGATCGAGCTGTCGCAGCGCTACATCGGTCCTGATGTTGATGTCGTGCGAGCAGGGGGAACGCGTTCAAAGTCCACGAGGGCCGGGGCCGTTTCCGAACAAGCAATCACCCAACCGCTGGTGATCCACGTGCCACATGACGAACGTGTGGAGCCGCTGATCGAGATTTATCTGGGGCCTCGGTTTAACCGGCGGCTGGTGTCCACGATTGAAGTGCTTAGTCGCGCCAACAAGACTTCGGGCGAGCACGGCCGCGATTTGTACCTGAGAAAACAACAAGAGATACTTGGGAGCAAAGTTCACTTGGTCGAAATCGACTTGTTGAGAGAGGGCCAGCATACCACGGCCGTGCCTGAGAAGTGGCTAAGAGCTAAAACCACGCAATTCGATTATCACGTCTGTGTCCACCGCTTCGACAAGTTGGAGGATTTCTTCATCTATCCCATCCAGCTTCACCAACCGCTACCGGTGATCTCGGTCCCTCTGCTACCCGGCGATTCCGCGGTTTCGCTGGACCTTCAAGCAGTTTTCCATCGTACCTACGAAGCCGGGCCCTACAGCCGCGAAATCGACTATCAACACGATACGCCTATACCACCATTGTCCGATCAACAGTCAGAATGGGCCGCGCAACTGCTGCGAACTGGAAGCTGAGGAACGGCTCAGAAATAACTGCGGCGTTTTTCGGAGGGTGGCACTGGCTGAGCGAGCGGCGAGACGCGTTCCCTCTCCAAAAAACGGGGATCGCGAGCGGAGCCAGTGTGCCGGACGATTCGGAGGCACGTTGAATTGCGAAGTTATTCTTGAGCGAGCCTTAAGGCCCCCCAGCGGGTTCGCCGGACATTCATGAGACAAAGAAGGTAATGAAACGCGAAGCGATAACGAGCCGGTTGGCGTCTTTTTTGGTGGTTGGGTTGTGCGGCTTCATGGCACGACCAGCGGCAGCAGCGGACTTTGTGGGAGAAGGGGAGGGGGGCAGGGACCGGCCCATGGCCACGCTCAAGACCCGTTGAAACCAGCCCTGGCGATCGCGCGGCCCGCCGTCCGCGCCGGGCGGGACACGTCTATTCCGAACGCCGGACGTGCCACAACGTGCTTCCCAAATAGACGGCGCCGGCAGCCAGCACGATGGCTGATTCGGGGCTGATGGACGTGCCGTACACGGCCAGCCGGGGCAGGGTGGTGATTGCCAGTGACAGCCCGGTGGCCACGATCATGGTTCCGCTGATTCGATCCACGTGATGCGCGGCGGCCGCTGCTGGAAGGGTAAGGAGCGCCATGACCAGGATCAAGCCAACGATTTGGGTCAGACAGATTACGGTCAGCGCCACCAGGCACAGGAGCACGGCGTTGGTGGCAAAGACATTGATTCCCTGGATTTCAGCCTGTTGCTGATCCAGGCAAATGGCGAGAAACCGTTTGTGGTAGGCCAGCGCGATGGCCAGGATAATCAGATTGAGCACCGCCAGCAGAACAACGTCACTCGACTTCACCACACTGATATTTCCGAACAGGTAGCTCATCAATTCCGTGTGATAACCTGGCGTCAGTTTGATGAATAAGATGCCCACGGCCATGCCGACGGCCCAGAGAGCGCCGATCAGGGTATCCATCCGCTCCGCAACGTGTTCATGCACGAAAGCAATAAGGATCGCCCCGGCGAGCGCCGCCACCATCGCCCCGTGGACCGGTTGAAACCAGTCCATGGCGGGGATTTTGTCATTGAGCCAGATCGTCGCGCCCACTCCGGCGACCGCCATGTGCGCGATGGCGCCGCTGAGAAACACGATCCGCTTGGTGACGACGTAAGGTCCCACGACCCCACACGCCAAGCTGGCCAGAAGACCGGCAAGCAGGCCCGTGGCCAAGAAGGGATTGTGAGCGACGTCACGGAAGAACTGCATCATTGGAATCCGCCTGGATCTGTGAATCGGACGGCGGTCCGCCGTGCTGCCGGGAGCCGGTCTCGCATCCGGAATCGCAGCCCGCATCAGACAGCGGGCACTCATCCAGGTGCCGGACGGCGTGCATGTTCTCATGATACATGCCAGCCATCATGTCATAAGAGATCTCGTCGGCGGCGTGGACCGTCAACTGCCGATTCAGGCACGCCACTCGTTTCAAATGCCGCGAAACGAAGCTCACGTCGTGGCTGACGATCACCAGCGGCACTTGCTCATTCAACCGGTGTAGCAGATCGGTCATGCTCCGTTCCATGTGAACGTCGATGCCGGTGGTGGGTTCGTCGAGCAACAGCAGTTCCGCGTCGGCCGCCAACGCGCGGGCGATCAACACCCGCTGACGCTGGCCTCCGGACAACGTCCCGAAACGCCGCCGCGCGAGATCAGCCGTTTCCGTCACGCGCAGCGATTCCAGGGCCGCTTCCACGTGCCGGCGACGAAACCAGGGCCCCCACGAGGAGCGATGCAGACGCCCGGTCAATACGACGTCCAAGACGTTGGCCGGCACACTTAAATCAATCGTGGTCTGCTGGGGAACGTATCCGATTCGATGACGAACCCGGGTCGGGGAATCCCCCAGAACCTTCACTGTTCCGTTCCGCGGCCGCAACAGGCCGAGAATCAATTTCAAGAGGGTCGTCTTGCCGCCGCCATTGGGGCCAATGATGGCAAGGAAGTCAGAGGGCCAAACCTCCAAGGTCACATTGTCCAAAGCCGGTTCCCGCGCATGATGCGCCGAATAGGCGAACGTGACGCCCCGCAGCTCGACAATCGGTTCCATTCCATTCATGGTGACGCCTTGTGGTTTTCGGGCCGAGAGTCAACGGGTTGATACGACTTTGCAATGGCCTCCGCCGCCCGGCGAATTTCCGCGAGCACGTCTTCGGCCACTGGATCAAGGGTTTCCACGCGTCCCCCGATCGCTTCGGCAATCGCCTCCGCCGACTTTCCCGGAATCTGGGGCTGCACGAAAACCACGTTGATATCTTCCTCGCGAGCCAGCGTCTGCAAGACCGTCATCTCGCGGTCCGTCGGTTCCTTTCCCTGACTTTCAATCGCCACTTGACGCAGCCCGTATTCGTCCGCGAAGTAACCCCACGCCGGATGGAAGATCAGAAAGGCCTGGCCCGCGAACGGGGCCAGTTTCCGCCGAATGCTCGCGTCCACCTCGTCAAGCCTTGTCTTCAAGGCTTCAAGATTCCGTTGGTACACATCCGCGTGATCGGGGTCCAGGTCTTGAAGACGCGAGGCTATCGTCTCGGCCTGGATCTTGAGCAACGGGGGACTGAGCCAGACGTGAGGGTCGTCGCCGGCGTGGTTGTGTTGGTGGTCGTGCTCGTCCCCGGCGTGCTCGTGCTGCTGGTCGCGCTCCTGTCCCGTATGCCCCACGGGTTCCTCCATGCGCCGCGGCGGGACGCCCTCCCGCGTATTAACCACCCGCAGCTTTTTCGTCGCTTGGATGGCTTCGGACCACGCTGCCCGCTCAAACGGCACCCCGATTCGGAAGTAAACGTCGGACGCCATCACCCGACTGATTTGCTCGTCCGTCGGTTGGTACGTGGCTGGACTATCCCCGGGCTGGACCAGCGCCTGAACCTCTACGTGCTTGCCGCCAATTTGCCGCACGAGCCACACCTGAGGTTGGATGCTCACCACCGCCCGCACGCTGGCTTCTTGCGTTTGTTGCCCCGTCCGCGCGCAACCAACGGCCAGTGCGATGGCGGCCAACACGCCATAACAAAACCATCCAGATTTTGCGCCATCCAAGGCGTTTTGCAAGGCGTTTTGGAACCGGAAGCCAAGCCTTGTCACGGCCTGCAAAACAGCCCACGCCGACGTCCATGGATTCATCTCGAATTCCCCAATGTGAGACCACGGACCTCGTGGTGGTGCTCCCGAACCCCCCTGACACAAATGCCGCAAACCCTTTCCATTTTTATGGAGATGCAATCGAGATGCAAGTGGCCGGGCGTCACCGACCAGGCTCGGCGGCCTCCCGGCAACTCCACCAGTACCCAAGAATGCGCCATGCGTATCGCACCAAGCATTTTCCGCCGCGAGTCCGGTCAACGGGCGGACGAACTGCCTCGGGCAGCTTTCCACCCGGCAAAATCCAACCGCGTGAAATATAACGTTCCCATCCTGGTTTTCCAGCATCGAAGACGCGAGTTGGCAGCGGGCTCGCGTCTTGGCCATCTCTTGGGGGCTTCACGAGGAGGATTGACTGGACTTCACCGCGCCGGGGACATAGCGGGCCCGGACCAAGACCTCATTGCCCTCTTCGAGCCGGTCCGTGACGATGTAGTAGTGCTGTTGAAAACCATGTCGTTTTTCGACTTTCAACTCCTCGCTGGCCAGTGTGTCGATCGCGTATTGGGAAGCGAC
>JBNJEM010000516.1:0-5858 GCA_051745935.1 Planctomycetota bacterium
CGTTTGAAGCGGGAATCACGTCTCATATCCGGCTGTAAAATGGTCCGGCAGACTCCAGAACAGATCGCCGGAGCTGATCTCTTCCTGGGCCAGGTGGTGATCCACCGACTGCGGCAACCACAACTGCCGCGTCTTCAGGTCGCTGGCCGACAGATTGCCCGTGCCGGATTTCTCCAGCTCCAGGGCGATCTGATCGTCCGCTCGCACAAACACGCTCTGGGTGTCTACCGTGCCGTCGGCGTTGCTGTCGAGCGTTCGCTTGTAAAGCTTACCATTGGGATCGTACGCATATTCCACCACTTGGTCGAGCGTGCCGCTGTCATAGAGCTCCACCTTCACCAACCGGTTGTGATGATCCCACTCGTATTTCTCCACGTCCACATCGCCCGATGCGATGTATTTTCGAGTCCGGTTGCCTTCGTTGTGGTATTCGCAAGTATACGTCCCGTCCGAGGTCATCCGGTCATACCGCTGTCCAGTCCCGCGACGCGCGAGGCTTCATCATACTTCGTGGTGATGGTGGCCACCGCATTCCGCGCGGCGTCCGCATCCGTCACGTTTTTCCACTGTTCATTTACCGCTTTCCCAGCGCTCAACCGTTATACCATACCGCGTTTGACTGCGCTCTGGGGTGAGTGGGCCGTCACCGTCCGCATCGGGCGCGATCACCTCGATCTGCCGGCCCAAATGGTCATACGTGAACTCCGTGCGCTCGCCGATCCCATCGACCGTGGCCGCCAGCCGTCCGCCGTGACGATGCCCGCAAGCTCCCACACGGGGGGGCGCGGACTCTGGCCTTACGGTTAAACGGAGCCATATCCTCGGCGTTTTGCGACAACGAACCGAGCGTTCTGGTTTAGACGACTAAAGTGTTACCACCTGTTTTAGGGGCCATCCGGGGCCTTAGGGGGCTGACGCGAACCGGATGCAATGCGCGGTGTCAGACTGGGTGATCTCGGGCTTTTGGCCGAGACCAGGTGTTCTGAGCCCGCCTTACATGGCCCCCGATTACCCCTCCGGATGGCCGTTTTTTGAGGGTCTGCGAATAGCATGAACAGGGGAAAGCTCTGGGCGAGCCCCCTTTGACGAAATGCTTTCCAGCGTTTACAACATGGACACAGGCGCAGAGACCGCTCTGCTGCCTTCCAGTGGCCCTCGCGAGGGGGAGCCGCGAACCGGGTCAGGCCGTAACAGGAGCAGCCCTAAGCGGGGTACTCTTGTGCGAGGGCCACTGGAGGGCAGCGGCGGTGGCCTATCTCTTCCATCCCACCAAGGCGTTGTATCCGTTGCCGGGGGCCGCAACCATGTCCAACAATGAGGGCGCTTCCGACGTGTCTGAATTCGCATCAGATGGCGCAGCCGTTTCTGAATCCTCTGGGTCTTACGTGGTCGTGGCACGCCGCTATCGTCCACGCGCGTTTTCCGAGGTGATCGGCCAACAGCCGATTGCGCGAGCCTTAACGAACGCCATTGAGACTCAGCGGGTGGGGCACGCCTACTTGTTCACGGGCGCTCGCGGAGTGGGCAAAACGTCCATGGCCCGAATCCTGGCGAAGGCGCTCAACGCCCCCGCTGGCCCGACGGTCGCGCCCGGCGATGACAGCGACATTTGCCAGGCCATCGACGCCGGCGAAGACGTGGACGTGTTGGAGATTGACGGGGCCAGCAATCGGGGCATTGACGAGATCCGCCAATTGCGGTCCAACGCCAACGTCCGACCGAGTCGCGCACGGTACAAGATTTATATTATTGATGAAGTCCACATGTTGACCCCGGCCGCCTTCAACGCCTTACTGAAAACGCTTGAAGAGCCCCCCGGCCACGTGAAATTCATCTTGTGCACCACCGACCCTCAGAAAATCCCCATTACGGTGCTGTCCCGCTGCCAGCGATATGACTTCGCGCCGGTTGATGTGCCCTCGATTGTGCAGCGATTGGAGCAGATTGTTGCCAGCGAACAGCGGCAGGCGGATCCGGAGGCCCTCCGATTGCTGGCCCGTCGCGCTGAGGGCTCCATGCGGGACAGCCAGTCGCTGCTGGAGCAATTATTGGCCTACTGCAGTGGCGCGATCAGCGTTGACGACGTCCATCAGATGTTGGGGACGGCCGGCTCCAAACAACTGACGTCCTTCGTGAATCTGCTGGCCAATCGGGATGCGGCCAGCGCTTTGGCGGCGCTGGACGAAGCCGTGGCCGCGGGGGTGGATTGCGGCCAGTTCGCCGAACAATTGCTGGGGCATGTTCGAGACATGATGGCCTGCCAAGTGGGGTGCGGTCCCGAGCTCATGCGCCATTCGGACGCCACCGAGCACGACACGCTGCTGGCCACGGGAAATCAGTTCGGCCTGAAGACGGCTTTGGCGGCTTTCGAAATCTTGGACCACATGGTTTCACGCATGCGGCAGAGTGTCCAACCGCGAGTTCTGTTGGAGATTGCCATTGTCCGGATTTGCCATCTTGAGGACCTGGAGCAACTGTCGTCACTGATTGCCCAGCTTGAAAACGGTTCGGTCTCTTCGTCGCAGGGCAGTAGCCGGGGGGCCACCGACGCGGGCTCTGGGAGCTCTCGGACGCCGGCCACATCCCAGTCGGAATCCCGGTCGGCACCGGCGGCGTCGCGGCCGGGAGCCGCGGAAAAAAAAAAGCCTGAAGCGGTGAGTCAGCCACGAGACGAGCCGGCTTCTCCGGTCGCTGCCCGGCAACTGACCGCTGAAACGGCGGACGGTATCTGGCGACAAGTCCTTGAACAACTTGGGGATATGACAGCGGATTTTGCGTCCTATTACGATCATGTGGCCACAACCACGCCGGACTCACTGGTCGTCCACTTTCGCGAACGGTATACTCTTCAAAAAGAGTCGTGCGAACAAGCGGAACGCAAAGCTCAGCTGGAACGGACCCTGGCCCAGATCGTCGGCCGGCGGGTGAGGATTGACATGGCGGTTGTCCCGGATCCCGAATCAGAGCAGACGCGGGCGCCGACCCCGTCGATCCTTCAGGTCACCCGGGAGAAAGAAAACGATCCGTTTGTTCGCCAGGCGGTCGAGTTGTTCGACGCGGAAGTGGTCAAGGTCCACGTCCCCCGGAATTCCCGGTCGAGGGGACCATGAAACCAAGGGAGCATCCCGGGAAGAGGATAAGCCAGTTTATGTTGAAAGGCATTGGTAATATCGCGTCCCTCATGAAAACCGCTCAGGAAATGGGCGGTAAGATGCAGCAGGTGAACGATCAGCTGAAAGCCGCTCGGGTGACCGGCATGGCCGGCGGAGGCATGGTGGAGATTGAAGCGAACGGGCTGGGCGAGGTCCTGCGAACGAAAATCGACCCAACCTTGTTGGAGTCCAGGGATGCTGAAATGCTGGAGGATCTCCTGCCCGCCGCCATTAACCAGGCGCAGAGCAAAGCCAAGCAACTGCATCAGGAATCCATGCAGTCACTGACCGAGGGCCTGAATGTGCCCGGACTCCAGGAAGCGATCCAGCAGCTTTCCAACAACCAGCAATAGTCTGGAAAGCGGCGACGGAGGTCGTCCTGGGCGGTGCGAGTCATGCTTCGCTTCCATGCCGCTTCCCCGGTTCGCGTGCCGCCCCGTCACGGCTGAGTTCCATGTCATACCGCGGCTGGGCAACCGTGACACAATCCGCGGCCCGCGTCACGGCTCCACAAACGCCCCTGCCAGCAGGTCAAAGCTCGAGAGGGCGCTGAGTAGGCCCAGGAGAAGCCCCGACCAATCGGTTCCAGCCGGTGGGCGACTCGTTTTCAGCCGTGCCGCGAGCGGAACAAAACGGGATATATTTCAGGCGGTTGGGTTTTTCCGGGTGGAACGTTGCCCGACGCAAGCCGTCCTCCCGTTGGTCGGACTCGCGGCGGAGAAAGCCATCCGCGACCGGTATAGTTTACTCTATTGTTGCATAAAGACGGCGTAGGACGGGTCTCCAGGCCCGTCTGTTACAGCGCATAAATGTCTTTTTGCGGTTGTTTGAAGATCTCACATTTCGTGAGATCTGCGGACACCAGATCAAGTACGATTTCGTACTTGAAAAGACGGGCCTGGAGACCCGTCCTACATATACTGGGCACAGGGGAATCATGGCGCAACTCGCGGAGTCGGTGACCAATCTGATCGATCAGCTGGCGAAGCTGCCGGGTATTGGTAAGAAGTCGGCTGAGCGGCTGGCATACCATCTGCTTCGCGTGAACCGATCGGAAGCGTTTGAGTTGGCGGATGCCATTCGCCACGTGCGAGAAAACGTACGGTATTGCAGTGTCTGCTTCAATTTGGCGGAAGGTGAGCTATGTTCCATCTGTCAGGACCCAAAGCGAGATCAAACCCGGTTGTGCGTGGTCGAACAGCCGCGAGACCTGATTTCGTTGGAAGCCGCGGGCACCTTCCAAGGGCTCTACCACGTGTTGCTGGGGCGGATCGCTCCGTTGGAGGGCGTGGGCCCGGATCGGTTGACACTGGACAAGTTGGTGGAACGGGTTCGGGGAGGAAACTTCCAGGAAATCATCATGGCGACCAACCCAACCGTGGAAGGGGACGGGACGGCGTTGCATATTTCGAATTTGCTGGCGGAATACCCGGTTCAAATCACGCGGTTGGCTCGGGGCATTACCACGGGCAGTATCCTCGAATATACCAATAAGGAGATCCTGGCTGACGCGTTCAAGGGACGCCAGAAATTCTAGCGTCTCGAAGCTGGCCTTTTGGCGGACGTTCCATATAGTAGAATTGTGGTAACGGGTTAGCCGCTCGGCAGTCAGGGAAGTCAGCCGTTTTAGGCTGACGCCCTTGGGCTGGTGGGGGGTCGGATTCAGTTCATGAGAGTGGTCCGAGCGTCATTGTTTCGGAAATGGCACGGAGGGACATCGTACGTGCGTGGTGCAAATGCTTCGGGCATGGTACATTAAGCTTGCTCGAGGGTCGTCTCCCGCTGGCGCGGTTACGATAGAGAGCAGACTGGGGCCGCGGCGGGCGTGGCTGGGCTGCCGCCCGCTCATGAATGGAAAGCTGAATTTGTAATGAGATTATCGTTAGGACTCGATACTCGACAGGTCCAGGTTCAAAAGCTGGCTCCTCGCATGATCCAGTCGATGGAGATTCTGCAGCTGCCGATCATGGCGCTTCAGGAGCGTATCGACCAGGAGATGAACGACAATCCGCTGCTGGAGGTCCAGGAAGCGGATCCGGCACTGCCGGAAGAGCCGGTGGAACAGGACAATGACAATCCGGACGCTCCAACGGAAAACGAGCGGGAACTGGTGGTTGATGAGTCGGAGCAAAACGCGGACGACTTTGAGCGTTTGCTGAACTTGGACAAGGACGTGCCCGATCACTTCGACGATGGGCCGCGCCGCAGTTTGACGCGGGTGCAGGAAGAGGCGGATCGCAAGCACGACGCGATGGCGAACGTTGCCTCGCGGCCCGAATCCTTGAACGACTATTTGACGCACCAGTTGGGCGAATTGGATCTTGATCCCGAAACGATGGACATGGCGGGCCGGATCGTCTCCACGCTCGATGCAAGTGACGGCGGATATATGAAGATGAGTCTGGAAGACTTACTTCCCGCGGACGCCGGCCCCGACCAACTTGAATTGGCCCGGCACGCTTTGGAAATCGTCCAGAGTCTTGACCCCCCGGGCGTGGCCGCTCGTGATTTGCGTGAGTGCCTGCTGTTGCAGCTGACGCCCGACATGCCCTACTACGAAGAACTCAAGACCCTGATCGCGGGCCATCTGGAGGATCTTCGCGATAATCGGTTGCCGCAAATCCAACGCAAAACCGGTTATTCGATCGAACGGATCCAGCAAGCCTGGCAACGGCTGCGCAAGCTGAACCCCAAACCAGGCGCCCT
>JBNJEM010000517.1:0-5855 GCA_051745935.1 Planctomycetota bacterium
TCGATTCACCAACGCCATCGACGCGCCGGTTCGCAGTATAACCCATCCCAGCCTCCAACCTACCCGCGGAACAGGACGTGTAGAAGCCCCGTCCCCGTACCGCCAAGCGGGGTGTTGGAAGCGTCGTCCCACCGCAAATGGGGTGGACACCCAACCGGCTACGTTAACGTCGGGTTCCGTGGAGTGTGGCCACGGGGCCCGAACCTTCCATGCTGGCGATGGGCAGTCTATTGCCTTCTACATGGGAGTGGAGGGTAGACACTCCAGCGCATCCGCACATCGCGTGGCGCTCAACACCCGCTCACCGCGATCGTCGTCAAAGATGATCAGAATATCCTCTACAAGAAATGGCAGCGGCTCATGGCCATCCAGTGATGAGGCCAACAGCACCTCTCGCAGGGCCCGTCACCTGGCCCCCGCACCGACGTCGTCCACCCAACGCACGCGATCGCGGGGGAGCCTTGCGGAGCTCGGACCAGGCAAGCTACGGACACACATATGTCAGCACGAAACCATTCGCCGCGGCGCGTTTACCACCAGGGGGGTCGTACCCGCATTAGAATTCCCGGATACCAGAATACCCTACAATTCCCGGCATTAGTTGACATACCGTGTCATAGTGCTAGAATGGGGCGTTAGAGCGATTTGAGCCTTGTTTTTCAGTGTTTTTTGGCTGAGCGGCGGTTGTTTTCGCAATGCCGAGGTCGGGAGTTCGATCCTCCTCCGCTCCACTTCTTCTAACTCGTGTCAACAGCATACTTTGCATCCCGCCAACGGTTTGGCGGAGCGACTCCCGAAAAGCCCGAAAGGTGTGAATTCACACCGGGAGAAGTCGCCATGCCAGACCGCACCTCTCAGTATCGCCGCTATCGTGGCAAGTACGCACGCGTCCTTCGACGTCATTCGCCATGTGAGGTAGCCGAGCCGTACCAATCGGTTTCTTGCAATTATGGCGTTGTATGGCAGAATGGTGCGCAAAACGCTGTACCGGAGACGTGACATGCATATCCGTTGTCCACATTGCCAAAACGCGATCGAGGTCGTCGTGGACGCTGAGCTACAAGATTTGATTTGCCCATCCTGCGGCAGTTCCTTCAATCTCCTTCCTGATCAGACAATCAGTCGACAGGCAGTGGGCAAGGTCACGTTGGGTCGATTTGAGCTTGTCGAACGGATTGGCATCGGGGCATTTGGCGAGGTGTGGACGGCTCGTGACAGCGAGCTTGACCGCACCGTGGCTGTAAAAATCCCACGCAAAGACCAGTTGACCGTCGAAGAGACTGAAGCTTTTCTCCGAGAGGCCCGCTCGGCTGCCCAATTAGATCATCCGAGCATTGTCGCGGTCCACGAAGTGGGCAAGGAAAACGATCAGTTGTTCATTGTCAGCGCCTACGTGCAGGGGATTACGTTGGCGGATTGGTTATCGGTGAAACGCCCCACGGCGAAAGAAGCAGCCGAATTGTGTGCCAAGATAGGAGATGCGGTACAACATGCGCATGAGCATGGCGTCATCCATCGAGATCTGAAGTCTAGCAACATTATGCTCGACGAGGACGGCGAGCCCCACATCATGGATTTCGGCTTGGCCAAGCGCGAAGCTGGCGAAGTCACGATGACCGTGGAAGGGAAACTGCTCGGGACTCCCGCGTACATGTCACCGGAGCAGGCGAAGGGGGCGGCTCACGATGCAGACGAACGCAGTGACGTCTACTCATTGGGCGTTATTCTGTTTGAGTTGCTAACTGGCGATCTCCCGTTTCGGGGCAATGTCCGGGTGCTGATTCATCAGGTTATGAATGAAGAACCACCTGGTCCTAGAAAGCTTAACAATCAGATACCTGTTGACTTGAACACGATCTGTTTGAAGTGTCTTGAGAAGAACCCTGACAAGCGATACCAAACGGCGAATGCCATGGCACGGGATCTGCGTCGACATCTGAATGGCGAACCGCTTGAGGCCAGGCCAGTTGGTCGGCTTGAGAGCGGATGGCGCTGGTGCCGACGGAACGCCGCCGTGGCTAGCCTTGCGGGTGGCTTGTTCCTTGTCGTCGTTATTGGACTAGTTGGAGTGGCCGTAGCACTGATACACGAAAAAGTCATTACGGCTAGACAAGAGAGACAGCTTTATTGGTCTCGTATAAATCTCGCGTACATGGCTTTCAATGACGGTGATCACAATTCGTTTGAACGCTGGACGGAAGAGATTAAGGATCTTTCCCCGAAAATTGACCGTGGTATCGAGTGGAGCTTCTTACTGGCACGTGACCAAGAGATGAAGGGACCTAACCAAATAACGGTTTCCAACACAGTAGAAGCATTGACGCACGGGGGACACCGCAAGTTTATCATCAGCTGCGAGGATGGCTCCAACTACATCGTTGACGTGAATGAAACGAGTCCAATACCACTCCCATCTAATTTGAATGGTTTTATTGCCACTTTCACACCATTGCAAAATTATATCGTCGCTAATCCCTGTCGACTGGACGGAGCGCAAGCGAATAACACGAGAGTCTGGGGATACCCCTCGCTTGATCCACTTAAGGCCGACTGGCTCCTTGAGCTTGGTGACACGCGGGGTTCTGATATGCAAATCGCGCTGAGTGCGGACGAGCAATCGGTTGTTATCATGTCGGCCGATGAGGACATCGAGATTCGCACATTTCCGGGCGGAAAGCTCATTGACTCAGTTCCTGGTTCCTCCTGTGTCCATTGCGCCGTTGCCCCGTCAAAACGTCTGATGGTCATCGCGCGGAGATATGAGACAAAAGAAGAAATTGAATTGATTGATATGGACACGAAAGAGCTTCTCGATTGCGAAACTCATGATTTGGGGATTGGTTCATACCAAGGACTTTTCAAGTTCGCACCAGATGAAAGCGTGATCATTGGCGGCGGCCACTATGGTGCTCGAATGTGGCGAGTGGAAAACAGGCGTCTTGAGCGACTGGATTGGCATCTCGACACAGAGACATACGACATCGCAATTTCACACGATAGCTATGTGGCAATGGGATGCTCGGATCAAACGGTCAAGATGTGGTCGCTCAACAATTTGCACAATCAAGTTGCCAATTTAATGAACCCCAGTACAGTTACCGCCGTAGCATTTTCGGCGGAAGGCGACCATCTCGCGGCCGGTTGTCGCGGTGGAACGGTACGTTTCTGGCCAGCGCGGCATTGGAAACACGCACACGTGATCGGCTCGGACTCGTATGTTCATCCGGCATTTGATGTCACATCCGATCGGCTCGCAGCGATATCCCAGGGTGGCGATAGGACGCGTGGCGAATCATTGCGGCTGGTTAATCTTAATACTGGAAGTGAATCATTGCTCGTTCCACATTCAACCGGCGATATCTGGTGCGCGGCATTCTCGCCTGACGGACGCTACGTAGCGTGTGGCGACTCGACTGGCATGGTCCGGGTTTGGAACGTGAATTCGGGCGAGCTAGTACGTCCAGAGGAACGTGTCTTTTCGACAGAAGTCACTACTCTCGCGTTTTCCTCCGAGGGGATGCTCGCAGCGGGCGGCAAAAAAGGACGCGTGGTTTTGTGGAAAGACATCCATGGTCAGCGCACGTCAGTGACCGCTCCCGAGTTGGTTACGGCGCTCAGGTTTGCACCCGATGGACGCTTGGCAATTGGGGGAGGCGAGTCCTCATACAGTGGACCGGGGTCAATCACCGTCATTGATCCCGCAACCGGAAAACCAGTGGATCGTTCCCTGCCCCGCTCCGCGCCCGAATGCGTTCGCGACATTGGTTTTTCGCGTGACGGCTGTCTCATTGCGTTTACTTTCAACTTCAGCGCGGGCCTGATGGAGATACTCGAAACGGACTCTTGGTCGCGTTTGGAGTGTTCCCCGCTACGTTGTCATTCAGGAAAGTCAACGCAACTTGCATTTGCCGGCGATCGTTTGATCACTGGCAGTGACAACAAGCTACTACGGTTCTGGGATTTGAAGTACGGAGAGCTGGTTGGTGCATTGAGGACCGGCGGAAAAATTCGCGACATCAAGGTCCTGCCAGACGAAGGGGCGTTCGCGACAATTACCCGAAAAGGTGTTGTCAAGCTGTGGACTGCTGATCCTTGACGATAATGAGTGGTGGCAGCCGAACATTTCTTGCCTTGTTAGCAACGGTGGTTACATTATCCCTTGCATGGCTAATCCATCGGAAACGTTGTGAATCGATTGGTAGGTGATGAAAAGATTTATCGTAGCCGTTCACGGGTGCCGCTACACGGCCTGGACACGCAAGGCCCGCAGGGATGCCCCGCAGGGATGCCACGGGCTTGTCCCGTGGTGGTTCACGTTCCCCGCTACAAACTGGTCAGACACACTACTCCTAGCCGTCGGTAGCGTGGAACGTAACGGACCACGGGGCGAGCCCGTGGCATTGCTGGCCGTGTCGGCATTCGGTCGTGTTGGCCGTGCCGATAGCTCGGAGCGGATGCCCCGGGCTTGACCCGGGGAGTGTCACGTTTTTCGCTACCATTGAATGAACGCGTGCTCTTTCGGCATTTTTGAGTTCATCAGTCATGCTGAAGCGAAGTGGGTCGAGCAGCCCGGAGAATGAGCGAGTGTGGCCGTTGTGGGGGGTCGCGGTCAGGAACAATCGATGCTCGAAGTAGGGTGCGATCATCCGCAACGTCTGGCAGAGCTGGCTATCCTCGCCAAACGGGGACGGCATCAGATTGTGGACCTCATCGACAATCAATAAATCCCACGGAAGGTGCGGCGAACCTTCCGCTGTTCTGCAAGCGCTGCGAAACTGCTCGAGAATGTCCTGTTGGCGCAAGTAGTAGTACGAGGCGATAATGCGAGAGCACGACCGCCAGGGATTGGCGTCAATCCCGAGCGTCCGTTTTAGTTTCACCGTGGCGTCACGGTCAATCATGTCGAAGGTCAACGAAAACTTATCCCACATTTCTTCCTGCCACTGAACCCGCAGTGCGGCGGGCGTTAGAATCAAAAGTGGATTGCTCGGTCACACGTGGCGATTTTGAAAATGGCTCACTTAGAACATCTCCCAGTTGCACAGCGCCACTTCGATTACTTCCCCACCGGCACAGGGCCGGTGGGGCTAAAACCTTTTATCGCAACGCTTTGCGTTCATCGGTCGAACCAAAGTGGCGCTGTCGAATTAGGCGTTGCCGAGAAAGCTACGTGCCAGAGTTCTTTACAGCCCGTAACAGAACTTGGCTCCCGCTTCCAGAAATCCCTGGATAACACCAGGCCCGCACGGTTTTGTTATGGGTTCTAACTCTTTTTCCGATTCCGGCGCATGTTCCCGCATGCACTGAAATGGCGAATCGGGTGTTTGATTCGCCGTTAGTCCTCCCTCTGGGCGCGGAACGCCCTTGATGGTGGGTGTGGCGCATACCGTACTTATCGTCTCCTGACCTTACCAAACTCAACGGTGCCAATAAAGCAGTTGGGGATATTTAACAGCCCGTAACAAAACCTGGCTTCCGCTTCCCAAAATCCCTGGATAACACCAAACCCGCACGGTTCTGTTATGGGTTCTAAGGTGACTGTATGGTCCGAAAGGTGCCGCGACGGCCCTGCAGGGGAACAAAGGAGCCTTGTCGGTTACCCGGCCTTGGAGGCATTTTCGGTTCAGCACCGGGGCATTGTTTGATTTCGCAGCAGTCGGTGCAGATATCCGCTGTCAGCATGACCCCTCCAGACCCGAGTCCCATCACCGATCGGCCGCTGATATTTTTGCCGGTGCGACGCGGCAACCGGTGCAACGCGGGAGCATCTCTCGCCGCTACCTGAGCAAACCGGACAGCCCATGTCCCAACAAAAAGTCTAATCAACGGTCAATGGACGGCAGCTCAAGCCATAC
>JBNJEM010000518.1:0-5806 GCA_051745935.1 Planctomycetota bacterium
TTTTTAGGTCTCTTAGAGGTCCTTTCGTCTCAATACCGGCGAAACGAACGGCGCAACAATATGGATGGCAACGACTTGGAGTTTTTCCTCACCCCAGTCTTTGGGTGAGAAGAAACCGGAGTGGTGGTGCCATGGCTTCTTCGTGCAAATATTGCACGAGAATTGAATATGTCGCCTAGAGCGAGCGCCCGGTCGGTGGCAAATCGGCGGTATAATCTAACATCAAGCTGAAAAGGGCGTTAACGTCCCCTACGCTGCTCGGTGGAGACGCGTCCTCAACACGCTGGCCCCTCTTGGCACAAGGTTTGCACCTTCGCGGTTCCCGTTAGAAATGGTACGTCCCGTGTAAACCTTCGCGTTTTATACCGGTCGCCGGTGACTTTGTCGGCCGCGAGTCCGACCAACGGGAGGACGGCTTGCGCCGGGTGGGTCTCAAACCCGGAAAAATCCAACCGCCTGAAAGATGCCGGTCGCGGGTGACTTTGTCGGCCGCGAGTCCGACCAACGGGAGGGCGGCTTGCGCCGGGTAGCTTTCCAACCGGAGGAATCCAACCGCCTGAAAGATACCGGTCGCGGATGACTTTGTCGGCCGGGAGTCCGACCAACGGCAGGGCGGCTTGCGTCGGGCCGCTTTCCATCCGGACAAATCCGACCGCCTGAAGTATATTTCGGCTGGGAAGCCATGACAAAACTACACTGGTTTCCTGTGGGCCCAGGAGCCGTTGGGAGGCGGGACCACGCTTTGTGTGGAGCTACAAAACCCGGCGGGCCACTGGCTCTAGCGGCGCGACTCGGCCTACGCCGCAGGCGTGCACGGATGGCCAACCCTGGAATTAGGCCCCCCGCTCGCGAGCTGGCGTGGACGATCGGCGTCCGCTCAGCGCGCCGGATCCACCTCCTCGTCAGGGGGCAAGCAGCGATGCTGAGCGGCGTCGGCGGGGAGTCCACGTGGAATTCGGGGGAAGAAATCGCCGCGTATCCTTCGCTAAAATCGGATTTTCATGTTATTATGATAACCATCTGTCATCGCGTGGCTCAACTGGTGAACATCAGTTCATGTCAAAACCATCCTGAACCTTCTCTTCTGAAATGCGTATACATGACGGAAAGCAGCCAGACTGATACGAAGTGTGTAGAGTTTGAGGACCACCGGGTGAGCGACGAGCAGCTGTTGCTTCAGTATCGTCAGCACGGGGGCCGCGAGTTGTTCGCCGCACTGGTGGAACGATATGAGTGGGATTTGTTTAACTACTTGCGACGTTATCTCGGTGATGCCGCCATGGCCGAGGATGCGTTCCAGGCGACGTTTTTGCAAGTTCACCTGAAGTGTAATCAGTTTGAGGAAGGACGTCGCTTTCGGCCTTGGCTTTATACCATTGCGACGAACCAAGCCATCGATGCTCAACGCCGCAACAAGCGGCATCGGATGGTAAGCTTGGATCGCTTTGGACAAGGCTCTGATGGCAACGAGGTCGGTAAACTGGTCGACCTGCTGGTCAGCGCAGCCGGAGATCCCATGGATCATGTGTCTCAATTCGAGCGGGACGAGTGGGTACGCGAAGCGCTGAGCGAGCTGTCCGAGCAGATGCGGAGTGTGGTGCATCTGGTGTACTATGAAGGAATGAAATACCGCGAGGCGGCTGAGATTCTGTCGATTCCGGTCGGCACGGTCAAGAGTCGGCTGCACGCGGCCGTGGCGAAATTGAGCGAGTTTTGGGCCGACGCGCATGTCGAAGCACATGTCCATCCCAAGTGATTACCGGTCCCATGCAAGAAGATCTTTTAGGCTATTTGTTGGGCGCGCTGACCGAGGATGAGCAGCGTCGGATCGAAGAGGCGTTGGCCGTCGATCCCCAGCTCCGAGATGAACTTGAGCATTTACGTGGCAGCTTGAAACCGCTCGAGTGGCTGGGAGAGAAACAGCCTCCCCCAGCCGGACTGGCCGAGCGTACGCTGCACGGGATTGAACGGCACGAGGAGAGGTGCCGCCCATCGCGCGGTGGCGCGGTTTGCTCCTCCGCGGTCGGCTCCGATGCCGAAACGCTCGCCGGTTCGACATTTCAAGCGCGTCTCGCCGGGCTTTCACATGGAATCGTGTTGGCGTTGGTCGGATTGACCGCCGCGACGTTGCTCCTGCCCGCCTTGGCCAACAGCCGATATCAGGCCCGAAAAAACGCCTGCCAGAACAATCTGCGGACCATTGGCAATCTGGTAATCGACGATAGCTTGCGCCATGGCGGAGCGTATATCCTCGTTCCCTTAAGCGGCAAGCGAGCGTTTAGTGGTATTTATGCCTCCACTCTGCTGCATCGTCAGTTGATAACGCCCCAGACCAACTCGCTCATCTGTCCAGGGGCGGGCCGGCGCCAGGAGTGGTCGTCTTGGTCGGTCCCCACTTTCCAAGAAATCGACAGTGCCACGGGCGCTGAGCTGGATCAACTGCGGCAAGAGGCGGGTGGCAGCTATGCCTACATCGTCGGTTATCTAGACCAGCGGGGACGTTACCGAGCGATACGCAATCGGGGCCGGCCGCATTTTCCGATCCTCGGGGATGCTCCGAGCTTCCATCTCGAAGGTCGCCAAAGCGCCAACCACTGTGGGCGAGGCCAAAACATTTTCTTCGAAGATGGGCATATCCGATTTATTACCCAGTTGACGGAGTTGGTGGGCGATGATCCGATACGCAATCGCCGTGGAAACCCTGAATACGGCCTCGACGCCAACGACGCCGTGTTGCTGCCGAGTTCAATGCCCCCCGTCGTCGGCAACCCTCCCGTCCCCGTGATGATCGATGAAGCGGTGCGAGAAGACGAACGGAGCGGACAACGATAGGGGAAACCACGATGTCTTAACGATGTCCTCGGCCGCGGATATCGTCAGCGGAGCGACACGCCGCAACCGGCGTCCGGGGCTCTCCAAGATAACTCTTCAACCAGCTTTTCCGCATCCTCGGTGATCGTGTTGAGGCGGATCATCCAATGGGACTTCAACGTGTCGGCGGAACTGAAGAGGTCGCTGCTGAAACAGGCAAGAATACTGCCGCCGATGCGTTCGTTCAGAGCCGGGTGAGGGCTGGTGAGGCTCAGAGCCTGTTGGTAGGTGTTTCGGAGCGAGGCGAAGGTTAATGCCCATGCGGAATCGGTCGCCGGAACACCGTATGGATCGGCATTCCAATCGTCGGCGAAGTCGCATGCCCGATCGGGATCAAACGCAAATTCAGCGACGTCGAAATGACGAGCCAAATAGCCGAGCATTTTATCGGTCCAGCGTTCGGTCTTCTGTCTCAGCCGGTTCAGTTCCCCGCACCTTGGAATCCCCATCTGTTCGCCTCGCATCATGGCACGAAGAACGCGGTTCCGAGCTTCCATGTGGCTGATCAGCACACTCCGGACGACGGGCGCGAAATGACTCGTTGCGTGACGATGGTCGAACGAACACCCCACCGCGGCCCAGGTCCGAGTCAGAAGTTCACTGGCCAATACTTCTTCGATAACGGCTCGCACGCGGGGCCCGTCTCGGAGCTCTTGGCACGAGCGCCCTGGTTCATGAGCCTTCAATGTCCGGAACCAGCAGTCTTGGCGACAGCGGGAAGCAAGCCAATACTGCTGCAGGTGGCGCTCGGTTAGCCGCTCCGAGTGGTGGACGAAACTGGCCCCGTGTACGGCCACCGAGGCTCCTAATTCCACAAGGTCCCGCACATGCATTGATCATCCCTTCATCGAACAATAGACGGACTAAACCGTCGTAAAAGGTGGTACTCGGCGTCCAAGGCGTTCTGGAAGCCGGAACGAACTCAGCGGTCGCGATTGTGCAACCCCCGGCCAGTCGGAATCCGGATATCGAAGTCCCCAACTGAAATCGCTTTACTCAGTGGTTATTGGTCATTCGTGCTTCGTCATTCATCCCCGTGAACGCGCGTTGCGAAATCACGCTGCGTCATTGAGGTTTCGTGAGCGGCGGTTGATGTCTTCCAGATTTGATGTCTTCAAGGATGATGTCTTCAAGGATACTGGCGCGAGTCACGCGGTCTGGGAGCCCGAGGGGACCAAGGCTCCCAGACCGGCGAATTCGCAAGGCCACTCACGGCGCCGATGGCCCGTAGGGGGGCGGCTGCTGGAAAGCGGGGAAATGCCCGGACTTACGGGGATCGTTCGCTGCTACCACCGGTGCCATGCATGCCTGACCAGCAGGCTAACTTGCCGACACGGCTTTTTGGGCCAGCGTCACGCAATGGGCTGTCCGTCATCAAGGTCGTCGTTCCCAGCATCCATCTCGCACATGCGTCACGACGCCCTTGGTGGCGTTTCCGGTCACGAGCCCTGTAGCCAACCGTCTCATGCAACGGAGGAGGGCAAAACGGATGCCAGTTTTCCGACCGGCTGGCTTATCCTGACAGCTCAATCGACGTAACGTCCCATTCAAAAAGAACTAACCAATCTTTGGATGCTCCAGCCTCGTGGTGGTTGCTGATCGAGCAACGTGGCCAAAACACACCTCGGTTTGTGCCCCGTGTCGCGAAAAGCCAACCCGGTAACCGCGCGAGCGGCGACATGGGCCCCGGGGGGCGATCAGAAGCGGGTCCGCCTTCCCCCGGTCCGTGCTGGCTGCTGTTGACCCCGAAAAGAAAGAAGTACTCTGATCGCTTTCTGGCACGGTACCCGCGAGTGGATGGCCCCGGCTTCAGATTTCACGACTCGTTCCGTGCTCCGGAGCAACGTGGGGGTCCGAGAGGCAAGAATAGGCCCTCATGGACGGTGGGAAATCCTACAGTTCACATTCTGTTTCCTGGACCTCGACTGGCTGTGAGGTGATTTCGCGGGGACCGTCACCGGTATCGAAGCAGGTGGCATCCATACCCTGTTCCACCGCGTATTGAAGTGAGGCGTGCAATCGCCGCAGTAGTCTCTCGGCGGTATCGTCCGGCAGGCCGGCCACGACTGCCGAGACCAGCGTGATATTGACAGGGGTGCCCTGGTGATGAAATCGGGTGTTCGTCAATGATTGACGGACACGTTCCGCGGGCATCAACGCGTCGTCGGGGGGGAGGTCGGCCGAGAACCAGGCGAACTGGTTATCGTGGATTCCGAGCACGCGCCGGTCCCGCCGCACTTGCCGGCGGATGCGTTTATGGACAGCCTGCGAGAGCAGCCTGTAGGTTTCAGGCTCCAATTCGCCCTCCTGTAGTTCGAAACGCACTCCGCAGATGCTTGGCGTTTCGTCACGCAGCACCCCCCGGCGCCACGTTTCAAGCTCATCTTCAAGGACCTTTTCGGCCGGCCCGTCCGTCTGATTGGCTCGTCGAGTTTGCGAAGCGAGCACGATTTTGCCGGGCGTCTTGGCCACGCCTGGCTTGTCGGCTTCCCGGGTGGACTGGATCTCGTCCGCCGTGGACTCGTTGGCCGTTTCCTGGCCGCCAGGTTCATCGCTTTGCTGATTGACGAGGGTAGGCTTTGAGGGGCAAGCCCACGGCCAGCGGGGCAATGAGACGTGCAGCGGTGCAACGACGAGTTTGATATCCGAGAGTCGTTTGGGGCCGTGGCCCGTCAGAATGGCCGTCGCGAACCCCAAGAACAGATGGGTCGCGGCGATGACAAGGATAACGGTTAGTGCGAACGTAACGCTGTACATGATTGGTGGATTTCACAGGCGTGTTTCACATTTGAAGCCCGTTTCACGCCAAAGAGCCAAGATCCGATGCTAAAAAAAAGCGTACCTTACGCCAGCGAAGATCGCGAAATTCGAGCAGGGAAGGCTGACAGGGATTTCCAGCTCCGTGACGTAGCGGGCCATTCGGAGGCCGTCACTG
>JBNJEM010000519.1:0-5801 GCA_051745935.1 Planctomycetota bacterium
ATCGGATTCAGATCGACATAGATCCCGCACAGCAGAATCGCGCTGGGATCGGCGCACTCACGGCAACGGAATCGAGTCTCCCAAAAGCGGCCGCGGCAACCATCCTCGCGATTCGCGCGACGGGCAATATTCTCCGACAATATCGCCATGAACCACGAGATACTGCTGAGCTGCTTCCGCAGCTTTTTGATTCGCCTCTTGTCCTTGGCCAATGCCTGGACCCGCGCTTCATCGGGCACCGGCAGCTCGTCGGTCATGCACTTGGCCAGCTTCGTGATGGTCAGCCATCGCCGAGCCACCTCCGTCGCGGACAATCGCTTGGCCGCCCGAGGACAGGGGCGAAGCACCACGTGCAAGTGGTTTTTCATCTCGCTGCGAAACTCGATATCGATCGTGAACAGCCCCGCCAGCTGTTCTTCGCGCAGCACGATCCAGTCGCGTCGATAGGAATAATCCTGGCCGGTTAGCGGATCCCGGCCGCAGAGAAACGCGCGGCGAACGCAGCGCGTGGTACAGTGAAAGGTCCCTGTCCGAGCTCCGTCCTCCCCCAACAGTCTGCGACGTGCACAAGAAACCATGGCAGTCTCCTTTGGCTGCGGGGCCGTGATCGGACCGGCTTACCGCCCGCCGGGCGGTTTTGGCCAGGCGTCCGTTCACCTCCCCGGGTTCATGAGATCTGCCCGCGTTTCGCACGCGACCACAACTATACCCCAACCGTCGTCAGTTTGTCAACTGGCTGCCGTGTCCCGTGGCTGTTCGCGCTCTTGCTCCGACGACATCGGACAAGCAGCACTGATTCTCTGGAGGCCGTGGCCGCCATCTGTTGGCCGCGACGGCGGAGGCCAGCAACAGGGTGAGTTACACAAGGACTCCCCGGCAAGCTAATCCGTCGTCTTCTGTAACCGACCCCCATTTCAATCTCTGCTCGCCTTTCAACCCGTTGAATACTCTGTCCCGCCAAGGATGGTTTTAGCGTGTCTGCTTTTACTTTTCCAGTGGCAAACTTACAACGGTGCTAGCACAATCAGCAAGGTGCTGTAGCGCCCCTGTTTTGGGGCCAATTCGAAATCGTTCACGGCGTTACCGGACAGGGCGTCGAAGGGGGGCGTCCCCCATTCGAAGAACCGGAGTCTCTGACACGTCCGGCCCCCTCTTCGTCGGAAGAGGAGGCCGCGGCAACGCGGAGAGAATTGGAGGCAAACTTGCTCGAGGGCGGGCAAGAAGTTGGGGGTCTGATTTTCTATTCTCTAGATTTTCTAAAAGGGTAACGTGACAAAGAATGCGCCGTTCAGATCACTCAAAGCTGTCGGCCGCGCGGTAGGCATCGATAACGGCCTGCTCGCCTTCCGGCCCGGCGATGCTCTGCCCATGCTCCATGCACAGCACCCCGTCAAACCCTTTTGCGTGGATGTGCTTGAATACGTTCTTGTAATTTATCTCCCCCGTGCCAGGCTCTTTCCGCCCCGGGTTGTCGCCTACGTGGAAAGCAGCAATGTGCTTCCAGGCCTTGTCGATATTGGGAATCAAATTGCCTTCGCTGATCTGTTGGTGATACAAATCATTGACAATTTTGCAGCACGGGTGGTTTACGCCTTCGCAAATGAGATAGGCCTGGGGGATGTTCCTGAGGAAACGGCCGGGATGGTTTGTCCACCAATTCAACGGTTCGAGGACCATCACCAACCCGGACTTCTCCAGAATCTCACAGCAGTACCGGCAATTCTCGATCACATTGGCGGTTTGATAGGCCGGTTCCATTTTCAGGTTAATGGCCCCGGGGACCAGCAAAACACACTTCGCCCCCGTGCGCTGCGCGGTCTCAATCGAATCCTCCATGCTCTTCTTTATAGCATCCCGAACCGCCTGATCCGTGCTGCTGAAATCTGGTACGCCGGAAGCCACAAAGGGCCCTAGGTCCATGCCCAGGCGCGCGAGTTCCTTCGCAATTGCTTCCTGCTCCGCCACCGGACGCCTACCGACGCCATTGTCGAACACGGCCCGAAAACCTTGATCCGCACAAAACTTGATGTTGTCAATTGCGTCCGATGAACCGACAAGCCTTTTGAATGCCGTGATTTTCGGCGCGTACTTCAACTTGAAATTACCGGGTTTCGATGCCGCTGAGGCCTCGTCACTCATGTTCACTGTAGTGGCTGCCATACCCGCTGCCACACTACCACTCAAGAAGTCCCTGCGTCTCATGCTACACTCCTCTTTTTGCTATCGATTGGTTGAAACTAACACCCCATAACAAAACCTTGCAGGTTTGCTGTTGTCCACGGATTCTTGGAAACGTAAACCAGGTTTTGTCACGGGGTGTAAAACTATCCGACAAACACAGTCGCTTGCCCCTATTCGGTCGCTCCATGAAGTGTGTGGTGTTGATTCTTGGGTACGAGTCTAGCCCGGCACCGAATGGGATTGCAACCGGATGGACCCCGCGCACGTCTGAGAGCTCAGAAAGGACCCACGGCAAGCAGCCGCAATCGTTTGCACGGCCGTTGATCCCGGCATCGGTTTGTTAATGAGCCGTTGCAATTCGCCGGCGTCTAGGCGAATTGGTACCCCACCGAAACTGTACAGATTCCCTTTCAGTTGGCATACCCAGTTATCTTGCAGGAGGAGTGGATAGCCCGCCGTTCTTAGGGCACCACGGCCAAGCTCCAACCCCGATGCGCTCCCCGTGGTCAAGCTACTCTCAGTTCTCGCGAACCGGCATACCAACATGCGCCAAATCGGCAATTGCCATGGCTATTGTGCGTCTTTTCGGCCGGCAACGAGGAAAGTCATTTGAATATCTGGGTGTCTGAATCTCTCCGCGACGGACCGAACAACCGGCCAGAACGCCATGTACAGTCCGCGCTACGTCCGCTTGAAGCAAGAAATGGCCTTGGTCTTGGCCGTCTCCCCACTTCCCGACGGTTGGAGCGTACCGTCGCTGATGCCGCTGGGCGGTGAATCACGTCTGGCTGGTGTCGAGGTCATTGACAAAGCGTTGGCGTTTCCTTCGGCGGCACGGACTGGCGACTTTATGACTGTCGTGTCTGTGACGCCCGCCCGATTTTCCGATCCGTGGTGGGGTGCCGGACCGGGCGAGGATGCTTCCAGGCTGACAAGCGAACTGGCCGGTCAGGTTGCCACGGTCGTACTGGATCGGCCCCATTTGATCGGGGGCTGGGATTCCGTGAAAGGTGAACCATTGCCGCTCGTCCCGTTGGTCCCACCAGGGACCGTATGGTGGATCGACAGTGCAACGAAGACAATTCCCGGCCCGCTGCAGCTTGGAGAGGGCATTCAGACGCGATACGGCAATGGACTGGCATTCGTCAGTGGTTCTGCTTGACCACGGCTTGGTCCCCATTAGAACAAAGGAGCCCCCATGAACAGCACGATCCTCGGCCTGCTGGCCGAGACTTCCATTCATCCCGGAGCCGGACAGGACACCGGCTTCGTCGATCTGCCCGTCGCCCGTGAGGCGGCCACCGATTACCCTGTCATCGTCGGGAGCAGCCTCAAGGGGGCACTTCGCGATCTCAAGTATCAGTCGGAGCTCATCTTAGCGAAGGGCGAAGGAGCTGACGACGACGAGAAGCCCGCGAAGGATGCCACTGATCGAACGGAAGCCATCTTCGGTCGGCAGGAATCCGCCGGGAACATCCTGGTGTCCGACGCCAGGCTCGTGCTCCTGCCAGTGCGGTCGCTGATGTCTCATTACAAGTGGATCACCTGTCCGCATCTGCTGGAGCGGTTGCAGCGCGATCTGAAACGGGCCAACTGTAACGGCCAGCCGATCGGCCCGACTGGTCCGGAGAAGGGTTACTACCTGGGAAATCTGGGAAAGGGTGATAACCTGCTCTTGCTGGAAGAACGGCAGTTCACTCACGGGGGCGACCTGCCGGCAGGAGTGGTCGAAACGCTCACCGCGCTGATCGCTCATCAGGACACCACGGCGAAGCGACTGCGTGACCAGCTCGTCGTCCTGCACAACGACGACTTGGCGTGGTTCGCCCGGTACGGTTTGGCTGTCAACGCTCGCAATCTCCTCGACGACGTGAAGAAGACCAGCAACAACCGGTGGTACGAGGAGACAATTCCACCAGACAGCCTCTTTTACTGCCTGCTGGCCGAGCGCGGCGACGGGGCGCTGGACGAGCTGCGTAAACTGTTTGACCAGCGTCCCTACCTTCAGGTCGGCGGCAACCGCGCAGCTTCCGGAAGATGTTCGAACCATCGTTCAGATGGCGCGAGAGCAACAGTGGTTCGAATCGCAGAATCCAACCCCATTCCTCGATGGCATCGAAGCCTTCCTGAGAGACAATCCGACTCCGTCGCCAAAGGTCGTTCGTTGGCTCAAGGAACACATCTTCGAGTCGGGAAAGCCACCTTTCGGAAACTGGAAAGGGCATTGGAACGATCCAGAAAAGAAAAACAACAAGGGAAAGTATAAGCTCACCTCCAGCCGCGCCCGGGCGATCATTGTGCGATTGAAAGAATGTGAGGGTTCATAAGGTCCAGAACGATTGAGGTAACCGGGTTGGCGGACCAACGGAACTGACGTTGGAAACACCAAGCACCATAAACAAAGGATCAAGTTTGAAAAACCAAAAGGCGAGCCAACTCCGGTTCACCGATTTGTTCTCCCACGGTTTGTCACAGACGCGACGGAATCGGATCTTCGAATTCCTGATTGGCCAAAGACCCTTGCGTCTCGTCAGGCGCGAGAAGTAGAAGCATCGTTATGTTGGTGAAAACTTCTTCGGGCAATGTCTTCAGAACATTCCAGACGGCCGGTTCGCGATCCACCCGATCAAGGCCAGCAAAATCAGGATCAACAATCCGGATCCGGATGGATACTGAGTTCTGACGGCGAACCTCGATTTGTGCGTTCGGGTGATCGTTTTCGTATCGTGAAAGTACATCACGAATCTGTTCGACTTGCGCGTCTTCGCCATTATTCGAATCAATCATGACAATCGTCCATCGGCCCATGTGAGGATTTCAACTGATGAATCCAGGAATGCTTTCGCATCCCGCAATGCCATTGTACCAGGTGAGTACCGCATGTCGGTAGACCAGGTATTGACGCGAGCAAAGTGTGGCACCAAGTTGGGCGGTAATCGTGAACCACCGCGCTCGGCGTAGAGCCGAAGCAGCCAATCGTAATCGTGCGCCCGCGCGCCTCGAAACAAGGCCAATATTTCCGCTTCCTGAGCATGTGGGACGACAGACAGAATCAGCGCTTTCAGTATACATTCAACGCTGTAGCCAGCCAAATAGACCGCTGCGGTTGTCCGATCCACATCCAATAGAAACTCAGCGTCCTCGAATCGCTGTTTCGCGGCTCGATAGAAAAGGCGAGCGTTTGGTGAGGACGGCATTGCCATTGGAACGGCTCCACAATGGTCATTGTCGAAATGATAGCCGTGTTCGAACCGGGCGGCAATCGGGGAGGAGCGGTGGCCTCAGTGGGAGAACGTTTAGGATCAGCGGGCGCAGAGTTGATGTTACCAGCGAAGCGAGCCCCCGATATATTCCCGCTCCGCTGCACCTTTAGTTCGTCGGCGCGAGTTTGAGTTCCTTTCTCAACAGCCTTTTCAGCTTGGGAATCTCCTCCTCGTAGGCGCCGGTCCATTCGTAAACAATTGTTCCTTGACACGATATGAGGTAGGTACGCGGAATAGCCTGGGAGGCGAATCTATTATAAATCGAAACATCGGGATCGGAGGCCATTGGAAAAGTAAATTCGTGCTCCTGTTGAACGGCCCTGATACTATCGTCAGATTCTCCAAGCCCAACCACAA
>JBNJEM010000520.1:0-5793 GCA_051745935.1 Planctomycetota bacterium
GTCGAGCGGGGCGCGTGTGTCCCGATGTAATAACCAGTCGACTGGTGGGAGGTGGTCCAACCTCGGATCCGCCCGCGTGAACGCATCCATTTTAGGGTGTCTGCTTGTCCCCGCCCGAATCCGTCGAGCATCTCCGAAAGTCGGGAGATTGTCAGCTTAGGCGCCAGTGACACGAGAACAGCATCCGGTTTGATCCCAGTTTTCACATTCGCCATGGCATCGGCGATCGCGGGGGGATGGACCGCCAGAAAGACGATGTCTTGACTGACCGCCCTCTCGTTGCCGTTGGCGACGATCTGAACTTCCGAATGATTCTCTTTGAGTCGAGCCAGCACGGACTCGTCAGGATCGCTGACGACAATTTCACAAGGCAGCTTCTCGCTCTTCGCCCAGCCCCCGATGAGAATCTGGGTAGCGCGACCGCCGCCGATGAAACCAATCGATTTAACCGTCATGTCTCACCTCCACATACAGTCGATAAACGGCTTACATTTTCAGCAAGCATCTCTTTGATTTCCTCGCCCCACGGGACTCTTCCGGCCGGCCTAACTTCGTCATCGATGTCCAAAGGCGGACCGCCCCGACCAGGGCATTGGAGTCGCCTCCGGCAATTGCCGTGTGTCCGGCCAACCGTACGCCGCTGGTTTCGCCCGTGGAACCGGTCTCAGCCGCGTCACGTGCCAACCGCCGCTCAGCGTTTTGGTAGCCAGCCACACGGTTCATCGCGATCAGAGGCGAAATGGCTTTTCCCCTGCCGGTGGTGACTGCTGTTCACCACCGATGAGCGGCTGCGTGAAATCTATCGGGGCGCGGGACCGCGCGGTCCACTAGGTCCACCGGGACCGCAACAAGACCCTCCCCTCCGAAGCTCGGCGAACCACTGGTCCTTGCTCGTGGCGCCCTCGTGAATCGCGACCAGCCTCCCCGGGCGGTGCCAACAACACGCTCAGCGCCGTCTCGGTGCTGGGATCGATCCGGAGCTCCTCCAAGAACGACTGTTCCGCTTCGTCGGCGGGATCGACCACCACGATCTCCGTCATATCGTGGAACAGTTCATCCGCCGCGAAATCCTTGACGCCCTCCATGGCGAGAATCCGGTACTGGATTTGATTTTCCGCCAGCAGACGGATTTCGGATAGATCGCGTCTTTTGTCTTCCATGGGCCGCAGGGCCACGGTGAGTAGCGGCCGGGCCGTGGCATCGCTTAGCCGATAGAGTTTCGGCTCCTGGGCCCTTCCGGCAGGTCGGCGCGGCGGATTTTCCATTTTAAACACCCCCGACTCGCCGACTCGGGTGTATCCGATGGTTATCCGTCGTATTCAGATCGACGTGAACGGAGAATCCCTTCGTTGCCAGATGGATCAGCTCGGCAGTCGAGTACAGCAAATATGTTGACGAAGTCGCCGTCAATGCCGTACCAAATCACAAACGGAAATCGCGTCGAGAATGTGTAATACCAGCCATCGACTTGTGCGTGGATGCCAGCGTAAAGAACCAACGAATCAATGTCGGAAGCGAGGCAATCGTTGAAGTACACGCCCAGGTCATCGCGAATGTTGTTGTAAAAATCCGCCCCACGTGCAAGGTCACGCTCGGCACCCGTGGTAAGCCGAATTTTCATCGCAGACGATCAGCGAGGCGTTTCTTGGCCTCTGCCCAGTCGACCAACGACTCCGTGCCGTCTTTCAGGGCCGCTACGCGTTCTGCAACGACATCCCTGTGCCATGCAGGAGGCACGGCAGCGTCAGGTCCTTGTGAAAGGCGTTTCCACAGCATTTCCATCGCGATTACCTGTTCATCGCGGGAAAGACCGTTAATAAATGCTTCGAGCGTCATGGCATTCCTCCGAATGGATTGTACCAGAGAAGCAGGCGTCCATCAATTCAACGCCAATCGAGCAATGTCGACCATCTTCAACGCGTCGAACGAACGCGTCGAACGAAGACACACGGAATTTGAGGACGGCACACGACCAAACGAGAGAGCCAAACGAGCCAAACGAAGACAGACAAATTCCGAAGGGCGCGGACGGTGGAGGGGGTGGCATGCCCCCTGGCCTAAAAACCTGTGTGTCTTCGTTCCCTTTTTGAAAGATAATCCTGGCCGGTGAGCGGATCCTGGCCACAAAGAAACGCGCGGCGGACGCAGCGCGTGGTGCAGTGAAAGGTGCCTGTCCGAACTCCGTCCTCCCCCAACAGTCTACGACGTGCATAAGAAACCATCGAGCAAACTCCTCTGGCTGTGAGGTTGTGCCCGGACCACCGAGCCGTCCGCCGGGCGGTTTGGCTACACGTCCGTTTACATCCCTCGATTGATGAGATCTGCCCGCGTTTCGCGCGTCGCCCTGAATGTACTCGCCGCGCTGTCGGTTTGTCAAATAACTGCTAGCACTCTTGTGCGGAAAAGCACGGCGGCGGGACTATGCCCAGCCCGTGCCCATATTCGGCGATGGAAGAAGGCCGGCACGTTGCACAGCCGTCACTGGATCCTGTATCAGCAGCAACCCATCTCGGCAGGATGGCGTGTGTCCCGGTATGACAACTGGTCCAGTGGTTGTAAGAGGTCCAACCGTGGATCCATCGGTGCAAACGGCTCCGTTTCAGGGTGTCTGGCCGTTTCTCTGGCCGTTTCGTCGTTTCGCGTCGGACACGGCCCGCATTGACACGTCGAGAATGGTCAATAGGGACTCGGGAGGCAACGTCGACTCATCGGAGAATTCGAAGACTTTGAATCTCACACCTGCCGGTGCGGCATGGGCTCTCTTGTAAGAATTGGTCATTTCTGACTTCCGATTGAGCATTGAAACAGGCTGTACAAATGGCGTTTCCCGTCGCTTCTCGCATCCAATTCGGATCCTCACGTAGAGCTCCCGAAGTAGCCGGTGAAATGGCTAAGGTTACAGGAAAGCATCTCACGGTGCCGTTACCGGCTTACGGCCATTCCTCACCCGTGCCAGCTGTCTCTACGTTGGAATGTGGTGCTATGGGGCTTTGTGATATTGGACATATCGGATGACCATGCTCAATTCGCCATAGCTGTATTTTTCGCCAAAGTGGGATTTCGCCTCCGCCGCGGATGCTTCTGGTGTGGCCAGGAGGAATTGCTGAATCTCGGCAACCTTCTGCCGATCGAGCACCGAATAGATGTCCAACTCGCCGACGCCGATGAAATGGCATAGATGCCCTTCGATCGTGCTGCGGGCAAGGTGACGTTCGGCGGCTATTTCGTCTACACTCTTTCCGGCTCGCCACAATTCGAAACTTTGGCGTTTGGTCTCCGAGGTGCGCGGTTGCGGACGCGCCGTCGAGGTTGTCGGATTCTCGGGAAGTTGTTGCTCAGCGCAGTATTTCTGAATCATCTCGCTGATCTCCTTGCCGTACCGTCGCAGTCGGGTTTTGCCGATGCCTTGGATTTCACGAAGTCGGGTCTTATCCCTCGGTAGATAAGTCACCAATTCCCGCAATGTAGCGTTCGGGAGGATTTCCATCGGCGGCCTGCCATTGTGCTGAGACGTTTGCTTACGCCACTCGAGTAGTTGACGATACAGCGTCGGGTGGGGTACTCCTTTCGGGATTACGAGCGGCGTCCGCGATGACCCGGCGACGGTCTTAGCGAAATCCAGTTCCGCATTGGTTTTCGCACGATTGTAGGCTTCGGTCGTGAAACCACCGCCGCAAGCAGCGAAGCAGGCGCGTTTCACAAAGAAGGCGAGCTGCAGAAACTGCAGTTGAGCCGTGAGCGACGCGGCGACTGCCTGATTGTCGGCAACCGTGGAAAGTTCGTTCGCATCCTGGAGGAGCCCCGTGATCTTTTTCGTGAAGTACGCACTCGCTTTTTGAATGCGGGCTTGCAGTGCCTCATTGGCTTCGGGCATGAAGGCTTGACCGAGGTACTCATCAAGCTGCGGCGCAAACTTCGCGGCGACGTCGAACAGCTGCATCCCGGTCTGCTGGGCAAACGATTGCACCTGATCCAGAGCCTGAGGCGGCAGCGTTTTTGCGTGTTGTGCGTACGTGGAGCGTAGTTGATTCAGTCCGTTTTCCATCGAGTCGAACCGAAACAGCTCTTGCACAAGTGACTCCTGGAATTCTCGTTTAGCTTGCTGCAACTGGGACTCACTGGGAGCAACTCGCTGAGCATTCTCGCTGAAAGTCCGCACCACGGGATCGGTGCTGACACTCGAGCCGCTGATTCTGGACCGCAACACGATCCCTTCAAAACTCTTGCAGCGGCTGAGAGCGACATACACTTGCCCGTACGCGAAGGCGGCCTGGGCATCAACGATCGCCCGTTCGAACGTCAGACCCTGGCTCTTGTGGATGGTTATGGCCCAGGCGAGCTTGAGTGGATACTGCGTAAATGTTCCCACAATTTGCTCATCGAGTTGTTTCGTTTCTTCATTCAATGTGTATTTCACGTTTTGCCATTCGGCGGGCGCGACAGCAATATCGGTCGGATCTCCCGGGCAACGGACGAAGATAAGATCTTCAGCAATGGCCGTGATCCGGCCAATCTTGCCGTTGAAGTACCGTCGTTCCGGCTGCAAGTCATTCTTGATGAACATAACTTGAGCACCCGTCTTGAACTCCAGTGAATGGTCCGTGGGATAAGAACTCGCTGGAAAATCGCCCACGACGGCAGCCTGGAAGACGTGGCGTGGAGCCGAGAGCTGGTTGAGGTTCTCGGCATTGATATCATGCGCGACCCGATTGGTCGCCGTTAGCGTGATGTAGGGCTCCTTTCCGAGCGGCCGGAAATCCGCGATGAATCGGCTGTTGAGTTTCCGTAGCGACTCCTCATCGAGGCGATTGACCCGCACCTTGTTCAGCAGCGCGATGAACTCCGGGTCCGATTGACGGTAAATGTGTTTCAGTTCGATGGACACGTAGTCGGTTTCGCCAAGCGCGCGGCTGCCGAAGAAATAGGGTGTGTCGTAGAAACGGGAAAGCACGTCCCAATCCTCCTGTTTTACGACCGGAGGCAGTTGGTGCAGGTCGCCGATCATCAGCAATTGCACACCGCCGAACGGCCGGCGGTGGTCGCGGAAGCGGCGCAGCACCTCGTCGACGGCGTCGAGCATATCTGCGCGGACCATGCTGATCTCGTCGATCAAAAGTAGATCAAGGCTGCGGATCAGCCGGGTCTTTTGACGCGAGAAGCGGCGTTGATGGTTTTTCTCATTGCGCTCAACGCCTGGCAGATGAATACCAAACGGAAGTTGAAACAGCGAGTGGATTGTCATGCCGCCGGCATTGATCGCGGCGACGCCGGTAGGTGCGACTACGGCCAGACGTTTGCTTCCGTCAGCCTTGATTTGGTGCAGGAAAGTGGTCTTGCCGCTACCTGCCTTACCGGTCAGAAAGACGCTCTTGTCCGTGTTGCGGACGTATTCAAACGCAAGTTCAAGCTGCGGGTTTGTCTGCAGGTTCATCGATCCGCCTCAAGCAGAAACTTCATGGAATGCCGGCACGTCATCCGCGGTCCTGTCTCTTGCGGGGTTTTGCCGGCGCCTTCTTTATTGATGCCCGCGCCTTCTTCTTCGCTAGATGGCAGTTTATCAGAGAAAAGAGACTCTAACATCGGCCCCTGTTGATCTTTGAATGCGAGGGAAGCAAAAAGGGGCCTGCCTACGATCAACCGCTTGCCACCATCAAACCTTCTAGCGACGAGTGGCATACGTACCGGCAGACCCCAAAACGCAGCGGCGCAACCACGTCCCACGTGCCCATCGATCTCAGCCAACGATGGTCGACGATGTTGGGAGGCAACCTTGTCCAGCCTATCGTCGCCGAC
>JBNJEM010000521.1:0-5788 GCA_051745935.1 Planctomycetota bacterium
CGCCATATGCAACCCGTGTGGGACCGTCCTTTCGAGCCACCGGCAATTACCGGTCTGGAATCGCAAGACGTGCTGGAAACGCTGCTTCTGTTGTGATGAAGGACGTTATCTTCTGATTGAGGATTGGTTCCGGTTTGCCGCGGAGGATCTTGCCGCCGCGAAAGAATTGGGACGCCGGAACTGTTACTTTCACCAGACTTGTCTCCGCGCAATAATCTGGGAGAGAGCAGGAACAGTTCGCATGTGCTGGTGGTCCAGAGCAGGGACCGGCGGACTATTAGGGCGAAAACGCATCGGACGGGATGTCGGACCGGCTTATGCATCACGGATCATCCGCTCGACCCCCCTCCTTCCGACAAAGGAGAGTTTCATGGTTAGAAAAGGAGAATTTCATGGTTAGAAAAGGCAGAATCATTTTCTTGGGCTGGCTAGCCTTGGGCACGATCATCATCGCCGTCAACAGGGTACATGCCGACACGGAGACGGTGAAGGTCTTTATCCTGGCCGGGCAATCCAATATGGAGGGCAAGGCCAAGAACTCGCTGCTGGACCATCAGGCCACCGATCCGGAAACCGCCGAGCTGTTCACGCACCTTCGCGATGGCGACGACTGGGTCGTGCGCGATGACGTGTTCATCAAGTTCCTGAACCGCAAGGGACCTTTAACCATTGGCTACGGGTCGCCCAATCGGACGGGGGTCGAGCTGGAGTTCGGCTGGAAGATGGGGGATCACTTCGACGAACCGGTGATCCTGATCAAGGCCGCCTGGGGAGGACACTCGCTCTGGAAGCTCTTCCGGCCCCCCTCATCCGGCATGCCCGACGATGAGTTTCTCGAGCAGGAACTAAAACAGGCCCGAGAACGCGTGAAAAAGAACAACGAAAAGAACAATCGCAACGAACCGATGCCGACCATGGAAGACATCAAGGAGCCTTACGGGAAATCATATCGCAACATGCTGGCCGAGGTGGACGACGTCTTCAACAACCATGAAACCCTGTTTCCATCCCTTGAGGGCAAGCAGCTGGACGTGGCCGGGTTCGTTTGGTTCCAGGGGTGGAACGATATGTTCGGCGAGCTGGGACCGCCCGAATACGAGCAGAACATGAAAAACCTGGTCCAGGACCTTCGCGAGGATCTCGACGCGCCGGAGATGCCCGTCGTGATCGCCGCGATGGGGCAAAACGGTTCGAAGCCGGCCGAAGGAAACATGGCTGCGATCCAAAACGCGCAATTCGCCATGAATGATGTGCCGGAGTTCAAGGGCAATGTGAAGACGATCGCCACTGATCTTCTGGTCGACAAGGCCGCCGAAGAACTCTACCCAAACTGGCGCGACCATGTCGAGAAGTGGGAAAAGACCGGATCGGACTTCGGTTATCACTACATGGGCAGCGCCATCTGGTTCAATCGCATCGGCCGGGCAATGGCGGACGCGATGCTGGAACTGATGGGCGAAGAAAAATAGTCACTGAAAAAGACGCCCGGAGGGCTTTTTTCCGATGGGTCGGACAAGCTACGACGGCTGACGAGCGCATTGTCATTTTTTTGTCCCTCATTTTTTTGTCTATCCATGGTCCGCAACCGATTTCCGCCGCTTCGTCCCCGGATTCTTTTCCATTCACTTTTCAACCACGTTGCCGTCCGCGTCGAGCAGCACGATCTCGTCATAGCCCAATTCATGGAGGCTGGGCTCAATTTGCTCCCGGTCCCCGACCACCACCCAGATTAGCTGTTTGGGGTGAATCACTTGTTCCGCGACTCGAGCCAGATCATCGGGTGTCAGTGCCTTGATGTGATTCGCGTACGTGTCGTAGTAATTGTCCTCGAAATCAAACCGGACCAGATCGCCCAGCGAGCCAGACACGGCTTTGATGGTTTCCCACTGGCCCGCCAGTTTGAGGGTTTTATTCTTCTTGGCTCTTTTGATTTCTTCTTTGGTTGGTGGTTCCTCGCCGGTAAGGGCTGTCAGTTCTTTTTCGATTTCCTGGATCGATTCCTTCGTCTTGTCGGACTGCACCGCCGCATAGGCAAAGAACGGGCGCTGGCCACGGGCATCCAAGAACATGGACCGCGCGCCATACGACCAGTGTTTGTCTTCGCGCAGGTTCATGTTGATGCGCGAGGTGAACGACCCACCCAGGATATGATTCATGGTTTCAATGGCAATCTCGTGCGGATTGTCCTTGGGCGGGGCCACGTGCCCGGCCATGATCACTGACTGTTGGGAATTGGGCCGGTCGATCAAATAAAGCTTTGACGTGGCGGATCGTTCCACCTTGGCCAGGTTCTTTGTCGGCACATCGCCTGGGTTCCAATTGGCAAAGGCATTCTTGATTTTGGGCACGATATCTTCCTGGCTGACGTCGCCCACGATCACCAGTGTCGCGTTGTTCGGTTTGAACCAGGTTGCATGATAATCCACCAAATGATCGCGAGTAATTTGCTTCACCGATTCTTCGGTTCCCGATCCGGTGAAGGGGATATTATAGGCATGCCCCTCGCCATAGATCAATTTAGGGAACACGCGATAGCCGATCATTCTCGGCGTGGACTTCTGTTGCTGGATGGAGGCTAGCTGGTTTTTCCGCCGACGTTCCAGTTCCATCGCGGGAAATTCGGGGTTCAAAACAACATCGGCATAGATATCCAACGCGTCCTCCAAATTCGGTTTCAGCGTATTGAGTGCCACGTAACACTGATCCATGTTCGCGCCGGCGGAGAGGTCCACGCCGAGGGTGACCAATTCCGTGCTAATCCGGAGCGAGTCACGATTCTTGGTCCCTTCGTCGATCATATCCATGGTCATGCTGGCCACGCCCGGCAGCGTGGTTTGATCCGCCGCGTAGCCCGCGTCGACCAACAGGCGCATTTGAATCACCGGCACCGATTTTCGCGGGCACAACACCAAGGTCATGCCGTTATCCAACGTGACCCGTTCAAATTCGGGAAACGTGGCCGCGGGCACTTCGCCGGTCGCGGGGATCTGGCCGCGATCCACGTCGGTTGCCATCTTCTGATATTCTGGAAACGGACGCACTTCGAGCACAAACTGTCCGGCTGACAACCAGCGTTTCGCCGCCTCATGCAACTGTGCCGGCGTGGATTCTTTCACGCGGTTCAAGGTCACTTTGTAATATCCAGGATCATCGGCATACACTTCGTTCTTGGCGAGGATATCCGACTTGCCGCCAAACCCGCCGACGCGCTCGATTCCACGGACGAAATTGGCGATGTATTGGGTTTTCACGCGTTCCAGTTCCTCCGGCGTTGGGCCTTCTGCCAGAAACTTCGCCAACTCTTCGTCAATTGATTTTTCAATCGCATCCAAACTCTCACCGGGCCGCGCCATCACCTGTACGCCGAACAGGCCGGCGATTTCGAGCGAATAGGCAAACGAACTGACGGAAGTGGCGAGTTGTTCGTCATAGACCAGGCGTTTGTACAGCCGCGACATTTTTCCGGTGCTGAGAATATCGCCGACCAAGCTGAGATAATCTCCTTGCTCCGAACCCCATTCCGGGATATTCCAGATTTTCAGCATCATGGCTTGAGGCACGCGGTCCTGAGCCACCACGCGACGTTTGCCTTCACGCTTGGCAATCCATTGTTCATCCCGATCCACCGTTGGTCCGGGGGGCACGTCGCCGAAGTACTTCTCCACTTTCGCCTTCACCTCTTCGGCCTCGACATCGCCCGCGATGGAAAGCACGGCGTTGGCCGCGCCGTATTTCTCGCTAAACCAGTCCTTCACATCCTCCAAGGTGGCGGCCTTCAGATCTTCAATCGAGCCAATCGGCGTCCATGAATACGGATGGCCTTTCGGAAACACGTTCGTGAAAATCAGTTCGGAAACCTTGCCGTAGGGCTGATTCAGCCCCTGTTTCTTCTCGTTGATGACCACGCCTCGCTGCTCTTCCAACTTGTCCTGATCAATCGCGCCGACCATGTATCCCATGCGGTCCGACTCCGCCCACAGCACCGGTTCCAAAGCGGATTTCGGCACGTTTTGAAAATAGTTGGTCCGGTCGAACGACGTGGTGCCATTCAGGTCGGTGGCGCCCAAGCGTTCCAGCAGTTGAAAATAATCGTCATCGAAATGCTCGCTCCCGTTGAACATCAGGTGTTCAAAGAGATGGGCAAAGCCCGTGCGGCCCGGTTTCTCGTCTTTGGAACCCACGTGATACCACACGTTCACCGCCACGATCGGCGTTTTGTCGTCTTCGTGCACGATCAAGGTTAACCCGTTATCCAGCACGTACTTAGTGAAGGGAATGTCCACGTTGATCTTGTCCAAATCTTGGCCAAATGACATGTCGGTAAACTCGAATGAGAATAGAACTGGCGCGAGTAATAACAAAAGATATCGTCTGATCATATCAGTTCTCCGTTTCCAGTGCTCGGGTGTTCACGTTTCTGCTAGACACAATTATGGAGCCAATGGACGAATATGACACCCGTCGCATCCGGAAAAAGCATTCAAAGGCGGCTGATCGGTTCCTTGCCAGACATTATGGCGTCCGGGGCGCCGGCAGGCGAAAAATGGCCGCCCTGCTTGGGGTTTCCCGGGCTCCCCAAACATGACGAAAGAATCAATCGTTCGGCGGTACCATTTCGGGATGGAAACACCGGCGCCTGTGCCGAAGGCCTCTAATAGCCCGTAACAAGAGCTAGCTTCCGCTTCCGTGACAGCAGCTCCCCTGCTTCTTCCCGTGTGGGCGGGCGCCGAAACGCCTCCCATGGCCAGCAATAAACAATACGGTGGTGTTTGCCCGTCTGTTTTTGTAAAATCTCCGTCAAGGTGTCCGTTGCACCGTACGGTAGTCCCCCTCACGCAGCGACCGTTGCCTCATGAATCGCCACACCGCACTCGACATTATTGAGTCTCGCGCGGGGCCCTGGGATCTTATCGTTATCGGCGGCGGAGCAACCGGGCTCGGCACGGCCATCGATGCGGCTTCGCGCGGTTACGATACCCTCCTGCTCGAACAAAGCGACTTCGGAAAAGGCACGTCCAGCCGGAGCACGAAGCTCGTTCACGGCGGCGTCCGTTACCTGCAACAAGGCAACGTGTCGCTGGTGCTGGAGGCGTTGAAGGAGCGCGGGCTGCTCTTCAAGAACGCCCCGCATCTGGTCCGAAATCTGCCGTTCGTGGTGCCAAACTACGACTGGTGGGAAGGCCCCTTCTACGGCATCGGCCTGAAGCTCTACGATGTGCTCGCCGGCAAACAAGGGTTCGGCCGTTCCCGGCTGCTCTCGCGCGACGAAACATTGGAGCAGATCCCCACGATCGAACCGGATGGGCTCCGTGGGGGGGTCATCTATTACGACGGCCAATTCGACGACGCACGCCTCGCGATTAACATGGCCCAAACAGTCGTCGACCAGGGTGGGACGCCGATCAACTACATGCGCGTCACCGGTCTGACCAAGCGAAACGGGATCGTCGACGGGGTGATTGCCCGCGACCTGGAAGGGGATGCCGAGCACGAACTGAAGGCCAAAGCCGTCATCAATGCGACCGGCATCTTCACCGACACCGTCCGCCGGCTGGACGAGCCCCGCGCCCGACCCATGATTCGCCCCAGCCAGGGTGTGCACATCGTGCTCGACAAGTCCTTCTTACCCCGTAACAGCGCCATCATGGTCCCGAAGACCGACGACGGCCGCGTACTCTTCGCGATTCCGTGGCGCCACCGCGTGGTGGTTGGCACCACGGACACCCCGATCGAAACCGTGGAGTTGGAACCTCGCCCGCTGCAAGAGGAACTCGACTTCCTGCTCGAG
>JBNJEM010000522.1:0-5775 GCA_051745935.1 Planctomycetota bacterium
GTGGCATTGGCACTGTATGAACAAACCCCCCATTGGGTGACATTCTTTCGGGAGATCCTGGGAATCGGAGGGATCGTGCGACGACTTTTCCCAGACGACACCGCGTTGCTGGAATTCGAAAAAACCGAGGAGCACGCCGAGATCCAATCGATGCTGGCCCGCTTGCGTCAACAGAGCGACCGGGGGGAGACCCGCGAACCGATCCGCGTCATCACCGTGCGATTGCCCCAGAGTCTTCATGAGGCCTTGCAGGCTCAGGCCAATCTCCACCAAACGAGCATGAATAAACTGTGTATTTCCAAGTTACTGCAAGTCATTGATGACCAGTTCAGGGGGCAACCCGCGAAGCCGCCGGAAAAGAGTCGTTCCGGGACGTCACGGCAACCCGCGGCGCTACCGCAACCCAAAAGTTAGGGCACGCAGGAGACCGGTAAGCCGGGTTCTGTAGCCGCCGCCCGGGCGAGCCGGGTGGCGGCCGATGGCCATTTATCTAGAGCGACGATTGCTCGCCGCTTCAAGCGGTCTACCCGGGTGTCGAGTGGCGGACCGGACAAGTCCGCGCGGGATCCGCGGGCGGACCCGCTCCACCCTGTTTGACCTTGCTCCGGGTGGGGTTTGCCGAGCCAACTGAGTCACCTCAGTTGCTGGTGAGCTCTTACCTCACCGTTTCACCCTTACCCCGCGCCCCCTTGAGAGCGTGGGGCGGTTTCCTTTCTGTTGCACTTTCCCTGGCCTCGCGGCCGGTCGGCGTTACCGACCACCCTGTCCTTTGGAGCCCGGACTTTCCTCTCGCCCGCGTGCGCGGGCCAGCGGCCATCTGGTCTCCTGCTGCCCCAATATGCCACGTTCACCCCCCGGTGGCGGCGCCGCGCGCCCCGCTCAAGCATCTTGGGCGCGGAACATTGAAATGGTTCTTCCGTGGTTCTTGAATGGTTCTGTCACGACTCTTACGGCACAGGCCGAGCCCGCTCGATCTGTCGTTCCATGGCCTCCAGCACTTTTGGGCGCGACGTGCCCAGTTGCTCCCGAACCAGCTCCAGGAAATCACAGGCCCTTTCCATGGTCTTGGACCGCTGCTCCATCGGCAACCCGGTTGAATCGGCCAGATTGTCATACACATCCGCCAATTTGCACAGCTGTACACCGAACGGCGCTTCAGCTAATGCGTTGAAATAGTCTCGCTCCCGCTCATATTCTGGCAGTCGGGCGTCCTTGGTCAACCACGCGACATTCTGGGCGACTTCAGGGCCAAACTCTCGGGAAAGACTATCAAAATCGACCGTGGTATCTTCAATGGTGTCGTGCAGTGCCGCCGTGGCAAGGATTTCCGGATCCTCCACCTTAAAGACCAGAACCATCACGGTCATCACCCGCATGGGGTGCGCGACGTAAGGCGTGACGTCGTCCTTGCGCAGCTGGCCTTCGTGGGCTCGTATCGACCAAGAAATCGCCCGAAGCACGAGATCAACGTTCGGTATATCATTCATATTGGGTTCTCCGGGAGGTGGCGGCCGGCGTTCGTCAATCATTGGCCGGCGAAACAGAGCAGCTTGCCATCCGAGGTGGCCGCGAACAGCTTGCCGTTGGCGGCGGCCATGCCGTCCCAGACAACCGGGGCGTTCAACTTGATACGGGCGAGTTCTTCACCGTCACCGGCGTCGAACACCGCGATCGCGCCGCCAAGACGCCCCTCGTAAGCCGCGTGCGGATCGTCCGACGGGATCTCGGTCGGCATGGTCGCGAGGAACAGTCGGGCGTCCGATTTCACGACCGCTCTCGGTCTTGCCGACAGGTTCCGGCGCCACCGGTAAGGATAGGGACCTTCGTCCTTGCCGAGATCACGGAAGTCGGGGAGCGACTCGTCCTCCTGGCTCAGGGCTTTGTTTTCTCTCTCGAACAACACGTATCGGCCGTCCGCCCGACCCTTGCGATGAACGCCCCAGACGCCCGTTTGACCATAGGTGAGAATCACGCCATAGGGGACGGCGATTCCGAGACCACGTCTCCGTCCTCCGCCGCTGTTGACGATCCACGAATAGGCCACGGGAACCCTGCTGAAATCGCCGGTGCCGAGCACCCAGTGCGAGCGATGATTCTCTTTGTCATCCAGCAGGCTGGACGTGGAGAACAGGTGGCGGAACATGCGTTCCCGCCGTTTCAGCGTGTTGTCGAAGGCCACGTGGTGCAGGAAAATGTTCTCTCCATCACTGACAAGCACGTCCGAAACCGTCCCGCCCGCCATGGAAAACGCGTCGCTCTGGTCGGACTGGAGGAACGTTTTGTAGTCCGTGCTGTTTTGATCGTACTGCTTTCTGTATTGCGAGCCCGCCTTCTCTTTCCCCTTTCCGTACTCCGGGTGTGGCGTGTCGAAACGGGTCTGGCACCGGATTTCTCCCGTGGCCGGATCCAAGCCGTACAGCGATATGCCGCCGTCGAGCCACGTGGACCGCCCGGCGGAACAGTAGGCGATGCCGTCAAGGACCAGGACGCTTCCGTGCGCCGGCCACACGGATTCCAACCGATCGTGGCCGCCACAGCGGAGATCGGCGGGCGCGGCCAGAAAAGTCCAGGCAGGCTGGCCGTCACGCAACCGCAGGCAATAGACCCTGCCGTCGGCGCTGCCGAACAGCACGGCGTCTCCGCGGATGGTGGGCGGGGAATCCACGGTGCCGCCACAGGCGAATGTCCACGCCACCTCGCCCGTATCCTCGTCCAAAGCGTAGACCGTGTCCTCGTCGACCGCCGAAAGAATAACTTTCCCCCCCGCCACGACCGGTTGAGTCAGCACGCCACCGAGTTCCGTTGACCAGGAGGTTTCCAATTCTTGGGGTACAGTGGTTTCCGCCACGCCGGTGCGCAAGGCATCGTGGCGGTACGTCGGCCAACATTCGGCGGGACGGCTCTGAAATGCCTTTATCGTCCCATAGGCCGGCCCCTTGGTCAGACGCTCGTTGTCCGGTCGAGGGTCGACCGCATCTCGGTCGGCGGATGTCGCCCAGAAGCCCCGGAGCTTTGATTCCATGTAGCAGCCACAGGAATGCGGCGCGTTGTACATCAGGCCATTGGCCGGCAGCACGCCGTACTGGCACGAGCTTCGCACCCAATTGTTGCGCGAATGGTTGCTCCCTTTCAGATCCATCATCTCCACGCCGCGCTTGGCGGCAATGATGTACCGAGTGGTCGCTTTCTCCCGGTAACAGCGGTGATGGTGACCCACGGTCTGAAGCTCCGCCAAGATCGAGTTTTTCATCTTCGGGGTCCCGCTATGCAAGTCGAGCCCCGTGTTGAAATCGTCCACGGCGGGAGGAGCGGGTCTGGACCCCGAATCCGGCCGGTTGCAGCCCAGCCAAACCAAGCCATCGATCACGAATATGTCAAGCGGCTCGTGGAACCCAACCTGATCCGCTTCCTGTTCCCACAGCTTTTCCCCCTTGTCGGTTGAAATCGCGTGGACTGTTCCGGCGAGGTTGCAGAGAACCACGTCATCGGCGACGACGAGTGTGTGGACTCCGAAAGAGACTTTTTTCCGCCCCCTTTTCTTCTCCGTGTCCCCGTAGTTCCAAGCGATCCTTCCACTCTTCAAGTCCCGGCAGACAACGCCCTCTCCAGCCTGGTAGTAGACGTTCTCTTCGTCCGCTGCCAGCGTGAGCGGTTGAATATTCGGCGCCGCATCCGATGTCCAGAGCTGCTCGCCGGAGTTCGTGTCCACCACCACCGTGACCATTTTCGTATTCGGGTGCGCGTATTGCTGTTTGTACTGGCCGTGGTTGAACGCGTGTTCGACGACCGGTGAACCTTTCACCACCACCAAGTTGTCACCGCGAATCAGGATTTCCTCCGCCCGCTCGGTCTGTTGGAACGTTTTCAGTACCTCCCCGGTCGCGGCATCCAACGCGGAAACCGGCTCGTTCAGCCCCAAGGGCAGGTAAAGGCAATCTCCGGATGCCACCATCAGCCTCGGCAATTGAGGTGGGCCGGACCGAAAGCGAATGTTTCTCGCGGCGGCCCAGGACTTCAGTGGCTTCTGCCATAGTTTCACCCCGCTGAACGCGTCCCGGCATATCACCGACCACTTGCCCGGCACCCGCATATCGGAAGCCGTCGCTTCATCGAAGATGTAGAACAGCCGGCCTCCCGCCGTGACCGCGGCGCTGAGGCTGTTGAGTTTATGGTGGTTGCGAGTCCAGGCCGGTCCACCCGTCCACTGGACATGCCGCGGAGGCCCAACCCGCGTGTCGGCGGCCACGGCGTTGTTGCTGGAGTCGTACAAGTAATGCGTCCACTCGTCGATGCCTTCGGGCCACTTTGCCGTGATTCTATCCCACTGCCCATCGCTCCGTTCGATCAACGCAACGCCCAATGGACTTAGCACTCGTCGAATCTCTTCTCCAGAGATTTCGCACGAGGCATCGGCCACGATGGTTTTCGCCAAGTTGTCCACGTAGGGAAGCTTGTCGCCGGAAAGACGCGCCACGGAGACCGGGCCATGCAGACCCTTCGATTGAATGTAGTCACGGGCTTCCGCCACGTTGCCCTGGCTTCGGTCCAGCCCGTGCACGAGGTACGACTCGTCCGCTCGCAGAGCGGCCGTTAACCGGCCATCGCCGCAGCCGAGATGGATCACCAGCCCACCGGAAGCATCCGCGGCATCCAGAATTCGACGAGCCGCATCCTCCGCCGGCGCGGCGGCGCGGAGCAGCGGGCACAAAATGGTCGCAACGGAAAAGAAAAGGATAGCGGCTACGCACCGCCGCGACACCAGCGGCAAGCGACTTCGGCCCGTTCTTCTCCAACGGCTCCAGCGGATTCGGGACTGTTCTGGTCGCGAAAAGCAGGTCGTGGGGTTCATGAGATTTCGTCTCCAGGGTCTATCGGATAAGTCCGGCGTTTGTTTTCAATCCTTTTTCGTGTACCACCTCGTCCGGCTACCCGTCTCGTCCGGCTACCCGTTAGTATATCGCAATCGAAGGCGGCTTGTAGAGTGTCAACCGTCGAACGCCCCAACCCCCCCCTCGATACCGGCCCGTTCCGTCCAAGCAACACGATTCACCCGCTCGCATTAAAATGGGCGACGGCCCACGTTTCGTCTTCTACTCAATTGCCTCGTTTCCGTGAGCCGTGGAGATTGGTTTGGCCCGCCCGGGATGTCCCCTCATTCGTGCTTGGGTGTTTCGGCCATTCGGCCTTCCCGGCCGCGTCACGGGATCGGAAGCACGAACCGCTGACGCACGCTCCTGAACGCTGCTTTGAACAATCCCAGCGTCCCCTGATGTTCCAAAGGAGTGCTCATGGTTGCGCTTCGCGGGACGAATCCGTTACGGCTCTCGAGTTGCGCGGGACGACCAGGGAGTTTCCTCTCCCTTCGACCACGGTAGGTCACGGAGAGCATATTGTCCTCGGGCCGCGCGTCGCCGTCAATGGCGGACCAGTCCGCGTCAGGCGAAGCGCTTGGGGCATGCCCCGTTGACTCGCCCGGCGTGAGCCCCGTCCGCCGTGTTCCCTTTGGTCCCTTCGGTCCCCGAGGTCCTTGATTCGGCGCGGGCAAGGACGCAAGGCGCGACAAAACGGGCCACAAACTCCAAGTCGTTGCCATCCAATATTGTTGCGCCGTTCGTTTCGCCGGTATTGAGACGAAAGGACCTCTAAGAGACCTAAAAAACCTCAGGGAACACGGCAGGTACGCTAACGCATGAAACGCAAGCGACCCGGCTTGTACTCTCTCCGTCTTTCCTCATCCGTGGGTCCGTTCTGCCATCCGTGGGCCTATCATGATAT
>JBNJEM010000523.1:0-5772 GCA_051745935.1 Planctomycetota bacterium
TGCCGCTACATGACCTGGACACGCAAGGCCCGCATGGATGCCACGGGCTTGTCCCGTGGTGGTTCACGCTCGCCGCTACAAACCGGCCAGACACACCACTGCTGCCCGTCGGCAGCGTGGAAGGTAACGGACCACGGGACAAGCCCGTGGCATTTGCACCTGGAACAGCGCTCCTTCAACGCGCGCAACGGAACTGCGAAGGTCCGCGGATATCAGTTTTTTTCAGGTAAACAGTTACGATTCCCGAACCACGTGTGATCATCATCGAGCGGTTGGATCGGGAGGATGAGCGCATGCGGACGACGCGAACTGCGGGCAGGTAGAATTGCCCCCGCGGAGCGCTCATCCTCCGGATCCAGCGAGCTTGTTGTTGTTAGTGGTGTTGTTCGTCGTTGTTTTGTCTTTGTCTTGTTCGCCTCGGGAAGATGAGCGTCTAGAAACAAAACGCGGGCAGGCGACGGCGTTTCGTATGACGCTCATCTTCCCGAGGCGAACACGTGTATCCATTGGCGTGGTGTGTTTGGTCTCTATAAAGTTAATCACCATTTAGCCCCCGAACCCCTCACGGAATTTAAAAAAAATTGGTAACACTTTAGCCGTCTGAATTAGAATCCCAGCTTCGTGATCACAAAGCCCGTATGACGTACCCCGTTTAACCGCAAGGCCAGAGTCCGCTCACCCGCGGGTTGGACCAGCAAGGATCATGACGGCGGACGGCGGCCTGCGCGCTCGACAGGGGCCGTTGTCCAACCCTCATTGCCTGGAAGAGCCTTACTTCAGTTCGCCAAAAAAGTTACGAAAATTCTTGCGGCGGTGAGACGCCATTGCTAGAATATCCGCCAGTCTGCCGAGGCTGCTTTGTTGCGAGGATCGACTCGCGTGAGCGTCTTTTGTTGTTGAGCATAGATCGCTTCTGGAAGGAATCCGTCGTATGTGCATGTCCGGGTCGGTTAGCGAGTGGATTGAAGCGGTCAAGACGGGCGATTCTTCGGCCACCACGCATCTTTGGAACTGGTATTATCCGAATCTATTGCGTTTTGCCCGTCACCGACTGCATGACGAGGCCCGTCGCGTCACCGATGAAGAAGACTTGGTGGCGGCGACCTTCGAATCGTTTTTCGCCCGTGCCGTGTCGGGGCAGTTTCCCAAATTGTCGGACCGCGACGCGCTGTGGGCGTTGCTGGTGACGATTACCGACCGCAAAGTGGTCAACGCCACGCGGCGTTACATGACCAGAAAACGAGGTGGAGGGCGGGTGCGGGGCGAGTTGAATCATGACGAACAGGGCGGCGAATCGGAGAAAGTGCGGGCGACCACCGGCAGTACGTATTTGCCGCCGGACGTGGCGGCCCGTCTATCGGAGATGATGGGGACCCTGGACGAGGACATGCGGAGAATCATCGGTCTCAAAATCGACGGGTACACCAACGAGGAAATCGGGCAACGGCTCAATCGTTCATTGGCGACCATTGAACGCCGGCTCTGTTTATTGCGGGATCAGTGGGTAGAGGAGCTGTTTGGATGAGCGTGGCGTGGCGTGAAGACTCGTTGCCGGTCGACGACAAAAAGAAGATTGATTCGATCTGTTTGCGTTTTGAAGGCGACTGGTTGGCGGGTCGGCGTCCGGTGATGGAGCCGTATCTAAACCAGCTTCATCCGGTTGCTCAACCGGCATTATTTCGAGAGTTGCTGTTGCTGGAGCTCGATTATCGCCGCGCTTTGCGGGAGGAGCTTCGCGCGGACGACTATTTGCAGCGGTTTCCCGGGATGGAGAACGTGATCCGGACGGTGTTTCAGTCGGTGTTGTCACGCCCCGCTCCGGCCCCTTTCGTGCCCGGGGCCATGATTGGCCGATACGAAGTCCGCCGCATGTTGGGGACGGGGGCGTTCGCGGTGGTTTATTTGGCCTGGGACGCTCAACTGGACCGCGAGGTCGCGATCAAGGTGCCTCATCGCTTTCTGCTCTCCAGTTCGGCCGCTCGCCAACGTTTCCTGGAGGAGGCTCGTACCGTCGCCGGCGTGCGGCATCCGGGCATCGTGACCTTGTTCGACGTCGCCACGTTGCCGGACGATGGGACCATCTATCTGGTGATGCAGTACGTCGCGGGCGATTCATTACGAAAACGACTCCGTTCCGGCCCGCTGCCGCCGCGACAGGCAAGCCAGATCGCTGCTGGAGTCGCCGATGCCATGACGGCCGCTCATCGCGTCGGAGTATTCCATCGAGACCTGAAGCCGACAAACATCCTGCTGGATGAAAATGAGCAACCGCACGTGTGTGACTTTGGATTGGCGATACATGTCGACAGGCAACGTGAACGTAGAGGAGAACAGGCCGGGACGCTCGCGTATATGGCGCCGGAACAAATTCGCGGCGAGTCGCATCAGTTGGACGGCCGGGCGGACATCTGGGCTCTCGGGGTCATCCACTACGAGATGCTGACCGGGAAAGTGCCGTTTGAGGGGCGGAATCGGGACGAATTACGCAACGAAATCCTGCACCGGGATCCGCGTCCGCCGCGGCAGGTGGATTCGAGGATCCCCCGCCAACAAGAACGGATTTGTCTTGAATGCCTTGGGAAACAGCCGAGCCAGCGTCCCACCACCGCTGGTGATGTCTCGGCGGCCCTGCGGACACTTCACCGGGAAAAGCAACGCAGTGGATTAGTGTCACTGCTGGTGTTGTTGCTTGTCGCCTCGGTATTCTGGATCGCCCTGGCCGCCGCTGCCCTCTGGTTGCCCTCCCGCTTCGGTAATCCTTCGACGACAGTGCCACTCAAGGCGCAAATGGATCTGCTGGTGTGGGATCCGGAACACCCGGGCCGTCAAGGCGTGAGCGCCACGTCGCCTCAAGCCTTGCCGCTCCGCGGCGGTGACCAGGTCCGCCTTTGCTTGCAGCTTAACCAACCCGCCCATGTTTACCTGCTGTGGCTCAATGCCGATGGATCCATCTTGCCCGTCTATCCCTGGCGCCACGGCAAGTGGCGTCAACGCCCCCAACAGGAGTCCCCACGACTCTACCTGACCTTGCCGGACAAGCTGGATCACGGATGGGCAATGCAGGTCGACGAAGATGGCTTGGAATCACTCCTGCTGCTGGTCCGGCGCTCACCGTTGCCCCGGGATGTCAACCTTCAGGAACTGCTCGCCCCGGTGTCGCAACCGTTGCCGGCCAAGACATCGGTCGCGACCTGGTTTCAGGACGGCATGCCGCTTCCGGTCAGCCAACAGCCCGACACGACAACCCTGCGCCCACCCGATTTGGGCAACCTCGCTGGCATCCAAGACCCCCTGTTGAAAATGCACCGCCGGTTGGCGGAAGTCCTGCGTCCCCATTTCAAATTGATTCGCGCCGTGAGTTTCCCCGTGAAAAAGGGACACGAAAACACCAAAGCTTCCATGCCCGACCTGGAGCAATGAAACAATCGTATCTCTTTAGCCATCTGAAGCAGAACATATGCAGTACAAGAATCGCCCGGGGCCCCCTTATGATAAGCCTGTCTCATGGGTGAACAAGACTTTTCAGCTACTACCATGTCCAACAACCTCCGTCTCCTGCCTGGGAAAACAAGGGGCCATTTCCGAGAACGTTACCTCGGATGGCCGAAGTGTTACAATAATTTTCCTGTCGTCAAATTTTCCTGTCCTTCCTTACCGTGCAAAGTGTAAGCTGATGGAGCGTGATATGGGCTCAGTGGAGCTGGCGGAGTGGACTGGCGGCAATCCGTTTCTGGAAATCCTGGACGTTTTCGGCGGTGTGTTCGACAGGAAGATTTTGCGACAGGAAAATGGTGTTGTACAGCCCGTAACAAAACCGAGTTCTCGCTTCCAAACCCCCTTGGATTACGGGACATCCGCATGGTTTTGTTATGGGTTAAGAAAAGATCGACTTCAGACGGCTAAAGTGTTACGAAAAACCTAGTAGTCTCGGTTTGCTCGAATTCCAGGGATTTCCGCGGCCCCCCCCTGCCCTCTCGTGATCGCCTCGCTTAAAGGAGTGGCAAATGTCTCCAAGTCGGCGTCTGTTCATGCCGCACACGAGTGCGAATATATCAGTCGCGGATGACTTTCTCCGTCGCGAGTCCGACCAACGGGAGGACGGCTTGCGCCGGGCAGCTTTCCATCCGGAAAAATCCAACCGCCTGAAACATATGTGTCACGCGATCACAAACGACACGAGTCCGCGTATGATTTTCCGGCATGAACCGCTTGGACGGGATGGCTGGTGTCATGCCAGGGCTTGTGCCACGCTGCCCCGGCGGTGGTTTTGCCTGATCCTAGTTGGGCTCCTGTTGGCTGCCGGGATGTGCCGCGATCCGTCACGGACGCTTGGCGGCGAGCTGCCGGCGCAATCAGCACGGACGGAAACGGAGGCGACGCGAAGCCAACTGGTTCAACGGCATAACGAGTTGGTGCCTCGGATCAAGAAACTGTGGCAACAAGGCGAGGTGGAAAAGGCCTATGAAGGTCTCCAGGAATTGCTCGTAATCTACCGGGACGCCTATCCCCCGTCGAAATTCCCCGATGGCCACACTCATATCGTCCGCTGCTATCGCGATCTGTGCCGTCTGTCCGAAGAACTGGGAAAAACCAAAGCCCTGTTACGCTATAGCCAGGATGGACTCGCCATGTGCCGGCGATTGTTCACGCAGGACGACTTCCCCCACGGGCACGTGATGACCGTATGCATGCTGGCGAACCTCGGCCATGCTTGGAGCCAGAACGGGTACCCCGGCAAAGCACGCCGCCAGCTTCTCCAATCAATCCAAATGGAGGCCGAGTTGCGGGAGCATGGATCGGCAGGCCTTGCTCCAGAATCAGTGGCTCAACTCCACGTGTCAACCGCGAAGTGCTGTTCCCTGCTAGGCGATATCCCACAAGCCCTTCACCATGCCGAGCTGGCCGTGAAACAGTGCCAAAACCTGACACCGACCACGTCGTATCTGGAACGGCTCCAAGTCTCCGCCCGTTGCTTCCTCGTCCACGGTCGGACTCTTATCAGCACCGGTGACTATCAAGCCGCCACGGATGCATTGAAACAATCGCTCGATCTCAGCCTCCGCGTCTTCCTCACCGAACGCTCCCCAGATTCGCGGCTGGCACTGATCGATGCACATACCACCCTCGGGATTCTCCACCGTCATAAAAGTAATCTCCCCAAAGCAAAATGGCACCTCGCCAAAGCAAGGGAACTGGGGGGAGAGGTTAAACGCGATCATATTAACCTTGCACAACGGGAAAAGACGATTCTATTGCAACTATTGTGGATTGCAGAAGTAGAAGGGAATCGAATAAAGTCGCGATGTTATTCGAAAGAATTGCGCGCGATTGTTGTTGCAGAGTCAGAAACCATATCGGAAGAATCGCCAGAATTCGCCGATATAGAAATAGAACGAGGAGTTGTCTATAAGCTGCTCGGAGAAATAGAAAAAGCAAAACAGCATTTTCATGCCGCATACGCTGCACTCAAGGTCGACGAATCGCTTCCTCCGTCCAGAAACGGTAGTATCCGAAAGTTCTTACTCATCGACGCACTAGCAGACTTGTATGATACTGTTGCGCATTATCGTCAGGCCAATTTTCATCATGCAGTCGGATTATCTTTGGCACGTCGGATACTCCCATATAACAGCTTTAGCGCTGGGCATAGGTTTCTCGCCGAGGCACTTCAGGATACCGCGACGCAACTGTGGCTTCTTGGCGAGACGGAATCGGCTGCTGCTTTGTATCGCGAGGCGATGTTGATGTGCGAACGGATCTATCCGGCGGCTG
>JBNJEM010000524.1:0-5748 GCA_051745935.1 Planctomycetota bacterium
TTTCAAATCGTAGAATTCCCACTCGTCGAACTGATAGAAGTGCATCAGCTTGTAACGTTCGGTGCGAACGCCGTAATGACGCGGCACCATGTGGACGCTCGGATACTCGTAGTAGTGGTAATAGATGCTCTTCCGCCAATCGTCGGGTTGATGCCCTTTGAGTAACGGGACCAATGACGCACCCTGCATGTCATCCGGAATGTCGGCCCCGGCCATATCCAGAAACGTTTCGGCATAGTCCAAGTTTTGGACCATGAGCTGGCTACGCGACCCCGGTTTGGTGACGCCCGGCCACTTGACGATCAGCGGCATTTTCAAGGATTCCTCGTACATCCATCGCTTATCGTACCAGCCATGGTCACCGATATAGAAGCCCTGGTCGGAGGAATAGATGACGACCGTGTTTTCGGCCAATCCGAGTTCGTCGAGGGTGTTCATCAACTTGCCGACACTTTCGTCCACGCCCTTGACGCAACGGAGGTAGTTCTTGGCGTAACGCTGGAATTTCCAGCGGACCAGTTCATCGCCTTTCAAATCCGCCTCCATGAACGCTTCGTCTTTGGGCCCGTAGGCGGCTCGCCAGGCTTCGAGTTGGCGGGGAGTGAATCGTTTCAGGTTCCGCCAAGCCGAACGGTCCGCTCTCGCCGTCCCCGGTTCAGGTTGGAATTCCGGTGTCAGATTGACGAACAGATCGAAGTTGAGATGCATGTGGCGATCGATTTCCATCTCTTGGTGCCGCGCGGGCGGCGCGTTGTCCTCCCAGGTGTCAAACAGGGTTGGCGGTTCGGGAATCTCAATATCGTCGTAGAGGTGCAAATGCCGCGGCGCCGGCATCCAATTGCGGTGCGGCGCCTTGTGCTGGCACATGAGGATGAATGGTTTCTCACCGTCGCGTTTGTCCTGGAGCCATTCGATGGCCAGGTCGGTTACAATGTCCGTGCAGTGCCCCTCGATCGTACGCTTGCCGTCGGGGGTCAGGAAGTCGGGATTGTAATAGAGGCCCTGCCCGGGCAAAACCATCCACTCGTCGAATCCTTGGGGTTTGCTCTTGAGATGCCACTTGCCATAGAAGGCGGTCTGATAACCGGCCGCTCGCAACAACTTCGGAAACGTTTGCTGATCCCCGTCGAAGTTATTGCCGTTGTTCATGAATCCGTTTTCGTGGCTGTGCTTTCCCGTCAGTATGACCGCTCGGCTGGGCCCACAAATCGAGTTGGTGCAGAAGCTGTTTTCAAACACCATGCCCTGCCTGGCCAGCTGGTCGATTTCCGGCGTGGGATTGACCGACTCAAGCCATCCCTTGTACGCCCCTATGGCATGCGGGGCATGGTCATCGCTGAAGATGAAGACGATATTGGGGCGGTCCGCCGCCGAGGCAACGGCAGTCAAGCAAACACAAAAAACAAACGTCCAAAGCCCGGTGATCTTTGCATGCATCGTCGAGATCCAATCCAAAAGAAAAGACAATTTGCCCACCACGATATCGATTTCCACCGTCGGTCACAAAACCCCGTTTCCGCTACTGCCCGACATCGAGTTTTTTCCAATCCTTGCCGGCGAGCTTTTGCAGGCCTTCCTCGGTGACGTCGCCGTTGTCCTTGAAAACCAAGGTGTGCAGGTTCGGCATCTGGACCAACTTGTCGACCGCCGCATCCGTCACGCTGGTGCCGCGAATCGACAGTTCCTTGAGCTCGGGCAGCGTGGCGATGACATCAACCGTGGCGTCGGTCATCTCGGGCAAGTCCCAAATATCCAAGACTTTGAGCGTTTTGAGATTGCCGAGCGCCTGGAGTCCTTCGTCGCTGAGCGAACCGATTTCGTGCAGATACAGTCGTTCCAAGGCGGGAAGATCCTCGAACACCGCCATGGCCCGATCGTCAACGGCGGGCAGGCCGCGTAATTTCAATCGGGTTAGCGGCATCCCCTTGAGCGCCAGGACACCGTCCGCCCCAAAGTTCGAACAGCGGAAAACCTCGAGTTCCGTCAGGGTTTCGATACCGGCCAGCGATTCTCCCGCCGCGTCGGAGATGTCGAAATCGTGCATTAATAATGACCGGAGCGATGGGCTCGTGGCCAGTGCGGCGACCCCCGCGTCACTGACGATGGTGCTGCGATGCTTGAGTACCGCCAGGTTCGGGAGCGAGCTGAGAAATTCGAGTGCGAGGTCGCCGGCCTGCATATTGCCGCGAATGTCCACGACTTTCAGGTTCTCCAGCTTCATCAGATGGCTGATGCCCAGATCATTGAACTGATCCTGAATCAGCGTTAAACGTTCCAGTTTGCTCAGCTGCGAAACAGCCTTCATGGCGCTGTTGCTGATATTCGAATTGTACGAAAGGTCAAGATTCCTCAAATCGGGAAACGAGTCGGCGATCATTTCAACGGCGGGATCGCTGATCACCGAGTTTGTTATCGCGAGTTCCTTCAACTGGCTCAGTTCCGACAGTTCGGCGACCATTTCGTTGTTCAACTCGCGAAAGTCAAAGATCCGAAGCGTTTCCAAATCGGTCAGCTTGCCAAACAGTTCCAGGTCCTCGGCGGACAAGACGGAACCGTCCCCGATCGTGAGTTCCGTCATCACGTCATCCGGCACGATCGTGTACGTGGCATTGCCCTCCATGGCGTCTAGACGCGCTTTGGCGGCCGCCACGTTTTCGGCTTTCGCCGTCGAAACACGAGGGGGCTGCTTGGCCGCTTCCTTTTTACCCTTCGCCGCGCCGGTCTCGTCGTCGCTCTCCGGTCTCTTGGCGTCTTGCTCGGCCTTGCCCTGGCCTTTGCCATCCCCCACACGGTCCGTTTCAGGCTTCGAGCAGCCGGAAAGACAGCCGGAAAGACAGACTAAACCGATCATTAAACCGACGAGCGCGCCATGAGTCCGAAGTGAACTGTTCATAAGTTTCTGATCCTCAAATGATCTGATTCCGAGCAGGACGACGGATCATCATTTCTTGAGTGTATGCGAAGCGGATGATCGAGACGAACAACGGCGGAGACGCAGCCTTCCGTGTCTCCGGAATTCAATTCAAATACCAACAGCCGGCCGTGAAAAGTTCGCGGCCGGCGACGTTACATACCGGTGGCGGATGACTTCCTCCGCAGCGAGTCCGACCAACGGGAGGACGGCTTGCGTCGGGCAGCTTTCCACCCGGAAAAATTCAACCGCCTGAAATGTATTTCAAGCGGTTGGAAGCAAACCTAACAATCCACCGGCCAAGCCGGCGGCATTACCACACTTTGTCCCAGGACTTCTTCCCAGTCCTTCAGGGGGCTTCACGGAGCCGCGCCGTTGCCGCCCAGCCTGCAAGTCCGCCGCGGGCGGACGGAGGGCCACGATCGTACTTACCAGCCATGGCACCACGGAACGGACCGCGGCCTTTCATGGCCGCGGCCCGCGCCATGCCATAACATCAATGCCAACAGGGGCCGGGGACTTGACGCCAAACAGGAGCGTTTTCGGTTCAAGTCCAACGTGTTCGAACCTAGTCGAGCCGGTACCCTTCGGGGTAGGTTGGCTTGATCAGGTCGGCCACGCCAGGCGTCTCCAGGGAATCAACATTCGTCACCTTGAGGTTTTTCGCGTCCCATTCCACTTTTTCGCCCCAATCGCCCATGGCGCCGCCCGGCCCGCCTTCGGCGGCAGCCCACACGGCCAGGTTGCCCAGCAGGATCGTCTCGGTCAACGGCCCAGCTCGATTGATGAAGTTCGAATGGCAGATCATGGGATCATTGGCGGCGACGGCTCGGAAAAGCTCGTACATGTTGTTGACATCGTTGTTGCCTTTCTTGACGGCCTTTTCGTACTCGACGTCAACCTTGTCGACCCCTTTCAGCTCGTACCGGCCACAGTAATCATCGCTGCTGTAGAACGCGCCTTTTTCCCCGACGATCAACACGCCGCTGTCCGAGACGTTTTCAATCCCGAATTGGCTAAACAGCTCCTGCGGCGGCTTGTTGCCTTTCCGGTCATACCACCAGAACGGCAGCGCGGGGCGCTCGTCCGTTTCGGGGAAGTCGAAGGAAATGGTCGAGCTGGCCGGGAAACTGTCGTAGTCATGGCCGGTTGTTTTGGCGACCACCGAGACCGGATCCTTGAGCCCGCACGACGCGAACGGCACCGTAACCTGGTGACACGCCATGTCCCCCAAGGCGCCGCTGCCGAAGTCCCACCAGCCGCGCCACTTGAAGGGATGGTACAAGCCGGGCCAGTATTCGCGGTGCGGGGCCACGCCCAGCCAGCATTCCCAGTCCAAGTTCTCCAGGTGGCGTTCGATTTCCTTTTTCTTGGCCTCGATCACCTGTTCGGCGACAGCTGGATTATCCTCTTTGGCCTCCTTGGTGAACTTCTCCATGGTCATGCGCCGATCGGGACCTTGGGGCCAAACCGGTCGGTTCGACCACACATGCACTTCCTTGAGCGTCCCCAACACGCCGGCTCGCAATTGCGCGATCGCTTCTCGGGAAGAATCCAAGGCCGTGCCCTGGTTCCCCATCTGAGTGCAAACCCCCGTTTCCTCGGCTACCTCGGCCAACAACCGCGCTTCGTAAATCGTCCGGGTCAACGGCTTCTGGGTGTAACAGCTGAGCCCCATCCGCATGGCCTGAAGGGTTGCCGGGGCGTGCATGTGGTCCGGCGTGCTAATGGTGGCGATCTGAGCGTTTTCGCCATGCTTGGCAAGCATTTCACGATAGTCGACAAACTGTTCCGCGTCCTGAAACCCTTCCGCTTTTCCCTTGCTGGCCAGTCTGCCACGATCCACGTCACAAATGGCAATGATGTTTCCGAACCGGGCCGCGTTGCTCGAGTCACCGCCCCCTTTGCCACCCACCCCCACACTAACGACGTTCGGCTTTTCGTTCGGCGAGTTGCTCAGCGCCGGCCGTACACCAGCAGCCACGAAATAACCCGCACCCATTGCCGCGGTCGTCTTAAGAAATGTACGGCGTGTACTCTTTGACATAGTCTGCTTCCTCTTTCAATTCAATTCAATTCAGATCAAACGAACGCGATGTTAGCGACGGCAGAGCGGTTCGGCCACGCAATGGCCCTCCGCCATCCCACGTCGCCACCCATTTCACGTGGAACCACACCTTACTGCCCAGACAGGAAACACCGTCCAGACAAGAAACACTCAAAAAAGCCCTTCACAAGCCCATCCAGACTTGCCCGAACCCACGAACGCTTGGAGGCGCAAACAACAGGCTTCGCGGCCGGTTGTTGGATTTCAACCGGCAACGGCGTAAAGGCTTGGACTGCTTGTTGCACGCCAACGGATAACGCCAGGCAGGGCTCGGCTCAAAAACGGCGAAAAACAGGCTGGCAGGCTCCCTCCTATAACTCCCCGATTATAACTTTCCGGTCCGGGACTTCAACTAGGCATGAACCACCGCGGCCCTCGAGCACAACATCCCGCTGCGTCAGATCTTGTACGGCCCGTACCCTCCCCCGCGCCCATCGCTTTCCGGGACCCCCACGAGCTTTTCTCGTGGGTGAATCAGATGGCAAGCTAACCAGAACGGGATGCCGGCACTGAGCGTGCCGCGGCGATGTCCGAGTCGGGAGAGGCATCGACGCGGGAACCGCTTCGCGCGCTCGACGTCAAGCCGGACCCCGGCGGAAAACGACGGATACTTAGCGGACTACGAAACACTCGCTGATCCCCCGGAACGTCTCGCGCAGCTGTCCATCTTCTTCCCCCACGAGGCGAGCTCGTGGGGGCCGTGGCGGTCTGGGGGGGCGGTACGCTGTAA
>JBNJEM010000525.1:0-5744 GCA_051745935.1 Planctomycetota bacterium
ATTCGTAGCCGTTCACGGGTGCCGCGATACGGCCTGTACCCAGGAGCCCGCATGGATGCCACGGGCTTGTCCCGTGGTGGTTCACGCTCGCCGCTACAAACCGGTCAGACACACCACTCCTCGCCGTCGTAGCATGGAACGTAACGGACCACGGGACAAGCCCGTGGCATTTGCAGCTTGAAAAGCCTTCCTTCAAGATGGGCAACGGAAGTGCGAACGTCCGCGGAGATCAGTCTCTTGCCCGTGAGCGGTTACCAAGATTCCTTGGGCGGCAGGATATCGGAGTGGTTTCGCGAGGGGTTTTACGGCCCGTAACAAAACGGGGGTGTCGCTCCCAAGACGCCCTCGGTCCAAGGAAACCTGACTGGTTTTGTTATGGCTTCTTAAGAGCCATTTGGACCCCTTGGTCCCGAGCCTGTCGTCACCGTTTGACGAAGAACACGGGGTACGGGCCATTTTCGGCAACTCTTTTGATGAGCAGCGCCAATTCCAGCAAATGGTAGTCTCCCCACAAGGAAGACTCGCCTTGCGCCACTTGTTGGCCGGGAGGGATGTAATCCCAGCGATTGGGCCAGTGGTAGACGTTGTGCAGCAGCAGCCCCTGATGGTTTCGGTCCACGGCCAGGTAGGGTTCGGCGAACAGCGTCTCGGCCACGCTCAGTCCGGCCTGCCAGTACCGTTTGCCCTCGCCGCTCGTTCCCAGATATCGTCCCAGGCGGAGCAAACCCTGAGCCGCGATGGCCGAGGCCGACGCATCGACCGGCTCGTACGCGTTGCAGGGGTCCGCCGGCCGGGAGCGCCAATCGCCCAGCTGGTACAGCCGTGGTGCTCCATCATCCCAATAGGTGATCCCGTCGGCCGCGCTCGCCTCTTCGATATAGTGATCACAGGTTTCAATCGCGCACCGGCGATACTCATCGATCACGTCCTTCTTGTCGTAATCACAGCCTTCAAATTCGGTCGCTTCCAGTGATTGAAAAAACTCCAATTGCTCCGCGTATCCCAGCATGGCCCAAGCGAGTCCGCGGGTCCATGTCGAGAAGGGGGAATAGCCCTGCTGCGTCCCTCGCGCGCGAAAGTTCCCGTCGTTTCGATTGAAGGTTCCCTCGTGCGCGGTCCGTCCGCGAACATCGTAGGTGTGCGAGGTTTCACCGTGAAAGATGATGTACTTGGATGTGGCCAGGGCATGTTGAATCGAGCGGTTGAGGAGGTTGATTTCCACGTCATTCTCCATCATCAGAACATGCCCGAGCTGATGGGCGACGCCCAGGATGCGGAGCGTGCGGATGGTGTCAATGAACAGGGAGTGCGGGCCGTTGAAGGAGTAAATGTAGCCGAGTCCGCACCGCGTGTCGGCCCAGCGGGAGGCTTGGACCGCTCCCGAAACGGCGATCGCGTTTTGATAAGCGCATCGCTCCCAGGGGTCGTCCTCCAAACGTCCCTCATCGAGCAGCCGCAGGAGATTCCCATAGGTCGAAAGATTATTGAACCCGTGGTCATGGACGCCGATGTGCGTGACGTGGGGCAACATCCGTTCCACGGTCCGCGTCCGCCCCAAGTCAATCAGGCTCTGGTCCTTCAACCCGTCCCCGGCCAGGATCAGACAACCGTATTGGAAACCCCGCGTCCATTCCGTCCAGCCGCGCGTGGTGTATTTGCCCGCCGCCGTGAACACCGCCGGGCCCCGCGATGGGTCCCAGCTTTCATCCAGCCAACGCGTCTTTTCCGCCGCCAGGTCGAAAATCGCGTCGGTGGCGGGGTGCAATTGTTCCGTGGAAAGGTCCGTTTTAATCTTCATGGCATGTTCCCCTCTCATGCGGTCAGAGTCGTCAACGCCAACTGGCCGCGCGGGCGCGGTAGCCGCCGGCCACGTGGACGGACAGGTTTATCCGTTTACCTACCTGTAATTGTTCACGGGCAAGAGATTGATATCCGCGGACGTTCGCACTTCCGTTGCACATCTTGAAGGAGGGCTTTTCAAGGCGCGAATGCCACGGGCTTGTCCCGTGGTCCGTTACGTTCCACGCTACCGACCGCGAGGAGTGGTGTGTCTGACCGGTTTGTAGCGGCGAGCGTGAACCACCACGGGACAAGCCCGTGGCATCCATGCGGGCTCCTGTGTCCAGGCCGTGTCGCGGGACCCGTGAATGGCTACACTTACCTTAAATGACGGAGCGTGATTCGGCAACAGTCGGTCCCGGCGAACCTCGCACCGTTTCCACGCGTCTTGCTGGCGTTTTTTGGGCCCCCACTTGACAGTGGCGAGGGATGTTATACAGGGCATGCGTTTTGCGTGACGGCACGTTCTTCTCCAATTGTTCCATGGGATTTGACTGGCTAGGTTCGCCGTGCCGTTCGCGGCCTAGGCGGGTTGGTCGAGCTCGGACAGAACGCCGCGCAAGAAATCGACGCTCGCTTTCATGTTCGGATCGGACCCGTGGCACTCAATCGAAACCACGCCGTTCCAATGGGTTTCGTGCAGGAACTGGAGCACCCGCTTGATGTTTTCCGCGTTGACCCCACCGCCAATGGGGACTTGGGAACTTCCAATCCCTGTTTCGTCGCCACGGGCGGCCGCGGCCAGCGAATCGCTGACATCCTTGATGTGGGCGTGAACCAGATAGTCACGGAACCGCCGGCAGTATTCGACCGGATCCAGTCCAGCGATGAAGCTGTTTCCGGTATCCAAATTGAACTTCAAGTACTCGGAGTCGAAATAATCGAACAACCGTTGCATGAATTCCCCGTCATTGGTATACGGTCCATGCGGTTCAATGGCGAGCGTTACATCATAGTCCTTGGCCCAAGAGAGGCATTGCCGGTAGTTGTCGCAAGTAATGCGAAACACGTCGTCACGGGAAAACCCTTCGATTTCGAACGCCCCGTCCGTGGTGTCGACGCTAGGGCATTCCAGTTCGGCGGCAAAGCGAATCGCCTGCTGCACATACTGAACCCCGAACGTTGAGCCGTCGGGACCCATGAGCGGATAGGCGCCGTCGATCTGTGAAACTTGTACTCCCTTTTCATCCAGAAAGCGTTTAATCGCTCGCGCGTTCGATTGCAGTGAAACGCCCGGATCATAGCCCATCGCTTGAATGAAGTTTTGACCGTGCAATGCCGCGAATTCCACGTGTTTCAAGCCCAGCTCCACGCCCTTCTCCACGGCTTGTTCGAAATTCATGCTTAGCGGACGCCAGTTGTCCGTATGAAACCCCAATTCAATCATGTTTTCGCCCTTTCATAATGCGTTATACCGGTCGCCGATGACGTTCTCCGCCGCGAGTCCGACCAACGGGAGGACGGCTTGCGTCGGGCAGCTTTCCACCCGGAAAAATTCAACCGCCTGAAATATACTGGTCGCGGATGACGTTCTCCGCCGCGAGTCCGACCAACGGGAGGACGGCTTGCGTCGGGCAACGTTCCATTCGGAAAAATTCAACCGCCTGAAATATATCTCGACGTGGCGGACTCCGGCCTTGCGGTTAACAAAGCACTAGCAGTATACCTCCGCCGCAAGGGGTATGTAAACTGAGCGGCTCCACCGGGGCTGGCCAAACATGCCCCCAATTCGCGGCCAAGGGTAGACCGCCCGAGTTGACCATTCATGCCGAAACCACCTGATCCCATTTTGTTTCCTGATCCCATTTTGCTTTCCGGCGGCCCTTGAGCGAAGGGGTTGGCGTGGCGGTTTGGCGTATGAAGGATCGGTCCGAGCTTTTCCCCAAATGCTTCGCCGGTGGCGGTCCATGAACGTTCCGTCAAGAAGGTCCCGTGGCCCGGGTTTCCGTTGAGGCTGATTGACGACGCGAACGGTCGGCGGTAGGGTAAAGTCTTTCAAATCAGCCGATGGCAGCGGATGCCTCGAGGACCGCGCGGGTGAAATGTCGAGCTTGTGTAACTCGCGTACCGGCGTCGAAACGCTCGGTTGGCGGCCCTTTTGGCCGCCGGGGCCCCGGTCAAGGCGTAGGGTGCTTTGGGCCGGGGCCGGGGGGGCTTCAAAACGCGTGTCATGGGCGGTATGCTGCTGCCGGTTGAAATCCGAGGGGTTCGGATAGCTCCGGATGCGGGGAGCAGACGCGGGCTGACGGTTCTGGAGTCGGCGGGATCGGTCGGAGCTCTTCCGCGATGCCTCTCCAGACGCAGCATAGGGTACAGTGATTCGAGATCGAATCCCGTAAGACTCAAGTGAGTACAAGGAGAACCAGATGTCACAACGACCACTCAACGTAGGATTGATCGGTGGCGGAGGCGGTGCGCTCATCGCACAGCCGCATCAGCGAGCGATTTTCTTTGACGGCACGCGGCGAGTCACCGCGGCGGCCTTGCATCCCGATCCGGACGTGGCGATGCAACAAGCCGAGCAGTGGCCTTATCCGATCCAGGGATACCGCAGTTATGACGAGCTGATCGAACAAGAGAAACAGAAACCGTTGGGTGAGCGGATCGATTACGCGCTGATCGTAACCCCCAATCACGTCCACTTCGATCCGGCGATGAAGTGCATCAAAGCCGGCATTCCAGTCTTTTGTGAAAAGCCGCTGACCATCACATTGGAGGAGTCGGATGAACTGGTGAAGGCGGTCAAGGAGGCCAAACTTCCCTTCGCGGTGGCCCATACTTATCTCGGACATTGGACCACTCGCATGGCGCGATTCATTGTGACCAACGGTCTGATTGGGGACATACGCTGGGTGGATGCCTACTACATTCAAGGTTGGCTGGCCGGGCGCACCGAGGACCAGGGCGTGATGCAAGCTCAATGGCGGGTTGACCCGAAAAAAGCGGGCGCCAGTTGCTGTGGGGGCGATATCGGGATCCATGCGTTGATGCACCTGCGATATGTCACGGGGTTGGACGTGACCAAGCTGCAAGCGCACCTGGAAACGTTCGTGCAAGGCCGGCAGCTGGACGATCATTTCACGACCTATTGCCAGCTCAGCAACGGGGGCCGGGGCATGGTCCGGGCCACGCAGATCGCCATCGGGCATAAGAATAACTTGGGCATTGAAGTTTACGGCACGAAGGGCACCCTCCAGTGGCGGCAGGAGTACCCGGAGGAACTGACCGTCTTGTTGCCGGATCAACCTGATCGCGTTTACTATCGCGGCGCGGTTGCCGCCAACGATGGATTCCTGGGGGATTTGCCGGAAGACTTGATGGCCGAACCCACCATACCGCCGGGGCATCCGGAGGCGTTCCACGATGCGTTCGCTCGTTTGCATCGCTGCTTCGAGGTCGATGTACGGGCGTTTGAGAATGGCCAACGCTTCGATTGCGACGGCAGTAAATACGCGAATGTCGAGGATGGTCGAGCGGGCATCGCGTTCATCGGGGCGGCCGTCAGAAGTTCGAACGAGGGGGGCGCCTGGGTGGACGTGTAACGCGTGGGGAATGCCGAATGCCCGCCGACGCGGTCAATCCTCCATTGTGGGGTGAGTTTCCATGGCCCATGCCAACCGAATTCCTGGCTCTGGGAAAGCACGAGGGTCCGGTTGGCATGAATACAAGGAGGCGTTTCTCGCTTGTCGAGCAGCGCCTCTTGTCATAAACGCTTGACAACGGTCCACGGGGGCATGTGCTGGGGTGAGGAAAAACTCCAAGTCGTTGCCATCCATATTGTTGCGCCGTTCGTTTCGCCGGTTATGGAGACGAAAGGACCTCTAAGAGACCTAAAAAACCTCAGGGAACACGGCGGGTACGCTAACGCATGAAACGCAAGCGACCCGGCTTGTACTCTCTCCGTC
>JBNJEM010000526.1:0-5731 GCA_051745935.1 Planctomycetota bacterium
CCGGGCGATACGTGCCGCCCTGGACCGACACGGCCTCGGCGTCGTGGCCCACACGGCGTACTACCTGCCGATTAGTTCGCCGTTCGCGGGTATCCGGCGGGCGGCTTTGGAAGAGTTCCGGCGAGCGTTGAAAATGGCGAAGGCAATCGGTGCATCGGTGATGAACACTCACTATCGACGGCTACCCCCGTTCTTTACTTCGGAACAGGCCGTCCAATGGCACGCCGACGTTCTGGCGCCGCTTTGCCAGGAAGCTGCCGAGATCGGCGTCACGGTCGTCCTTGAGCACGTTCCCCACGGCGGCGAGGATCAACTGGAGCAGTTCGTCGAAATCATGGAGCGGGCGCCGTTGCTCCGGTTTCACTTGGACAGCGGCCATGCCAAGTTGGAGCGCGGCTACGACCGTTGGGGTGAATACTTGGACCGTCTCGGAAACAAGTTGGTCCATATCCATCTGTCCGACAACGACGGCAATGCTGACCAGCATCTTCCGCTGGGCGCGGCGCCTCGGTGCACGACGAACTGGCCGGAGCACATCGGCAAGCTCAAGGCGACCGGCTACGATGGCACGATCACGCTGGAAGTCTTCTCGCCGTATCGAGAATATCTGCTCTTGAGTCGGGATTTGCTTCGGGAGTGGTGGGCGAAGGCATAAGGAAAGAAGAATGAATTGATGGTTTGCAATACGCAAACCGCCCCCTCGCTTGCCGCCGCGGGGCGGGCAGGCGAGGAGAGGCGCCCCGTCGTGGCCTTCTCGTCCAGCGCCCGTTGCAGTGCTTTCGGCGTGACGCAATGGATGTTGACCACCGCCAGCAGTTTGCCGAGATCCCTGTCTTTATACACGCGGAGCTTCTGTTTGTGTTCCTTGCCGGCGGCCTGTATATGCGAACCGATCTCCTTTTTATCCGATCGGTTTTCGATGGCGTTCTTCGTCATCCGGTGCGGTTTCCGGCGCCCCATCCGCCCGACGACCATACCGCTCGATCTCCCTGATTTCGCGGTCTGGATCGCATTTTCGCGTGACGGTCGAACCTCCAGCTTTGCATATGGAAACACATAGTCTTTGCGGTACCTAGCAACTTCAAAAGCCTTCGTGCGGTTATTGAGTGTGACTTTTCTAATGCTTATAGTCGGCCCTGTTGCTCCAATTCGGCAATCAACGCGAGGTGAATAGAGCGAGATTACTCGGCATCGTTTGACCCGATTAACGTTTTGAAAACTCGTTCGTGAACACGTGCATCCGCTTCTCGGAACAGCACGAAACGAATATGTTTGACCGATGACAACCGGGGCAACACATCAATCACCGTCTTGAATGCCACCCTTGCCGCCGGTTCCATCGGGTAGCCAAAGGCGCCTGTCGAGATGGCCGGGAAGGCGACGGAGACGATCTTGCTTTGCTCGGCCATTTGGAGCGCATTTCGATAACACGAAGCAAGCAATTCGTCAGAAGGCTCGTCTACTCCGTAAATCGGGCCGAGGCAATGAATCACGGACTGGTTGGGCAGATTGTGCGCACTGGTGATGACCGCTTGTCCCGGGCGGATGGGGGCCAGCGGCCGACCCTCCCGTTCCAGCCCTGGACCCGCGGCCCGATGAATCGCGCCGGCCACGCCGCCGCCAATGCGCAGCTCCGCATTCGCCGCGTTCACAATGGCTTCCATATCAGGCTGATGCGCAATATCACCCTGTACACACTCAAGCGTTATTCCGTGAAGATCCCGTTTCGTCATGAACTCACCTCTACGGGTGTTTCTCTTGTGCTCATTGCGTAAAAACGTATTGCGGGGCAGCGGTTGCTCCAGGCTTATGCGGATCCCACCCGTTAGAGCCGCCGGCGTCCAACCTGATTTTAGCGTTTTTCTCGGGAAATTGGAGCAGCCCTCCCGAGTTTTTCGAGGCCTACGGACTTCCTTGGCCGCTGTGGCCATGTTCTACCTGCTTCAATCGCTTCAATTCTTGCTCATCGGCGTTAACGAAGGCAATGAAGGCAGACACGCTGATTTTTCTGATTTTTGCCGTGGGTTTGATAGGTTGGTCAAGCGTTTGCAAAGCGCGATAGCCGCCGGAAGACGCGATGTCAGGAGAGGAGGCGGCAAGGCGGGGGGAACGGCGGGGGAGAGGATGGACCGGCAAGGCATGGAGGGGGCAGCACGCGCGATGGGAATCACGAGCAGCGCCCACCGGGATGGGAGACTGGCCTCGCAGTCAAAAAAAATGACTTGTGTACGTCAGCGTCTTCGAGACAGCAACACCCTACACTGATCACTGACCAGTTACGCCAAACGTCGGGCTGAAGCGCGGCACACTCGCGCGGAGGATCTCGGCTATTTGAACACGCGGCGACTCGCGGCGGCGCCCTTCAACTGGGAGGCCTCCATCCGCTTCGCGGCCTCGCCCATCGAGGAGCACGAGCCCACGACGTGACAAAACAGCTGGTCGTACCCCCGCACCGTGTCCAACCAGGGGCTCTTCCAAGATGTTCATGTGATCCAAGATCGCGGCGAGATCCTCGGCGGTCGTGGACCGCTCGCCGGATTGGATCAATCGGGCGGTCCAATCGAGCAGTCGCCGGTAGGAATCCAGGGACATCGGCAGAATCCCCATGTCGGACGCCCGACGCCCTGTCCGTGACGTGTCCGACGTGCGCGCCTTTGGCCTGACCCGGGACGATTGCCAGAACCGGCTGGGCCAGCTCGGCTATACCGCGCGGGTGGACGTCATCAGCACGTCACCCCGGCCGGGCGCCGGGAGGAAGCAAGCTCATCCGGGTTCTTCGGTCGCGTCCCGAGCCCTGGGCGACGGGCGGAAGGGCCATTCACTTTAAGCCTTTCTGTTTTCTGTCCGCTTCCGTAAGGTACTTGACCGTGCAGCCAAACACCTTGTACTCGCCCATGCCCTCCCGCATCGCGGCCGTCTCGACCTTTCTGCCCTCCAAGACGGCGTCCAGGGCATCGGCCAGAAAGAAGGGTGGTTCGTTGCCGTTGTCAATCGCGCCTTTATACACCAGCTTCCTCTGCGGGCCGAACACGAACACGTGCGGCGTCCTCTCGGGGCCGTACGCGTGGGCCGTGTTCATCGCCGGCGGACGCGGCGCCGGCCGCTCCCACGCGCCGGCTCTACGAGGCGCGTTTACCGCTGAAGGGAAAACTTCCCGTGTCGGCGGGCGCGTCGTACTGGACTTTGCCCTTCACGGTTTCGCCTTTCACCGTGCCGCGGAATATCAGATCGACGTCCTCGCCGTCGGCGGATTCCGCGGTCAGACGCATCTCCACGCGGTCTCCATCGACCGTAATCCTTGAAGCGGGCAGCTCGTGGGACTCGCCGCTGAGCCACGCGTAAAGGTTGTCGTTCTCCGAGACGACCGTGACCGTGGGGGCGTATGTCGTGTGGTCGGGGGCCACGAAATCGAGCTTCCACGTTTGCACTTCATCCAGCGATGAGAGGGCGATGCGGTGGCCGGTAAAGGTCAGGCTGCCGGATTCTTGGTCGCTTCTGTAATTGATGACCCCCGCGCACTTATTCCGGCCCGCTAACCTAGCCTTTACCGTCAGGGTGAACCCCGCTTCTTCCCGTGGCTCGATCGTTCCAACCAGGGCGTCCCCTTGAAGCTTGACATCCTTGAAGGATTGCATCTGATCGCCCTTGACATGCCACGCGAGGTACTGGCCATGTTGCCAGCCGACCACGACCAAAGGCGTCTCTTGCTCGCCCTCCGGCGTGGTGAATTTCAGCTGCCAGGGACCGATGACCTCTTTTTCCAGTTCAGCGGCCTGGGACGTCGTGCCCATGGCAAATAGGGTGCAACAGACGACCACAAGCAACAAAACAGTTCGCTTCATTAGAAATCTCTCCCGTCGAAAAAAGGAAACAACAAGCCATAACTGCGGAATTCCCCTCACCGATTCACGGATGGCACCGTTTGAGGGACATGAGCGCGAAGGCCGTGCCGTACTGCTGGTGGTAGTTGTAGAGTGGGAAGTCCCACCATGAGCCGTCTTTTTCCTGTAGTTTCAGCAGGATGGTGGCCAGGTGAGCCTGAAAATCGTGTTGATCGTCTTCGTCGAGCTGTTCGATGCACAGCGCGGCGTAGTAGTGCCCAAAGTAATAAAAGTATCCAGCCACCTGGAACCACGATTCGTGCGGAATGGGACGTTTTCGGCCAATGCTGAGCCAGCCGTTACGAGCGACTAGGCGATTCAACCAGTTTTTTAGCACTTGATCCGTGACGCGTTCGTCACCCCAGAGCCGCAATGCCAGGTTGCAGGCCTGGGACCGGCCCAAGCTACCGGCCGGCCGGTTGATACCTCGCATTGGCCGATACTTCAAGTACTCGCCATACAAATAGCTGAAATCCGGCTTCTGCTGGCGGAGAATCGAGTCAATGGCTCGCTGGGTCAGTTTTTCGGGGGGGGACACCCCGATGTCTCGAGCCTCGTCAAACGCGACAAGTACCGCCGCCGAGACAAAGCTGGTGGTACTTCCCGCGGGCGTTTTGGCGCCGACGTCAAAATCGTAGTACCCCCAGCCCCCATCGACGGTTTCATATCGGTCCAGGTAGTCATACTGTAACCGTATCAGCTCAGTGATCCGCTCTTGCTTATCGGGCTCGTCGGCGTGCCGCTCGCGCATGCGCACCAGGGCTTGAATGGCATAGCCATGTCCCCAGACGTTGTAAATGGCGGCCGGAGTGGCGCGTCTGAGCTCGGGGAGATGCTCCATCATCCACGCCTCGCCGCGATCAATCGCCCGCTGGATGTCGGCGCGGTCGCTTTCCATCTCGATCAAACTGGACAGGCACAGCGCGGTCACGGCCGTCCGAAAGGCATGGTGAGCCCCTGGAACCGGGGCGTAGATGTTTAGATTCTTGGTACGCTCAGGAGTTCCCCATGATCCGTTTTCGTTCTGATCATCCAGCAGAAACTGAATACCCCGGTCCATCGCTCGCTCGATCTTGTCGGCTTCAGGCATGGGCACCGGCTCCGGCTTGGGAACCGCCTCCATCGACGGAGCTTCCGATGCGTCGTCGGATGCCGGCTTGTCAGCCAAGGTAGTGGCCGAGAGTAGGCAGATGGAGAGAAGGCCCGCCGCGAATAGGAGGACGCTGAATGTCAAAAAACGCGGAGCGGCCGAGCGATTTCGGCAATCAAACATAGTTGTTTTCCGTATCATGCGCAGTGGAATTCGTTTGGGACCCGTGTTCATGCCGTGTCGCGGCTAACTATACGTCAGGCGGTCGGATTTCTCCGGGTGGAAAGCTGCCCGGCGCAGGCCGTCCTCCCGTTGGTCGGACTCGCGGCGGACAGACTCACCCGCGACCGGCTCATTCGCGACCGGTATACTCCTTTTTGTTCCGAACCGATTATCGGATCATGGTGCGACAGCCAGCGGCGCCACGCTCTTTGTCTAATCGCTCGATAATCACGGATGCGTGTTTCTCAAATACACCACCAAGCTATCCGCCGACGGGGCAACAGCCCACGCCAAGATAGCCTGGCCCACCGGCCGCCGGGGGCGGACTTCCGCCTCGGCTTTCCCAGCGCAGCCCTTCGGCCCTGCCAGTCTACCCTATTGTTGCATAAAGACGGCGTAGGACGGGTCTCCAGGCCCGTCTTTTACAGCGCATAAATGTCTTTTTTCGGTTGTTTGAAGATCTCACATTTCGTGAGATCCGCGGACACCAGATCAAGTACGATTTCGTACTTGAAAAGACGGGCCTGGAGACCCGTCC
>JBNJEM010000527.1:0-5716 GCA_051745935.1 Planctomycetota bacterium
TGCTGTTTGCCAACAACATTCATAACCGGAAATCTCGCAGCCGTGTACTTCTACTTCATCGCCCCATGCATTTTTGCTATACTGGCTGTTGCCTGGCGAAACGGAGTTGGGCTCTGCTGGGAGGCAACCCAACAAGGGATAGTCAGGTCAGGGCGGGAGAATGATCTCGCCGGACCTGGGGCCGCAAAGCCTCAGGTCCTCCTCTTCACCATCCCAGCATTCTTTTGTCCTGCCATGCCTTAGAAAATCCAAACGTCAATTCACCAAATCGCTCCACTATTTACCCACATTTTTTGGTGAAGACCCTACGGATCAACCACCAGCAAGGGGCTCACAGCATGAATCCAGACTTGTCACCTCAAACTGTTTTTTCTTTCCGCATTCTACTTCATGTCGTCCTGTACGTCTTCTTGTTGTCTACCTCCGCGACCGCCGATGAATACGAGCAGCGTCGCGAGGCGATCCAGGCCCGTGATGCCCGTCAGCGCAAAGTTCCCGAGATACCGGGACCCGGCGAACGGATCCGCTGCATCATCGACACGGACGCCAAGAACGAAATCGACGACGTGTGGGCGATCGCCTTGGCGGTACTGTGCCAGGATCGCTTTCAAGTCGAAGGCTTCATCGGCGCCAATTATGATAACGCAATCGAGGACGCTGGTCCGGGAAGCCCCGCCGCCTCGGTCAAAGTCATCGAAACGGTACTCGCCAAAGCGGGATTGGCCGGGAAAATCCCCGTCATGAAGGGTTCAGCCCCGCTGCAATACAAGTTCGAGCCGTCCGAATCGGAAGGCGTTGATTTTATCATCGAAAGGGCCATGGCCTCCTCGTCGGAGGACCCGCTGTGGGTGATCGGGCTGGGCGCTGCCACCGATATCGCTTCCGCCTATTTGAAGGAACCACGAATCGCCGATCGTGTGTGCGTCTTCTGGCATTTTCGCACGCGTTGGCCGGACAAGTGTTGGAACTTCAACGTCATCGGCGACGTCCGCGCGGCTAGAGTCGTCTTCCATGGCGATCTCCCCTTCGTTCTCTTCGATACCGGCACGCATCTGACCTGCCCCATGGAAGAATCCCGCCAGTGGGCGGAGCTGAGCAAGTTGGGCAAATACATGCACGAGTATCGCAAGAAGCGTTCCTGGTACCAGGATCCCAACAAAGGTTTTTATGATCTGGGGGATATCGCCGCGCTGGTCGACCCCGAGCTGGCGTCCTGGGAAATCGTCGAGTGTCCCGAAGTCGATTGGGACCTGAACTATCGATTCAAGAACACCAAAGGGCGAATCCTCCGCTGCAAAGACATTGATCGTGACAAAACGTATGCTCTGCTGGACGGTCGACTGCGTCGGCACGCGGAAAGGAAATAGTTCGCTGGCGCACATCGAGGCCGAAGGGGCTTATGCCACAAAGATCGCGAAGAACACGAAGGAGTGGAAGACAGACATACGGCACGGTTTACTGAAATGAGTCTCTCTGTTGATGTTGGACACTATTGCAGGAAAGCCGCCATGAAAAGTAACCATGATTCAGCTCAACCTGAACGCACCGCATTTTGCGAAGCACCGAGGCCAATCCTGTTGCTGGGCATGTTGCTGGCACTTGCATTGCCGGGAGTTGTTGCCTCCGCGGAACCGGGCAAGACGATCTTCACCGAGAGGTTCGATACCCCTTCCGCGGCGGACGATTGGCGCGGCGAACCGTGCTTGGTTGACGTCGGTGATTCGGGGAAGGCACTGTCCGCCTCGCGCGCCGAGTCAGCGGGCCCAGGATCCACCACGTATCGCCGCGTGCTACCGATCGACTCGCTCGAAGGCTGTTTGCTGCACGTTGCGGCGCGCGTGCGAGCGGAGGGTGTGGGCGAGCCGCCGCGCCCGTGGAATGGCGTGAAGGTCATGGCCATTATCGAGTCATCCTCAGGGCGGCAACACCCGCAAGCCGATTTGCCGGTGGGCACCTTTGATTGGCGCGACGCGGCGTTCTCGTTTCGCGTGCCGCGTGACGCTCAACGAGTGGAATTGGTGCTCGGCCTGGAGGCGGTCACGGGCCAAGCGTGGTTCGATGACGTGCTCGTCACGCTACTGAAGCGGCCACCTGTTTATGTAAAGCCACCGGCTGGGCCCACGCCTTGGATCGAACTTGGTCGCTTGCGGGGCGCGATGATTGGTCCGGATGTCGACGAGGACGATCTGCGCACGCTTGGCGCGGAGTGGGGCGCCAACCTTGTCCGCTGGCAACTGATTTATCGCGGCGTGGGGGCCGGCTTCCAACCCACCGACTTACAATACGACCGGTGGCTCGACCAGGCACTTGCTCGGCTCGACAAGATGATCCCCGTCTGCCACAAGTACGGACTGAACATCGTTGTCGACCTGCACTCGCCGCCCGGTGGTCGGGCGCGGCACAGCTACGTCGGCTCGAACGATCGCCTGTTTACCGATCCGGCAATGCAGGACAAATTCGTCGAAATCTGGCGGCGAATCACCCGTTTATGCAAGAACCGTCCTGGCGTGATCGGGTTCGATCTGGTCAACGAACCCGTGCCTGACTTGGTGACACCTGGATGTGACGACTGGCGGTCACTAGCCATCCGCGCTGCCAAGGCGATTCGTCAGATTGATCCCGACCGGACGATCGTGTACGAGCCCGGCCCCTGGGGATCGCCCGAAGGCCTGAGCGACTGCGTGCCGCTGCCACTGGCCAACGTGGTTTACAGCGTGCACATGTACCGACCGCATACCTTCACGCACCAGACATTGCACAACAGCCCTGGCGGGATCGAGTATCCTGGAAAGATCGATGGCCGCTACTGGGATAAAGCCGCTTTGCGCGAGGAACTCGCTCCAGCCATTGAGTTCCGGGAGCGATACGGATTGCCCATCTATATCGGTGAGTTCAGCGCGATCCGCTGGGCGCCCGCCGGATCGGCCGCTCGCTACCTGTCCGATCTGATCGAGATCTTCGAGTCCGAAGGCTGGCACTGGTCCTACCACGCCTTTCGTGAATTTCACGGTTGGAGCGCCGAACATGGCACCGATCGGGACGACCGAAGGCCCTCCGTCAACCCAACCGAGCGCGAGCAACTGCTCAGGAAATGGTTCGCGAAAAATTTATAAGTGAACCGAACGAAAAAGGGGCACGGCTTCTGGTCGCCTGCCCCGTGCGCTTTTGCTCTTGAAGTCGGAACATCGCAAAAAGAATCGCAGTCCTGACCCCTTTGTTATCTTTGGGGAGTCAATATCGTGCAATCGCGAACATCCCGTTCGGTCGACGGGAAGTAAACAACCAGGAAACCTTGCGGATTATACGACCAACTCGCATTAATAGATACGGATCTTTGAGGCGTCCTTGAAATCAAATATCGTTTCGAATCCTTGATGTCGAGATGTTCATCAAGAGTGAACCACAGCAGTGCCTCGTAGGATTCTCGGTCTTCTTCGTAATTTGAACTTGGTAAACGTATTGCTGCCAGGTAACTCCCGTCGGGCAGTTGTTCCACTTCCAAAGTTCGAACGCCGGGTAGTTCGATGGTTTTCACGGTCTCGAGTTCGACTTCCCCTTTTTGGTTCTTTTTCACTTCTCGAACAGAAACGTCGGCCGTCGTGGTTCCGTAAGGATAGGTGAACCACAGATGTCCGTTTTGATCGCACAAGGAAACGATCCCTTTTCTCGTGAAACGAGCGACGTTGCCATCTTTGTCCAGTCGCTGAACAATGCTCTGTCCCGGCGAGGTCCAGGTTGCTTCATCCCCTTCTCGAACGAACTTGGAGCCACGAAAGAATCGTGGACGAGGAAGCAATTCAGCTTGCACTTCTCCGTTGTCATCGAGCGACGCCAGAGGTGATCGTCGGGACGCAGATCCGTGAGAACCGCGTCTTCCATCGTCGCCAGCGGATGGAAATAGGGACAGCCCTTTTCGCTACCGTCCTGGAGATGGTTGAACTGCCACACAACCCGGTCGCCGTTCATTAAAGCGAGCGCCCCAGGAGTTTCTCGCCAGGAAAGCTGCCGTTTTCCTGATGCCTGATGTCCAGCATGTAAAGCAGTACTAACATGAAACTGGAGAGCGACAAACAAGATCACGCAGCAACAGGATTGCCAATTGCAGTACGCTTGGATTCTGTTCTTCATAGCGAGTTCTCCTTGACATGCGAGTTGCTCTGAAATTGGGTGGCGATCCTTGTGGCCATTGTAGCCATTGTAAATGTGAAGCCGCCAATCAGCTTGGCGTGATTGTCTTTCCACAGCCAACTAGGATCGCGGGCTTGTTCCAACTCCTCAGCCACTTCGCAACTCAGTTCATGCAGTGCCGGCGCCGAAAGCTTGCTTCTGGCACGGCAGTAGTCCCCTGTATCTTTGGTCGGAGAGGTGATCCCCGTTTGCTCACAATAACTGACCACGCGAGCCACGGAGGCTTGGCACGATGCTTCCTTCCCATCGCGCAATACCTGTCCCAGGACCGGATGAATTCTACAAAAAGTTCATTCGGTCCATAGACAGATTGCGCACTTACTCAAATCCGACAGTGCCATTCAGTCCTGATTCCCTCTTCTTTCCCTCCGTGTCCGTCTTCCCATGACTCCTTTTCTGTTAGGGCGCCCCGGTCCCTCTTGACAGGGACCGGGGCGCCCACGCAGACCGGATTATCATAGACGATTAAGCTATGGCGTCCACCTGATCTCGAACGGCTTGTACCCGTCCATTCCGGAGATTTCCACGGGAAACGACACCGTTCCATTGTCTATCGTGGCGTCGATCGCCTCGCCAGCCACGCGAATCTCCACGGTGTCCGCCTGAGGCGATCCAGGCAACGCCACGGACAGCTCGCCGCCTTCACGCCCTACGATTCGGCCCTCCACAGCGCCCTCACCGGTGCGCCAGGCGCCGGCGCCGAAATCACCGCCGTTTCGCATCAGGCCGAAGCCTTCGAACATAATGGCGTCGCCCTCGAACAGGTGCACCTCGTCTTCGGCCGCCAGACCCGTTTGCCCTGTGAATTGCAACTCGTCCTCGTCGACCGAGATCGGCTCGGAGCTGAAGAACACATGGTCACGGCCGCCGATGACAGCGCCGTAACCGGTGGTTTCTATCTGATTGGACGCCGGGGACACGATATGCAGTTGATCGCCGGGGCCTTCCTTCACTGGGGTAATATCCGGCCCGGGAAGCGGCTCGTCGTATCCCTCTGCCAGGTTGATCCATTGAAACGCGCCGTCGGCCTCCTCGTCGGCCACGCGGTCGTAGACCGCCAGGTACTCGTCGCGCCGCATGATCACGCCCCGCCACTTGTAGGTGTCGTGCGATCCGTTGGCGCGATAGAACTGGGCCTCGTTGAAGTTGAACAGCAGCTCGTCGACCGGATGGGCTCCGAGCGACTCGCCGTCAATGTTAAACAACGCCAACTCCTCGATGTCGAAATCGTCGCCGTTGGCCTGCTGTTCATTCCAGCTCCAGTTTTGGCCATCGGTTGCGCCGGCGGCGAAAGCAGACACGCTGATTTTTCTCTGATTTTTCTCGCTGATTTTTCGGGTTTTTGCCGTGGGTTTGCCAGCTTGGCCAAGCATTTGCAAAGCGTGATGGCCGCCGGAAGACGCGATGTCAGGGGACGAGGCGGCAAGGTGGGGCGAGAGGACGGACCGGGAGGGCACGGGTGGGGCAGTACGCGCGATGGGAATCACGAGCAGCGCGCACGGCGATGGGAGACTGGCGGCCCAGTCAA
>JBNJEM010000528.1:0-5707 GCA_051745935.1 Planctomycetota bacterium
CAACGTGGCCATGATACAAACCCCAGCATTGCAAAAATCAGTGATGCCACGGGCTTGTCCCGTGGTGGTTCACGTTCGCCGCTACAAATCAGACACATTTTTCCTCGCCGTCGGTAGTGTGGAACGTAACGGACCACGGGACAAGCCCGCGGCATTTGCGTCTCAAAAACCCGTCCTTTAGCATGTGCAACGGACGTGCGAACGTCCGCCGATATCAATCTCTAGCCCCTGAACGGTTACTGTAAGACGTTTATCGGTTAGGCCAATTTGCTGAGGCGTCGCACGAGCCACTCGAGGCAAAGGAAGCCGACGATGAGTCCCATGAGCCACCCCATGAGCTTTTGATCGAAGGACTTGTCAATGGATTCCGGCAGATAGACGACTTGGTTGTTGGGTTGTATGGTGGCGGCGAGCGTGGTTCGATTGGCCCCGGTTCGGTTCATGGCGGCGTCGAACCCGCGGAAGTACGCGCCGCCCAGTTGTTCGGTGGTTTCGCACATTTCCACCAGGAGCGGTTCGTCGAGCTGTGGTTGTTCGATTTCGAGCGTGGGGGCGCGGACGCGGACTTTGGCGGTGAGGAGCTCCTCGCGATTGTCTTCCGTGGGGGTGACTTCGATGCGGTAGTCGCCGACCTGGAGGGCGGGAAACTGGGCTTCGTACATCCCGTCCCGGGCGGCGTTTTGAACTTGGCGCAGCACCATCGATTCGCGTGTCCCGTCCGGTTGCAGCAGCATGGCGGGGACCGATTCCAATTGGAGCGGCCGATGTTGGACGTCGCTGAGCATGGCACGGACGGTCACTTGCTCGCCGAGCATGCAGCGATCCTTTTCGACCAGGAGCAATCCGAGGCTGGAATCACGCAGCAAGCGGCCTTGGGATGCCCAGCGAATCAGTTTCGTGTAGTAGGTTTCGAAGTAGCGCGGATCAAGGGCCCGCAGGCGCCACATCTCGCCACTGGCTTGAAAGAAGACGCGTCCCGCGCCATAGAAGTGTCCAGCGGCGTAGATGGGCAAGTCGTCGCCGAGGGAGGCTTCGGGGTTGGAGAAGTAGGCGTAGATCCGGGCCCCTGGTTTGGGCGCCTTGACGGCGTAGTAGCCGTAGACGCCGTCGAATGATTGCCAAGCGGCCTCGCTGTCGATCGGGTCGTCTTCCAGGCGCAGGAACTCGGCGGCCAGGCCATCCTGGGTGAACTTCAGCGGCCAGGCGGTTTTCCCGCCGAATCGCCCCAGGCCCAAGGAGGGGAGCCCCTGGCTGTAGAAGACAACGGGATACAGGGTCTTGATGGTGTCGATGCGCGGATCCTCGCCGCGTCGCAATCCGGCCCACTCCGGCGTCATCACCGGCCCGGCGATCACAATCAAGCCACCGGCCTGTTCGGCCACGTAGCGATCAAGCAGTTCGACCTGCAGTTCGTCGAGCTGCAACCAATCGAAATCGAAGGCGATGATGCAATCATATTCAAAGAGCTCATCCGCGAGTTCCGGGAATTCATGCCAGACGTCATCCGCTTCCTGGGACATGCCGGTGGCTCCGGACTGGAGCAGCACATGGAGGGTGGTGTCGCTGTCCCGGAACAGTTGATTTCTCAGAAACCGGAACTCGCGCATGGGACCTCCGGCCATCAACAGAACCTTGGTCTTCCGATCCACGACCGTGACCCGCGCGGACTGCACGTTGTCCCGCGGTTCGATATCTTCCTCTGGCGGAACCACCTTCAAGAAGTATTGCCAATTTCCTTGCTCGCTAGGGGTCACTTCGAAGTCGACCGTGTCCACTTCCCCGCCGCCGGTGAGCCGGATGGTGCGTTCCTCTTCAAACGTCGCGTTCTCGGTGGGGTCCTCGCTGCTTGCTCTCGAGTCGTCGGCGGGGGCGGAGAACAGTTCCACGCTGACTTGTTTCCCTTCCAATCCATGAGCCTGGATGTAGCCAGCCAGGCTGAACCGGTCGCCGGGGAAGACCCGTTTGGGGGCTTCGAGATCGGCGACGTGGACATTCACGGGTTGTTCGGTGCTGCCCATTCCCACGGCATAGATGGGGATTTCCGCCATCCTCGCCGCCTCGGCCGCCACCGCGCAGTCGACTCCCGCGTTGCTGCCGCCGTCGGTCATGAGGACGATTCCGGCGATGGGGCCGCCCCGTTCCTGGCCGACCAGCGAGCGAACGGCGTCGCCGAGCCGTGTTTTGGTGCCGCGGGGGCGCAGAGCCCGCCGCCAGCTGGCCGGTTCCATGGTTTTGGAGCCGGTCTCGTCCGCTTTTTCGGCGGCGGCGGCGGCGGCGAGTTCCTCGGCCACCTCCGTTTCGATGTCCGGCTGGTCCAGTCCCACGATGGCCGGTAGTGAAAACTCGCCCGCTCGCAAATTCGCGACCGCGAATACGACCACGGCGGCCACCAGGGCTACCATGGCGACGAGAAACGCGAGGGACGGGGTTTCTCCGCGGTGGGACGCGCGCCCCAAGAACAGATAGACCAGAAACGCCATCAGGGCGATGCCCGCCAAGCCCGCGACCAGGAGCATGGTGTGGCGAGCGGTCCGCAACTGGTCTTCTTTCTCGCGCGCGGCACGGCCCACGGAGTTGCCGCGGATCGGATCCGTTTTCAGTGGATCGAGGAATGCGACTTGCGCGGGTTCCGTTCCTTCGTCAAACGTATAAACCGCCACTTCGTGTCGCTGGCGGAGTCGCTCGAGTAACGGGCCCTGCCCGAGCTCGGCCACGATTCGCTCGCCGCGGCTGAGCGAGGTGGACGGGTTGGCGGATGGAGAATCGGCGTCCTTAATGGCCATGCTCTGGCTGGTGTCAACCAGCAGCGCCACCCGCGATGGCTTCACCTCGCGCTGTTCCGTCCGTTTTTCCAGGTCCAGGAAGAAAAAGAGGATGCCGGCGAAGGCGAGTATCCGCAACAGGACCAGCGACCAGCGGACGCCGCGGCTTAGCTCCACGCCGTCCCGCCAGTACATCACGATGACGTGCCCCGCGACGACCGCGCAAACGGCGATCAACAGCAGCCAATGCCACCATTGAGACATGGCTTGCAGCCGCGTGAACCGCAACAACGTGGAACTGACGGTTTCGGCCTGTAGGCACCATGCGGGTGTCAACGTTGTGCTCCTTGCCCGGTGTTTGTCGTGGTTGAGCGACTCGGTTCGGATCCCCGATCCGCATCCGACTCGGCGTGGCGTCGCGTGGCGGCGTGTGCGGCTTGTAGGTCCGCTTCCTCGTCATTCTCGGAATGGGACCGCCGCCCGGGGGGCCCCGCGGCGGCCAGTTCCCTGGCGCGGCGGGACGGATGATAGCTGGCGAAATACGCTAGAATCTGTTCACCGATCAATAACAGAATCAAAAGGACCATCAGCAGCACACTCTGATTGAACCCCGCTTCCGCCAGAGCCGCCGTTTCGTACTGATCCGCGTAGCCGATCTCAACGGGGACCGGATCGAGGTTTGAGACGATGTCGCGGGTCGAGGTTTGGGCGAGGTTGCTTTCCCGGGGATTGACGTTGACGGCGAACCGATCGGCTTCGAACGATCCATCGGTATGCCGGAACCATGTTTCGTAAATGCCGCTGCGCGCGGTTTCCGCGGGTTCGATTTCAAGCTTCAGCGACTCCGAATCCTCGGTTGGTTTTCGAGCCACCCGCGTGCTCATCGTCCAACGGCCTAGCGTTTCCTCCGGCGAGAATAGACTCACGTCGTTTCGATAGGTTTCGCCGTCCAACCGCAGGTCGATGCCCGTGCCCACTTCGTGCTCGGCCGTGGTGCGTCGAGCGGCCCCCAAATACGACTGCAGCCGCAGAGCCAGGATGGCGCCCGGCCCCAGCGTGAGGTCGTTCCAATAGGGGGCGTAGGTGGTGAGCATCGCCATGACTCGCCCGTCGCCGAACGTTTTCTCCACGGCCAGCGGCGCGCGACTGCGCAGCCGCGCCAGCACCCGCGTGCTGCTGTTGGGCGCGGGCGTCCAATCCGAGGGGGGGCGGAGGTACCGCTGCACGTGCATCATGCGCACGATCGGGTTTTGGCCCTGAACCAGCTCGCGAAACACCGCGTGATCCTTCGCCTCCACCACGATGTCGGGCGCGGTCTCGAGGACGGGGTCGGCTTCAAGCAGGCCGTCCCGCTCGAGAGGGACGGGGAACAGTCCCTCCCCGTCGCGATACAGGCGTTGATTGTAGAAGGAGAGGTTGACCCGGGGTCCGGCGAAAAACGCCAACCCACCGCCCTCCGAGACATAGGTTTCCAAGTTGGTGATCGCGCGGTCGTCGAGGCGATCGACGTCGAACAGGTAGATGGCGGTGTAGGGGCGGAGCGCCGCCGGGGTGCTGTCACGCAGGAACGCCTCGCTCTCCGTCTTCGGCCGGATGCCCGTGCGAGCACGCTGGCCGGGATCGAAAATCGCGTTGATGTAAAAGGCGTTCCGCTGGTAAGGGTCTCCGTCCACGATCAAGACCGATTCGTCTTCGGGGAAGTCGACGACGCACCAGCGGTGATTGTCGGCCGCCACCGCGTCTTCCGGCAAAATGGCCTCTACCACGTGCTTTCCCGGTTCGGGGAAGAAGACCTGCACGCGTTGCACCGCCGTTTCCCCCGGCTCGATCCGATCGACTTGCAGCGTGGGGGAATCGTCCACCTCCGCGGCCGGCTGTTCACTCTCGGGCGGCTGCTGCCGGATGGACTTGTAAAAGTGCGTGCGGACCTTGAGCTGCACGTTTTCGGCCGTGGTCGTCCCGTAATTGGTGATCGCCACATTCATGAACAGCGGCACGCCCGCCGCGCGGATTTCCTTCGTGGGCTTCAACGCCGTGATGGCCAGGTTGTCATGGGAAGCGCGACAGCAGTTGACCAGGTGCAGCTTGGCCCCGTCCTGTTCCAGGTTGCTCAACAGCTCCCGCAGCTCGCTGGGATTGTCCCATTCCTTGGTCCGAAAGTCCGACACGAGATAAACAATGCGGTTTTCCTCGCTGCTGTCTTGCATGAGCTGCCGTGCCATCTGCAACGCCGATTCGGGGCCCACCGGCAACTGCGTCGGCGTAATCCTCGCGCGGATCCGCTCCAACCGCGACGTAAACGTGGAATCGATGTCTTCCGCGTTCAAGTCGGCGAGCCGCGGTATCGATTCCGCGTTGGAGGCCGCTGACCGGTGGGCGGCCGCATCGGCCCGCGAAAACCGCAACAGGGTAAACCGCTGTCGAAACTCCTGTTCCGCCGCCTCCGACCCCAGTTGCCGCACGAACTCCAGTCCCCGCTCCAGCGCGTCCGTGCCGCCGGCGCGGTCCGACATCGACATGCTATCGTCCAACAGCACATAGTGATGCGTCAGCGAGCTGCCAAACAAGCCTTCATATCGACTTTGGGTGACCAATTGAGCGAGCATGGCAACCACTAACGCCACCGCCGTCATTCGGGCGAGCAGCAACAGCAGTTGTCTGAGCCAGACCCACTTGCGGTGCTTCTTGTAGCTTCGCAACAAAAAGTCCATGGCGGCCCACTTCACGCGGCGGTGCCGCATCAAGTTGATCAAATGGATCAACAACGGTACCAAGGCCAGGAAGAAGCCGGCCGTGAGTGCTGGGTAGAGGAATTGCATGGGGAATTTGGTCGTGTGCAGCCGCCAACAAAACCGAGATTCCGGTTCCAAAACGCCTTGGATGACGGGAAATCCGCCTGGTTTCGTCGTGGCTTCCTGGGTTGTGAGTTGCGTGTTATATACCGG
>JBNJEM010000529.1:0-5703 GCA_051745935.1 Planctomycetota bacterium
CAGGCGGTCCAATGTCTCGGGATGGAAAGCTGCCTGACGCAAGCCGTCCTCCCGTTGGTCGGACTCGCGGCGGAGAAAGTCATCCGCGCCCGGTATATGAGACCCGATTACCCGAGCCTCGAACCCCCCCAGTCCGGGCCACGAGTTAGTCGATAATCTTGTTGATGGCATATTCGACAATCCCATGCGCTCCCGCCGCCCGGAGCTGGGGAATGACGGAACGAACCACCGATTCTTCGACGATTGTGTTCACGTCGAGCCACTTCGGATCCGAGAGTGATGAAATTGTAGGGTTTTGCAGGGCGGGGAGCAAATCAAGGACCTGCCTCAAATTGTCACTGTGAACGTTCATCATCAGGCCCACGCGTCCTTCGGCTTGCAAGCAGGCTTGCAGCATGAGCGCGATATTGGCCACCTTGGCTCGCTTCCATTCCTGCACGTAGGCCTGGCGATTGACAATCAACCGCGGGGTGCTTTGCAGGATTTCCGCGACGATCCTGAGATTGTTCGCGCGCAACGAACTGCCCGTTTCCGTCACCTCCACGATTGCATCGGCCAGACGCGGCGGTTTGACCTCGGTGGCCCCCCAGGAGAACTCCACGTCGGCGGTCACCCCGTGCTCTTGGAGAAAATGGGTGGCCAAGCCAACGGCTTCCGTGGCAATCCGTTTCCCCTCGAGATCCTTGACCTCTTTCACCGGTGAATCATCCGGAACACAAAGCACCCAACGGACTGGTCGGCGACTCACTTTGGAGAATCTGAGCTCACAAAGTTCGACCACATCCGCGCCACTTTCCAGAATCCAGTCCTTGCCGGTAATCCCGGCGTCCAGAATGCCTTGTCCGACGTAACGAGCCATCTCCTGGGCGCGGATCAATAGACATTCGATTTCCGAATCGTCAATCGTGGGGTAATAGGAGCGAGAAGAGGTCTTGATGGTGTATCCCGCTCGCTGAAACAACTCGATTGCAGCCGTTTGCAAGCTGCCAGACGGGATACCAAAGTTCAGAATCTGATCGGACATCGCTTCTTCTACCTCCACCTAAGGCGGCTGGGCCGCCAACCAAATCGGGACCCCGCACAGGGATGGCGCGCTCCCATTGGTCGCTCACGTCAAGCATGCGCGCACCGTGCGCGCATGTTACGCCCTAAGACAATAATGTTGTACCTCGCTTCTAGCCGACCACGCGGGTTCCCTCGTGCCGCGGGCCCCGGCGGACGACTGAAGACGTTCCCCACTTGTCCAAGTATCCCCATGCCCCGAAAGAAATCCGAATGACGAATTCCGCAATGGCGAATCTGTCGGGCTAGGGGGGCCGCCTCGTGGACGAGGTTGGCCATTGCGATTGCCGCGTCAGGATTGTCTCGCCCGTGAAGCCCCTTTGGCTTTGGATTTCCCCTTTGGCCCTGGATTTCCCCTTTGGCCCTGGATTTCCCCTTTGGCCCTGGATTTCCCCTTTGGCCCTGGATTTCCATGTGTGGATGCCCGTCACCCCAGTGTTGCATAATCACCCCGGGGCTGATTCAGTGGTCCTTGGCCTTATATACATCGTCGGGGTCGAACACCCGCTGGCCCACCACGTCCACGGATTCCGTCTTGGGGTCCACCTTTTGAAAGAAACAGCTGTGATAGCCTTTGTGGCACGCCGCGTTGCCAATTTGTCGGACTTTGACCAGGAGCGTGTCCGCGTCACAATCCAGGAAAATCTCCCGCAGCTCCTGGACATTGCCGCTTTCTTCACCCTTTCGCCACAGCTTTCCACGACTCCGGCTGTAGTAGCAAACACGCTGGGTGCGAAGCGTTTCCCGGTAGGCTTCGGCGTTCATGTAGGCCAGCATCAACACGTCCTGTGTCTCCGCATCCTGAGCAATCACCGGTATCAGTTCGCACTTCTCAAAATTGGGACCACTCACTCCAACTCACCCTCTAGGTTCTGGGGCCAAAAACCGCTGAAAACGAAAGGTACAGCCTAGCACGGACGATCGTCACTCGCTAGGGAGTCCGGTTGTCCCGGAACCTTGCCATCCCATCGGGCCGGGACCCCAGCGGGGGATTGTTTGCCGGCATGGAGGGGACTAAGATCGCACTATGGCGCGGTATGGGGCGGATATGGGAGTAAAGACTGGACAGGTTAAGCTGAATAGGTAGGACGATTGGGCGCATGCTAGAGATTGATGCTTTACGGGTTGCTATCGCGCTTGGCCCGCTGGCGGTCTATTTTCTGGTGTTGGCCGCCGTGAACTTGGCGCGACGCCCCTTTCTGACGACGGGCGCCCGAGACGTGGGGGCATTGGGAACCGCGATTGCCGGTTTGATTGCCGTTGGGCCGTTGGAGTTGTTTCTTCCAGCGGCGGCGTGGGACCAGTTTGGGGGCGCCGTGTGGCTCTTGTTGCTGGCATTTTACGGGTTGTGCTTGACGCTGGTGGTCTTGTTGATGCGACCGCGATTGGTGATCTACAACGCCAACCCGGAGCAGCTCCGGTCGGTTTTGGCGGAGGTGGTGTCGCGGCTGGATCATCAGGCCCGCTGGGCGGGCGACAACCTCGTCCTGCCCGAGTTGGGGGTTCAGCTTCACGTGGAGATTTTCGGGGCCATGCGGAATGTCCAGCTGGTTTCCGCCGGCCCCAAACAGAATTTCGCGGGTTGGAAACGGCTGGAGAATGCACTGGCTGAAGTGCTTCGCGAGACCAAGACGTCGCCTAATCCGCACGGGTTTGGCATGGTGGCGCTCGGGCTGCTTCTCCTTTGTATCGTGGCCTATTGGTTCATCAGTGACCCCACCGTCGTGGTCCAGGGGGTTGATAGCCTGTTGCGATAGGGACGCCGATTCTCGGCAAACGCCAACGGCTGCCACGTTCCCATGGCCGCTGAATCCGTGTTCGCCCCTGGATTGCCTGTTCGTCCGACCGATCCCCCCGATTGTGCCGGGCGGGCGATGGCGTTTCCACGCGCGGCTGCCGGAACGCGAAACAATTGCCCTTGCAAGCTGGCTTTTGGGCCCTATAATCCAATGTCTTGGGCTTGGGGGTTTGGGGTGACTTGTAGCGAAACGGGAGTTTTTTTCGCCACGCAAGCACTCGAGAGCTTCGGGAGCACTTGATGCGGGTGTAGCTCAGCTGGCAGAGCACAACGTTGCCAACGTTGTTGTCGTGGGTTCGAATCCCATCACCCGCTCTTTTTTTTATACCGGTCGCGGATGACTTTACTCCGCCGCGAGTCCGACCAACGGGACGGCGGCTTGCGTCGAGCAGCTTTTCATCCGGAAAATCCAACCGCCTGAAATATGTACCGCGAATGGAGAACAATGGCGGCGGCCCGCTATTGCGTTGTTCGGGCCTACAAGGGGGCACCAGCGTGTTCCGTTCAGGTGGGACGGTTCGATCGTTTGGATTCTTCTCTTCAGCGGTACAAGCCACTGCCGGCAGCCGGAAGGCTCAAGGGTCTTGTCGCGAGGGAGGAGGTCGGCGTGGGCGGTTTGTGGGAGTGAAAAGTCGGGGGGGAGTTCCTTTGGGGTTCTTCGTCGGCTGTATCGTAGGCCAGTTTACCTGAAAGCTCCGGAAGAGGGGGCGAACGGCGCATTCCATGAGTTCTGATGATACTTTGCTTGGTGATGATCAGGGGACGGCGGCGGACCAAGAGAAGCCGAAACTGTCGCTTGAGGTGAACGTCGAGAGTCCCGGGGCGTGCCAGCGTCACGTGGTGGTCACGATTTCGCGGGAAGACGTGGACCGATATCTGTCCGAGGCCTTTGACGAGCTGGCCCCGAAGGCGGAGGTGCCCGGATTCCGGCCGGGGCGAGCGCCTCGCAAGTTGGTGGAAGCTCGATTCAAGGATCAGATTGCGGAGCGGGTGAAAGGGTCTTTGTTGACGGATGCTCTGGCCCAGTTGGGCGAGGAGCACGAGTTTTCGGCCATCGGTGAACCTGATCTCGACCTGGACGCGGTCTCCATTCCGGACGATGGGCCGTTGACCTTTGAGTTTGACATTGAAGTACGTCCCGAGTTCGACGTACCGCAGTGGAAGGGATTGAAGCTCAGGAGAACGGTACGGGAGCATTCGGACGAGGACGTGGACGCGGAGCTGCGGAAGTTGCTGGCGAAACGGGGGAGGATGGTCGACCGTGACGGGCCGGTGGAACCCAATGACATTTTGGACGTTCGGATTCGGGTGACCGCCGACGGCAAAGAGATCCTCGAATCCGACAAGGTCGGCGTGAGGGCGTTGCCCACGCTCAGTTTGCGGGACGCGACCATTGATGACTTTGGCGAGCTGATGGTGGGGGCCCACAAGGGCGAATCCCGGACCACCAAGGTGACCATCGGACCTGGTGCCGAAAACGCGGAGATGCGTGGCCGGGAGGTGGAGGTGACCTTCACGGTGCGGCGAGTTCGCTACGTGGAGTTGCCGCGAGTGACGCAGGATTTCCTGAACGAGATCGGTGACTTTGAAGATGAGGGAGATTTGCGTGACGCGATCCGGCACGAGTTGGACCGGCAGCTGGCGTACACGCAGATGCGGGAATTGCGGGAGCAGATCACCGCCACCTTGACGCGGGACGCCGACTGGGAATTGCCCCCCGACCTGCTCAACCGTCAGGCGAAACGCGAGTTGGATCGCGTGGAGTTGGAGCTCAGATCAAGCGGGTTTAGTGATGAAGACATTCGAGCCTATTCGAACCAGATCAGGCAAAACAGTCTGAAGGCCACGGATCGGTCGTTGAAAGAGCACTTTATCTTCGAGCGGATCGCCGAGGATGAGGACATCGACGCGACCGAAGCTGATTATGAGCGGCAGATCCAACAGATGGCCCGTCAGGACGGCGAGTCGCCGAGGCGGGTGCGAGCCCGCTTGGAAAAGCAGGGGCACATGGACGCGCTCCGGAATCAAATCATTGAAAACAAGGTGGTCAATTTGATCTGCTCCGAGGCCCAGGTCGAGGATGTTCCCGTCGAGAAGAAAGACAAGGAAGTGTTTCCCTTGGATTTGGCCCTGACAGGCCGTGGTGAAACGTCGGACATTCCAGAGGCGAAGCATGGAGGTGAAGCTGAATCATTGCGTGGCCCCACTCAGAAGTAACGAACGGCTCAGGAATAGCTGCGGCGTTTTCCGGAGGGTGGCACTGGCTGAGCGAGCGGCAAGACGCGTTTCCTCTCCAAAAAACGGGGATCGCGAGCGGAGCCAGTGGGCCGGACGATTCGGAGGCCCGTTGAGTTGCGAAGTGATTCTGGAGCGAGCCCTGAGGGGTTGCTGGAAGCAGGAATAGCTGCGGCGTTTTCCGGAGGGTGGCACTGGCTGAGCGAGCGGCAAGACGCGTTTCCTCTCCAAAAAACGGGGATCGCGAGCGGAGCCAGTGGGCCGGACGATTCGGAGGCCCGTTGAGTTGCGAAGTGATTCTGGAGCGAGCCCTGAGGGGTTGCCGGAAGAACGGCCACTTTGCGACAAGACCACTTTGCGACAGGGGGCCGTTAAGAAGGAAGCTCTCGAGGGGGGGAAGCACGCGGAGTCGTGATCCGTCGCTAGAGTCTGGCGGTCGCGGCCTCTCGATGTCGTTCAGTTGTTTTTCGGGGCCTCTCGTCCTGTCTCGATTTCAGTATGCGGCGGGCCGTGTGTTGACGTTCCATGAACGCGTGACTGCGAATTCGCTGTTACCATTCGATGAGACTCCGTGTGGACTTTACCGTGCAACTGGGATAGGGAAGTCG
>JBNJEM010000530.1:0-5643 GCA_051745935.1 Planctomycetota bacterium
TGCACGCCAGCAGCTTCCAGGAACGTGGGCGCTAGGTCACTGAGATTGACAAAACCATCGTAAACCCGACCGGGATTTCTGATCCCTTTCGGCCAACGAATGGCCAGTGGTACTTTGGTCCCGGCATCGTACAGAGTGGCCTTGGCTCGTGGAAAAGGCATTCCGTGATCGCTGGTCACCACAATGATGGTGTTTTCCAACAGTCCACGTTTCTCCAGGGAGTGAATAGCTCGCTCGACCATTTTGTCATAGTGCTCGACCTCAACGTAGTAATCGAGAATGTCACTGCGCACGAGGTCCGTATCGGGAAAGATCGGAGGCACCACAACGCTTTCAGGATCCATGCCGGCGGCTACCCCCGAGCCTTCCTTGTATCCCCGGCGCGGTTCATAAGTCCCCAGCCAGAAACAGAACGGCTTGTCTTCCAGGTGCTGGGCTAGAAAGTCCTCGAAGTTTGCCGCATAGTCGATATCGACAATCTGAGGCCACAGTTTCTTCTCAAGCGTTCTTCCCAGATACTTCTTGCCCGCCGGATTTATGGTGCGGCCTACGGGGTCAAGAGGGCCTGGCCCCCACCCTTTGCCAGTCGATCCAACGTTGTATCCGGCCTTCTCGAGCAATTCCGTATAGAGGGCGAATTTGGTCGGCAGGGTGCTGTGAATGTTCGCGGCCTGCTCCAACCGCCAAATCGACTGCCCGCTCAAAATCGCACTGCGCGACGGCCCGCAGGTAGGCGCATCGCAATAGGGATTGGTGAAGCGAATCCCTTCTCTGGCAACACGCTCAAAAGCCGGAGTTTGGACCACCGGATCGCCATTGGCTCCGGTATGCTGCCACGACTGGTCGTCGGAAATACAGAACAGGATATTTGGGCGTTCGTCACCCGCGGAAGCAATCGCCGCAAAGCACAAAGCGATCAGCGACGACGCGCTGGTGGCGACAGCAAGAATCCATCGCGTGTTCAGTCGGTGTTGAATCGGCATCGTTGGACTTCCTGGCCATTTATCAGTTAAGGAAACGAATCATCGAGCTATTGCTGTACTGCCGTGCTGGCGTCGAAATCGGGGTTCGGGACCATCATTTTGGCGTCAACGTCTTCACGCCATCGATGCAGACGATCCAGAAGTTGCGCGACGATCTCGGGATGTGTCTTGGACAGGTCGTTCTGCTCGCCCGGGTCGGCTTCGAGATCGAACAACTGAACCGTGCCGTTTTCAAAGTACTCCAGCAGCTTGTATCTCCCGCTACGTATAGCACCGCCCGGACTTTGCATACCGTGATTGCTGTAGTGCGGAAAGTGCCAGAAAATCGCGTCGCGGTCGAGCGTCGCCGCGCCGTGGAACAATGGGCAAAGGCTTTCGCCGTCCACGTGTTGCTCGGGCAATGCATCGACACCGACCATATCGAGGATCGTCGGATAGTAATCCGTACCGACCACCGGCTCGTCGCAAGTGGATCCGGCAACGCCATAGCCTGGCCATTTGATGATCAGCGGAACGCGAATCCCGCCTTCGTACAGCCATCCCTTCGCGCCGCGAAGGGGCAGATTCGACGTCGCATAGGCCATGTCGAGTTTCGCCGGATGGACAACGCGTTCCGGGCGACCGAAATTCACCGCCGACATGCCTCCGTTGTCCGACGTGAAGATGATGATCGTGTTCTGTTCAAGCCCCAGCGATTTCAGCCTCGTCACAATGCGACCGAGACTCTCGTCCACTGTTTCGACCATCGCCGCGAATTGAGGATTATCCTGCCGCTGCTTGATCTTGACCATTTGATTCGGCAGAATGCGGTGGTCTGCGTAGGCCGGGTCATCGAGCATTGCCTTGCGCTCGACTCGTGTGAACGACGTCTCCGCGTCGGGATTCCCCTCGAGGATGAACGGCGTGTCATCTGTCGGCAGTCGCGAACGCTTCTTTTTGTATTTGGCAACGAGATCCGCTCGTCCCTGGATCGGATCATGAACCGCAAAGTGCGACAGGTAGAGGAAGAACGGCTCATCGCTGTTGTCGTCGATGAACTTGAGTGCTTCGTCCGTTAGCCGATCCGTCAAGTAGTCGCCCGGTTGGTCATCGATTCCATCGAGCTCAAATGGTGCGTGATAGCCCGCCTTCGGCCAGCCCTTGTACCAATTCGTCGGTACCTGAACATCAAAACCTTGCTGTAGCGGGCCGGCGGGGTGTTCGCCCAAATGCCACTTCCCGAAATGACCGGTCCGATATCCGTGACGAGTAAGTGATTCAGCGAGCGTGATTTCCTCAAGCGGCAGCGATTCATGAATCGGTGCATTTTTAAGGCGCTGGAACGGGAACTCTTGCCGCCCGGGGAGCCAGTCCGTCAGGTCGAGTCGCGCGGGGTATTTGCCGGTCAGAACGCTCGCTCGTGACGGCGAGCAAACATGACACGTAGCATAGGCGTCGGTGAAGCGAATACCTTCACTCGCCAAGCGATCAATGCTCGGTGTTTCATGGAAATCGCTGCCGTAGCAGGCCAGATCGGTCCAGCCCATATCGTCCACGAGGAAGAGAATGACGTTAGGCTTCTTCGGGGCAGCTTCTCGGTCTTCAGTTTTCGCTTCTCGGTGTTCAGAAGAAGCCGACACGCTCGACAAGCTCGCGACCTCTCCGCGATACGTCGCGCCGAGGACCCGCTCAAAGAACCTCTGCATCGCGGGGCCGGTCGTGTCCGAATGCTGCCCGAAGACACCATGGCCGGCGTCGTCGATCCTGAGATACGTGACGTCGGTCGCTCCAGCATCCCGCAACGACTTGCTTAGTTCGTCACCGTGCTTGATTGGAACCGTTGTGTCGCTCGTCCCATGCACAATCAGGAAGGGCGGAGCCTTGGCGGAAGCGTACGTGATCGGTGACGCCTTTCTTTTCCACTCCTCGGCATCGATTCCCACGAACAGCCGTGACAGGGGATCCGTGCCTCTGGCGTTCTTCGTTCCCCAATCCATGAAATTCGCAGGACAAGCCGAACAGCAGACCGCTTGCAGTTCGCTGGAAAACTCCTGCCACGGGCCATCGCCCTCGAGCCCGTCGTCGCCCGAAGTCAGCCCCAGGACCGACACAAGATGGGCTCCGGCGGAGTTTCCGTACGCCCCAATGCGCTTGGGGTCGACGTTGTACTTCTTTGCATTGGCTCGTAGCCAACGCACCGCACACTTGCTGTCCGCGATGCAATCGGCGATCGTTCCGTCGTCCGTGAGTCGATAGTTGATTGTGATGCAAACGTATCCGCGCGATGCGTAGTCGAGAGGCAACGCCCGCCATTGGCCACCGCCCTTGTCTCCGCCTCTCCAGCCGCCGCCGTGAATGAAGACGAGCCCCGGTCGGGGCTCACTCGATGGGGCCTTGGGCAACGCCAGGTCGAGCGTCCACTTCGGATTCCCCTCGCGGTAAGCAATGTCGGTCTGGAATTCGACGTTGCCCGGAACGGGAGCCTGCGCCCGAGCACGGTTTGGCGATCGATCGTCGATCTTTGCCGCGGACGCTGAACGTTGCTTAGTCTTTTCCGCCGCAGAGAAGGGCGGTACACGGACAACGGCAATCGTGCCGACGACGATAAGTATACACGCGCTGATGTGAAATCGTCTCATGGCAGAATTCCTTCAGGAACAAAAGTTGGGCCTCAACGTCGGCGTTTAGATCTCGCGTTGGGCGGCAAGAAACAGCCGTCCCAGTGGTGCAGAACAAACGATTGTTCTATCGTATTTCCCGGTGGGACTCCTGTCAACACTCCACGCAAAGCGATGTCAGGCAGTCCCGCAGAGGGGTCGTGAATGCCGTTCTTACGCCTTGTTAGCCGCCTAATAGTCACATTCCCCCGTTCGTCGGGAGAAGTCGTGCATGCAATGCCACGATGCGGTGCCAAGCTCAAACGTTTATCCTTGCCGCCCATACCCGCGCATGCTATGCTGTAACATACTTGTCAAAAACACTTTGTAGCGAGGGCACGGCCCCAAACAATGAGTGCTCCGAAGTCTAGAATCACGCTCATGACAATCGCCGAGCAGCTTGGACTGACGCCGACAACCGTGTCTCGTGTACTAAGCGGCAAGGGGGATCAATATCGCATCAGCCAGAAGACACAACGCCGTGTTCGGGAGCTGGCCACGGAGCTGAACTTCTCCCCGAATCAGGTCGCCAGGGGGCTGCGGCTCAGCAAGACTTCGACCATCGCGCTGATCGTGCCCGACATCTCGAATCCGTACTTCGCCACAATCGCGCGTCATGTGACGGCCGAGGCGCGGCGGCGGGAATACTCGGTCCTTCTGTGCGACAGCCACGAGGACACCAAATACGAGATCGAGGCGATCCAACTGATTCGGAGTCGCAATGTGGACGGCTTGGTGCTTTGTCCGGTTGGCGTCTCGGATGAGCATCTCACGGAATTCGTCGAGAGTGACCAGCCGGTGGTGCTGGTCGATCGGTACTATCCCGACCTGGCGATCCCATCGGTCACGTCAGACAATGTTGGCGGAGCAAGAGAAGCCACCGAATACTTGATACGCCATGGGCACAAGCGTATCGCGTGCCTTCAGGGACTTCAGGACTCGGCGCCGAACCGAGATCGCGTGTTGGGTTATCGCGAGGCGCTGTCGCACCACGACATTCCGATCGACGAAGAACTTATCGTCGGCGACAGTTTTTCCCAACGTAGCGGCTACGTTGCCACCAAGCTGCTGCTGCACGCGCGAACTGAATTCACGGCGATCTTTGCCTTGAGCAATCAGATCGCTCTGGGCTCCCTGCAAGCAATCTCTGAGGAAGGCCTGGACATCCCGGATGATGTCTCGATCATCGCGTTCGACGACTCTCCTTACGCCCCCTTTCTTGCCACGCCCATGACGACCGTTGAGCAACGCAACGCGGAGATGGGCCAGATTGCGGCACAGCTTCTTTTCGCGAGCTTCGAGTCTTGCAAGTCATCCCAGGGTCTTCTCCTACCGACCCGACTGATCGAACGAGATTCGGTGGCGAACATCACTCAAGAACACAATTCGAGGGGATCGTAAAGACGGACTGGCCGTGCGCAACGCGCAGAGGAGAAGCACACCGATGCGCCATCAGTTTGACTTGACCGGTCCCGACCCTCGCCGCCATCGCGCAGTCAAAGATCCACGTCCCCGAATTGCCAGATGGCATCCTGAGGGCTTGCCCGGTGGCGCCGACGTCCACGCGGTTCGTGCCTCATGTCGACAACGCCTGCGGCAGATGCGCAATGCCCCACGGGATCAAAGGGGTCAAGGGATCAAAGGGGTCAGGCCTCTTTGTTGAAGCACTTGGATGTGTTGGGCTATGGTTTTCGCGGCCTGGAGACCAACAAACATGCCCCGACCACCACCTGCCGACGAAGCGGGAGGGCTTTACCACGCCCCGAACCGCGGCAACCTTCGCGCAGCCATCTTTCACAAAGAGAAGGATTTTTAAGCCTTTGAGCGAATCCTTCATGAAGCACTTCAAATTCACGAAGTTGAGCTGTTTTCTTTCCAACTGATGCCCAATCACGACTACCTTGTTTTGCGTCCGCTGGTCGACGGCGAAATGAGCCGCTTCATGGGATGGATAGGCGGCACTCACGCGATGCGGTATCATGCTCACTATCACACCAGTGGAATGGGGCCTGTTTACCAACAGC
>JBNJEM010000531.1:0-5634 GCA_051745935.1 Planctomycetota bacterium
GCGTTCCACCCGGAAAAATCCGACCGCCTGAAATACACCGGTCGCGGATGACTTTCTCCGCCGCGAGTCCGACCAACGGGAGGACGGCTTGCGTCGGGCAGCGTTCCACCCGGAAAAATCCGACCGCCTGAAATACACCGGTCGCGGATGACTTTCTCCGCCGCGAGTCCGACCAACGGGAGGACGGCTTGCGTCGGGCAGCGTTCCACCCGGAAAAATCCGACCGCCTGAAATACACCGGTCGCGGATGACTTTCTCCGCCGCGAGTCCGACCAACGGGAGGACGGCTTGCGTCGGGCGGCGTTCCACCCGGAAGAATCCCACCGCCTGAAATATAACCGCCTCTCGCCGCTCGCCTAAACCCCTATACTGCCTTTTCACGGCCCGGCTGTCCAGCGGGTAGGTCTGCAATATGATAGCCCCCGACCGTTGCAGTCTCGGAAAAAGCAAGGAGTAGAGTTGTTTGTTTCCTCGAGAGGAGGTCTCTTCATCCGCGGGGGCCCGTCCGCCATCCGTGCGGGGCCCATTATTCGTATCGAGCGGTTCGCTCGGCGCGACGAAATTCGAATTCAACTCAACGCTCGAATTGAAATTCCCACCATGATGGCTAGCCGCGCCGATGGCGATGTGAAAAAATGGTTCTGATTCAAAGCGTCCTGATTCAGAGTGATCCGAGGCTAGAAAGGAACACGACCGATGAAATACTTGTTGGTTCTTGCCGCCTTGCCGCTGGTTCCGTTGAATACCTCGGAGGCTACGGAGGACGCGGCGACCAAACTTTCTCCTTATTCACGGCACGTGCGTGATTGTCTCGATACGCTGATGGAACATGGCACGGATACCTATGGTGAGATTCACACGCCCATGCTGGTTAGTATCTTGGATACGGGGACGTTGCATTGTCCCCGGGATCCCGACGCGTTGGACGAAGCGTTCCGGGTGACACGCCGAGCTCGCCGAAATCCAGCGGCGGCGGACCTGGAAGTGGATCAGGCCCTTTTGAAAACGATGGTCTTGTTTTCCGCATTCACGGGGAATCCAGAGTACGCCGAGTGCGCCCGCCGTTACGCCGGATACGTGATGGTCCATCTGGTCGATGACAAGGGATTGTTCTGGTGGGGCTGGCATCGGCGCTATGACGTTTACGAGGACACCAAGAAGGGGCACGGCGGTGACCATCATGAACTGCATGCCATACACGAAATCAATTGGGATCATCTCTGGAGCATCAACCCGGAAGCGGTCGGGCGTGAAATTGAAGCCATCTGGCAGTGGCATGTTATCGACAAACAGACGGGTGAGATTAATCGCCATGGAGACGGCCGCCCCGGATGCGATTTCAGTATGAGCGCCGGTGCGTTTATTGAAGCCTTCGCCTTCATGTATGATGAGACGGGCGATGAGAAGTGGCTCGCTCGAGCTCTGTTGTTGGCGAACTATTATTGGGATCGTCGCAATCCGGAAACGGATCTTTTTCCCGAACGGCCGAATGCCGGTGAGCAGCGGTTTGACGGCAGCAGCTTCGTGACGGCGATCCCCGGCCTGTTCTGTCACTCGCTATTGAAAGCCTGGCGGCTGAGCGAGGAGGATACGTTCCGCGAGCAAGCCGTCGCGTATTTGAAATCCTACGCGAAACATGGTTACGATTCCGAGACGGGAAAATTCTGGGGCGCGCTGCATTTGGATGGAACGCCCGTTCCCGGTCCGCGGGTACCAGAGGGATACGCGCAATACGAACCGCGAGGCCACCTGGAACTGTGGGAACCGTACGTGGCCGGTTACCAACATCCAATCTACACCGCGCAGGCCTATGCGTATGCATATCAGTTGACGGACGAGGAAGAGCTACTGGCGGCCGCCAAGCGATTCGCCACCTGGATCGACCGCGCCCCGCCCGGGAGCAGCGAAGGAAATGAGCGGACGTGGTACTACCCGTATGGTAGCGGACCGGGCAAGCAGGGGGCTCATGCCGGCAAGTACGGTCGATCGATCTCTTTCTTCCTCAACATGTTTCTGGTAACCGAAAACCGTGCCCATCTCGAAAGTGCCCGGCGGTTGGCGGACATCGCCGTGGAACAGCTATGGCACAACGGCCTGTTTCGCGGTCATCCGGCCAAGCCGTACTATGAAAGCATCGACGGCGTGGGATACTTGCTCTACGCGCTGCTGCAACTCGATAGCGTTCTCCAACGCCCCGAAGGCGTCTTGGAGAACAGGACTCTTACTTTGGACGGCGACGGCGGACGGATCAGGATGTCGATGGAAAACTGGTAGGCCGACCCGCGAGAGTTGACGTGGAGTGGCGCCGCGGGTAGATTGGCGCGCAGCGTGCGGAAAGAAAACTGCCATCTGTAGCGAGGAGATCACGCGATGAGTGAAATGCGCAATCCTTCATTTCCCGTCCGGGAATTGATCACGGCCTTGCTCATGTTGGCCGTCTTCGGCATGGCGGCCATCCATCTTTTGGACCAGAAAGGACGGTAACTCAAATGCGTACAACCCTGATAGTCGCTCTCGCTGGCCTGCTGGCGTCGTGGTTCTCTCCGGCTCATGGCGAGGCAACCGAATCCGACGCAAGCCCGCCGCACGTCGTGGTCATTCTTGTCGATGACATGGGATATGGCGATCCCGGCTGTTTCAATCCCGATTCGAAGATTCCCACGCCGAACATCGACGGCCTGGCCCGTGCCGGCATGCGTTTCACCGACGCCCACGCGCCGGGGGCGGTGTGCCACCCGTCGCGCTATGGGTTGCTGACCGGCTGCTACCCGTTCCGCACGGATGTGTCGGTCTGGCGCCGCGAACCGGTGATTAAGCAGGGGCAGCTGACGGTGGCGTCGTTGTTGAAATCTCGGGGCTACCGGACGGCCATGGTCGGCAAGTGGCACTTGGGGTTCCATGAAAACGGTTACGATAAACCGTTGCCTGGTGGACCGGTTGACCGTGGGTTCGACACGTATTTTGGAATCCGCGCCTCGACTGACATTCCACCGTATTTCTATATCCGCGGCGATCGCGCCGTGGAACCGCCGACCGATCATATCGAAGCCAACCGTAGCGAGGGGTGGTCGCCCATCCAGGGGGCGTTTTGGCGTGAAGGAGGAATCGCGCCCGGGTTGAGGCTCGAGGACGTGTTACCCCGCTTCACGGACGAAGCGGTTGAGGTTATCGGCCAGCATGACAGGGCGGAGGAAGATGAGGCGCTTATGCTGTACCTCGCCTACCCGGCTCCGCACACGCCCTGGCTCCCTTCGGAAAAGTTCACCGGCCGCAGCGAAGCCGGCATGTATGGGGATTTCATGATGATGGTCGACGCCATGATCGGCCGCGTACTGAACGCACTCGATGAAGCTGGCATGGCCGAGGATTCGCTGGTAATCTTCACCTCGGACAACGGCCCGGTCTGGTACGATCGGGACGTGAAGCGGTTTGACCATGACTCCGCCGGTGGATGGCGAGGCATGAAAGCGGACGCTTGGGAGGCGGGACATCGAATGCCGTTCATTGTCCGTTGGCCGGGGACGGTGAAACCGGGGAGCACGACCCATCACACGATTTGCTTCACCGACGTATTGGCGACGCTCGCCGAAATCGTCGGCGCGGACCTACCGGATGGCCAGGCGACCGACAGCTTTAGTTTCCTCAAGGTGCTGCAGGGGAAGCAACCGGAGGACAAACCAATCCGTGGTCCGGTGGTTATCCCATCGGCACGCGGCTTAATGACCGTCCGATCCGGTTCCTGGAAACTGATCGCGGGCCGCGGATCCGGCGGTTTTTCCAAGCCGCGTCGCGTCAAACCCGAACCGGGGGAACCGCCGGGACAACTTTACAACCTGGGCGACGATCCGAGCGAGACCGAGAACCTCTACCAACAACGGCCTGATGTTGTCCGGCGATTGGAGGAGGAACTTGCCCGTATCCGCCAAGCCGAGCAAACTCGGCCGTGAACGCTCGTCGCATCGTCATCTCACCGCCGATAAATACAGTATTACAGACCATCGAAAAGGGGATCATCCATGCACCGCTTACTGCTCGCTTTAGCGTTTTTCTCATTGTTCGTTCTTGGCGGCGCCCGGGGATACGCTGCCGAGCAACCCAATGTGATTCTCGTTTTCGTCGACGACCTGGGGTACGGGAATCTGGGCTGTTACGGCCAGGAAAAGATCCAAACGCCGGTCGTCGACCAAATGGCGTCGGAGGGGCTGAAATTCACCCGTTTTTACGCCGGAGCGCCGCTGTGTCTGCCATCCCGATGCGCGCTCATGACCGGTCAGCACATGGGACATTCTCGGTGTCGCGTTAATGGCGGCGGAGGAAATCATCAGCCCATTGAACGAGAGGATATGACGCTGTCACGGATGCTCAAGCGGGCGGGGTACACAACCGGCATGGCCGGAAAATGGGCGCTGGGCGATGAGTTCCTCGGCAACGTGGTCGAGAAAAAGAACAAGGACGGCTCCGGCGCGCTCTATCACCATGGCTGGGACTTCTATTACGGGGAACCCAACCAAACGTACAACCACAGCTACTTTCCGGACAATGTGTATCGCTACGATCCCTCTGGGCTGGTCGGCGAGAAGACGCCGCGGGACCGGCTGGAGGTCGTGCCGTATGACAATCCCGGGGGCCGCCGGACCGTGGGAAACGACTACCGGCACGACCGGACGGCGGAGCAGGCGCTGAAGTTCATCGACGCCGTCAAGGACAAGCGTTTCTTCCTCTATCTTCCCTTCACGACGCCACACGCGGATTTCATCGTGCCGGAGCTCGAGCCTTATACACAAGAACAAGATTGGCCTGAAAACGCAAAGGCCTTCGCCTCCATGATCACGCGCACCGACCGGCACGTCGGCGAAATACTCCAGCGACTTCGGCGGCATGGTATCACCGAGAACACGCTGGTGCTGTTCACCAGCGACAATGGTGGGCTGTCAAAGTTCGATTCAATCTTCGACAACAATGGCCCGTTGGAAGGCTTCAAGGGCGACCTGAAAGAAGGGGGCGTGCGTGTTCCGTGTGTCGCGTATTGGCCTGGCACGATCGAAGCGGGGCGTACCACCGACCAGCTTTTCGCGTTCTGGGACTTGATGCCCACTCTCGCGGAACTCGCGGGCCTTCCTTGTCCGCGGCCGACCGACGGGGTTTCCTTCGTACCAGCTTTGTTGGGCAAACGTCAGCAAGAAAAGCACGACTACTTGTTTTTCGGCCGAGGAAGTCCGAAGAATTCGTATATCGTACGAGCGCCGCACGAGGATCGTTCCGATCAGGCGATCCTCGAAGACGCTCACTCCAAGGAGGTGACCGTGGCCCGATTCCCGGATTGAGTGTTCGCATTTCCACTTGTCAGGGAGTCGTACTGAAGAATATTCGCATTGCGGGGACTGAACCGCAAGGCGAATTGATCGAAACCCAAAACGTTCGGCAGCTCCGGGCGGAAACACCAACCATGCAACAATGATTGTTGCGTGGCGGCGCGGATTGTTTTGCGCCTCCTCCGTGCTACCCACGGCGAAACGCTTGCATTTCTTGGCACAATTCTACCCTAACGTTGCAAACAGTATATGTAGGACGGGTCTCCAGGCCCGTCTTTTCAAGTACGAAATCGTACTTGATCTGGTGTCCGCGGATCTCACG
>JBNJEM010000532.1:0-5634 GCA_051745935.1 Planctomycetota bacterium
AACGTGAAGTCTGCAAACATCCGCAAGATGACCATTTTCCACTGTGATAGACGGGCCTGGAGACCCGTCCTACGCATTCCTTTTTGCAACGTTGGGGTCAAGTAAAGCACGAGGATCGGTGAAACGGTGTCCCCGGACCGGCTACCCGCCCGACCCTCCCTCCAGTTTCTCGATCATCTCTCCCGCTTTTTGCTTCAGCCGCGAACTGCTCATTCGGGGCGACATCAACGACTCGGCGTCCCTCATCAACTCGTCGGCCAAGGCGGGATCGGTTTCCTTGAGCTTCTCTAGCTCTTGCATCGCGCCTCCGACCTCGCTTCCCCCTCGGCCGGTTTCAGCAATCCCCTCCAACATCAACTTGATCTTCTCCTTGGCGGCCACCTCGGGCGACTTGGTCTTCTTGGATTCCGGACCGCCCCCGCAACCAATCAATGCGACAAAACCTGCCACGGCAAACATTCTCAACCAAAACATGGACACGTACGCTCCTTCCAGGCCACGAACCACTACGGGATCCGCGAGCTTTCGCCGCCCGCCTTCGTGCCCAGATACTGGTAGGCATTGTAATCGATCGTCTCGGTGAGAAAGTGAACCGATCCGTCAACGAATCCGTGCATCGTACCGGCCGCATGGTTACTCCGTGACGGGTAAATACCGTCCCGGTCGGCTGAGTATCCCGGCACTCGCTCCGTGGCAATACAGCTCGGATACGTCCAGTTCGGGGGCGCAACCGTATTGAACACCGTCTGAGTGTAGTTGGCGCCCATCCAGCTCCATCCGTTATTGCTCAAGTGATCGCCGGTGTTCCGTGCACATTTTTTCCCCCACGCCGTAATCCGGTCGTAAGGCAGGTTCGGGTAGCTCCATGGACGGGGTTCTCCATAGGGCGAATTACGCACGGGCTCGCCGGGAAGGTACTGCTCGCTCATACCATCACCGGTGGTCACTTCCGCCGCAAAGATCGTGTTCGTGGTACCGTCAAGGATCGCGGCGAACCGGGTTTCCACGTACGGTGAAAACGTTCCCGGCGCGGCGTTGCTGCCCCCCCACTCGAGCGTCGGCCCGGCACTCACCGCATAGTTACTGCCAGGCCCCCCGGACCAGATGTCGGGTGAGTGAGGGGCGGTGGGAGAGGCCGGGCAGACATAGCCTGGAACTCTCTTCTTCCAGTACACATCGCTATTCTCTGGCGGCTGCTGGCGATACCATCCGTCCCAAATCGTGAAGTCGATCGACTCATACAGTGCCGCCTGCTCGATAAAGGGCAACAACATGGTATGTACACTGTACCCCTGCCAGATGCGCCATCGATCCTGAGGCTCGGGCTGGAAGGAAATATACCCGTAGCGGGGAAAAACCTTGTGCACATCGTGGTAATTATGCGCGGCCAACACGAATTGCTTCATATTGTTACTGCAGGACATACGTCGCGCGGCGGCTCGAGCGGCCTGCACGGCGGGCAATAACAAAGCAACCAAAATACCAATGATCGCAATGACCACGAGTAACTCGACTAGAGTGAACGCCCGAACACGTTGTTTCATTGCAGCCACCGAAAAACCATCTCACGTGAGTACAACAGCCCCTAACAGAACCTGGCTCCCGCTCCCAAAACTTTAGGTGAAAAGAAACCTCACTGCCTTTATTATGGCTGATTTGCCCAGCTTCCATTGTTGGCAGGAATTTCGGGTGCCGCAAGGACATTTTGGCGATCAGCATTTACCCCGTCTTACACCCCGTAACAAAACTTGGTTCATGCGCCAAAAGTCCCTGGAAAGGAAACCTGAGTGGTTTTATATTTCAGGCGGTTGGATTATTCCGGGTGGAACGCTGCCCGACGCAAGCCGTCCTCCCGTTGGTCGGACTCGCGGCGGAGAAAGTCATCCGCGACCGGTATATCATGGCTTCCTAGCGCTGTCGGTCCCAACGTACGGCGGTGGTCTCGAGATCGGGGCACGGAACAAAAGATGCCAGCGAGGGTGCCGGCTAGTTGTCGGGGGGGGGAACAGTAAGAGTTAATCCGACCCCCCCGATCTCGGGGGGGGAGTGACATGGAACCCATCTCACCGATACGGGCGCCATTCGGGCAAGTGAGCCTCTCGAGTCGACGGCGGCGCGGCCCCCAGTCGGTTGCTGGATTCCCCGTGGTTCCGCCGCTCTCGATCGCCGCGTGGAGTCGCGTCGCCATCGCGGCCTGGGCCTTCGGCGACATTGACTTGGGGGCGGGTGGCAGGATCGGGGGGGGGCTCGGTGCGTGGCGTCCACCGGGCAGCCAGTTGCCCGCGACCAGACACCGTGACGTCCCGGTTGGCCTCGATGATTTTTCCGTCGGGTCGCCAATAGCGGACGGCCAGTTTGAGACGATTCCGGGTGGGAGGCGAACTCCGCCATGGCATCTTCAACGTGATGCCTTGCCCGGCCCGGCCTTTGCTCCAAGCCATCTCGGTTTCCGCCTCGCTGAATTCCCACTGCCCCACGCGACGGCCCGACTCCGGGACAACCGCCGTGACAGCGACTCGGCCGGCCAAGGGCACGACTTGATTCCGCCGGTTTTGGGGTTCAAGAACAAGCGTCATGCCCTCGTCGCTCGGTTGTTCCTCTCCCGCTTGCTCGTCGCCCTTCGGACCGCTTACTTGTATGGGCGCCACGCGGAGGTGGGTCACCGTTTGATCCTCCGGCATTTGATTCAACCGTCTTCCCTCCCGCGAAGAGGCACTGGAATCGTCCAGTTCCAGTTTGGGGGGCACTGGATCCTCGATTTCAGCCTCTCTCTCGGCGGCGCCATTTTCCTGGCGGCCGGTGCCTCCGTCGCCTCTTCGCGAGTTCTCGCCGTTGGGTCCTCCTTCGTCGACGGAGGGTGGTTTCAAATCCGGAATGGCGGGAAACAGGTCACGAGGTTCCCGGTCGGCGGCACCGTCATCCGAACCGGTTGAACCAGCCGCCCCGGGGCCACCCGAGTTCAGTTCCTCTAATTCCTCGCGCAGCCGCTCCACCTCCGCGACCTTGGTTTCGTAATCGTACTGCAGGTCATACAAGGTATCTTCGAGCAGCCGTTTCTCGGCATTCATGTTCTCAATGTATACCTGCATATACGGGTCCTTGCGGCACCCGGTCAGCAGCAGCATGAGCATGGCCGGTAGTAGGAGCCGGACATTCATCGCACCCTCTCGCCTCTACCGTGGCGGATTGGCGTTCCCAAGTCGCGTGCACGCGGTTGGCACATCGCGTCCCAGGAGCTGGACTGTTTGAAACATCAGCAAAGAACTGCCCGGCGACTTTACCATTTCCAGCCCATGCCGGCCCCCACGTGCAGTCCCTTGCAGCTATACGGCGGCGGTCTATCTGTCCCTATGTCGGACGATCACGAATACGTCGGACGATGACAAGCGGCCCGACTAGGATTCAGCATTCACGCGATGAACCCTCAAGCCCCCCGACGAGCAACATCCGATCGCGGATTGTGGTACGGTGGCCCTCCGAGGCCATCGCAAGTGACTCCTCGACGGGCCCGGAGTCCCATCCCGCGCGGTGACGGGCCTGGCGGGCCGTGGCCCGTGGAAATGGGACCGTCGCGGTCCAGTCATTCCTCCTACTCGTCACTGGGCAATTCCATTTGCTCGACCACATGATCGAGCAGATGATAGTCTCTAGCTTCTTCGGCCGTCATGAAGCAATCCCGGTCCGTATCCTTTTCGATCTTATCGAGCGGATGGCCGGTATGTCGAATCAAGATCTCGTTCATCCGCTGCTTGACGCGCCGAAGTTCCTTGGCATGGATCATGATCTCTTCCGCGCTTCCCTCCATCCCGGCCAATGGTTGATGAATCATGATGCGAGCATTAGGCAGAGCACATCGTTTATCTGGAGCGCCGGCGGTCAACAGCACGGCGCCCATGGACGCCGCCTGCCCCACGCAATAGGTCGCCACGTCGCAGGTCACGAACTGCATCGTGTCATAGACGGCCAAGCCGGAACTGATGCTACCGCCGGGCGAGTTAATATAAAAGTGGATGTCCGACTTCGCGTCTTCCGACTGCAGGTAAAGCATCTGCGCGATGATGGAATTGGCGACTTCGTCGGTAATCGCCGACCCCAGAAAAACGATACGATCCTTCAGCAACCGGCTGTAAATATCGTACACGCGCTCTTCGCGACCGCTTTTTTCTACAACGTATGGAATCAGTGGCATCGCTTGCAATTACTCCGTACTGTTCGTGCCGCAAGAACGACTCGTTTGCCGAGAGCTACCGTTCGTGCCATGTCACGGCTCAATGTTCGGGCCGGGCACCACCGCCTCCGCCATGGCCGTCCCACGGCACAGGCGGCGAAACACCGGCCAACCCCGAGCCACTCGAGTTTTCACAGCCCGTAACAAGACTTGGTCCTCGCTCCACCTTCCCTGGACGAGAGGAACCCCGAATGGTTTCGTCATGGCTTCCTCGGGAAGCACCAGGCGGGCATACCCAGGGGTCTACCGGGCCAATCATTCCTTCTCTCCATCGGCTGGCTTTTCGAGTATCTCGTCGACCAGCCCATATTCCTTCGCTTCGGTTGCACTGAGGAAAAAGTCTCGATCCGTGTCGCCAGCGATTTTTTCGATACCTTGGTGGGAATGCTTGGCGATGATCTCGTTGAGCATCTGGCGATTCCGCACAATCTCACTGGCTTGAATTTCAATGTCGCTAACTTGCCCCCCAACGCCTCCATAGGGCTGGTGCAGCATGACCCGGGCATGGGGCAACGCGAACCGTTTGCCGGCAGTGCCCCCGGTCAGCAACACGGCTGCCCCACTGGCCGCCTGCCCCACGCAGTAGGTCGCAACCGGACAACTCAGAATTTGCATGGTGTCGTAAATGGCCAGCGTGGAGACCACGTCACCGCCGGGCGAGTTAAGGTAGAAGTGGATGTCCTTGCGGCGATTTTCGCTCTGCAAGTACAGCAACTTCATCACCACCTCGTTGGCGTTGCTCGTGAAAATCTCTCCCTGGAGAAACACAATGCGGTTTTCCAGCAAGAGATCCCCCAGCGTCATCTGGCGTTGCCGTTGATACGACTGGTAGGTGTACGAATCCTTGATAGGGTCAACAAACGGTCGGCTCATGCCAATTAGTCCTTGGGCACAAAATGCTTGCCAATCGCGGCACGGATATCGATCACGCGAATCCTTTATACATCACACAACCGGAATACATCACACAACCGGACATGCCACAAGCTCGTCACACTTTCGCCGCCACGCCTTTCCGGCGTGAACGGCCAGGACGTGATGGATAACGCCCGCTCGCGCCTTGTGTCACGGTTGCCCGACAACGGTATATTTCCGCGGCTTCACATAGGGCGTCGGATCCCGGTCTCGACTTCCCTATCCCAGTTGCACGGTAAAGTCCACACGGAGTCTCATCGAATGGTAACAGCGAATTCGCAGTCACGCGTTCATGGAACGTCAACACGCGGCCCGCCGCATACTGAAATCGAGACAGGACGACGGGAGGCCCCGAAAAGAAGAACGGAGCGACCTCGAGAGGCCGCGACCGCCCGACTCTAGCGACGGATCACGACTCCGCGTGCTTCCCCCTCGAGAGCTTCCCTCTTAACGGCCCCCTGTCGCAAAGTGGTCTTGTCGCAAAGTGGTCT
>JBNJEM010000533.1:0-5633 GCA_051745935.1 Planctomycetota bacterium
TTCAGGCGGTTGGATTTTTCCGGATGGCACGCTGCCCGGCGCAAGCCGTCCTCCCGTTGGTCGGACTCGCGGCGGAGAAAGTCATTCGCGACCGGTATAATTGCGAGAAGAGTGGCGTATTGAAGGAGTTCGTCGAAAGTGGGGATTTCTGGACGATCCTCTCCGCGAGGTAGCCGTTCATGGGGGCCGCTACACGGCCTGGACACGCAAGGCCCGCATGGATGCCACGGGCTGGTCCCGTGGTGGTTCACGCTCGCCGCTACACACCGGCCAGACACACCACTGCTGCCTGTCGGTAGCGTGGAACGTAACGGACCACGGGACCAGCCCGTGGCATTTGCATTTGGAAAAGCCTATCCTCACAATGTGCAACGGACGCGCGAACGTCCGCGGATATCAGTCTTTTGCCCGTGAACGGATACCCTTTTGGCTTTCAGGCTGAGGTGGTTTGCTCATTCGTCATCTCTCCGGTGGCGTGGGCTACTTGTCCAGTGTCTCGGTTCGCTGGTGCTCGGCGGTGAGCTGGGCCAGGGGGGCCGAGACGGTTTCGTCATTGTAGTCGGGGCGAAGTCGCCAGCGCCAGTTGCCCGACTTCGTACTGGGCGTGTTCATTCGCGCGGATTGGTCCAGCCGCAACACGTCTTGCATGGGAACAATGGCATAGCGAGCGACGGAAGCCATGGCGACGCGCATCATGTCCCACGCGGGATCACGCAACTCACCCCCAAAAAACTCCGCAATCGCCCGTTGCTGGCTCGCCGGGAGCGACTGATACCAGCCCACCGTGGTGTTGTTGTCGTGCGTGCCCGTGTAGACGACGGAGTTTTCCACGTGATTTTGGGGCAAATGAATGTTCCCGGGCTCAATATTCTCGAAGCCGACCTGCAGCACCCGCATGCCCGGAAACCCGAAATGGTCCCGCAAGTCCTCCACGTCAGGCGTGATTACGCCTAGGTCCTCCGCCAGAAAGGGCAGGTGCCCCAATTCTCGCTGGACTGTTTCGAACAGCTCGTAACCCGGTACCCGGACCCATTGGCCGTTGGTGGCGATTTCCTCCCTTGAGGGAATGGCCCAGCAGGCGGCGAAACCGCGAAAGTGGTCGATGCGGACCATATCGACCTGCTCTAGCAAGTGACGGAACCGGCGGATCCACCAGGCAAAGCCATTGGCGGCCATCGCATCCCAATTGTAAAGCGGGTTGCCCCATCGCTGGCCGGTGGCGCTAAAGTAATCAGGGGGCACGCCGGCCACGAACGTCTCGTTTCGCTCTTCGTCCAACTGGAATAGATCGGGGTTACACCAGACATCCACGCTATTGAGCGCCACGAAAATCGGCATATCGCCAATAATCGTGATCCCGCGGTCGTTGGCGTATTGCTTCAACGCCCCCCATTGTTCGAAAAAAAAGTATTGCAGCACGCAGTGGTACTCAACGCGGTCTCCCAGCTTGTCCCGCCACCACGCGAGGGCCGCTGGTTGACGCAACGCGATGTCGTGGTCCCAGTCTCGGTTCCATGTCGCCTCGCAGTGGTCCCCGGCCGCCATTTCCCGGTCATAATGCTCCTTCAAGGCCATGAAGAGCCCGTGGTGTTCGAGCCAGTCGGAGTGCCGTGATCGGAAATCGTGGAAGGCCGCCTTCCGAGCCGGTGACGCCGATCGCAAGAATCGCTGAGCCGCCCGGTCGAGAACCCGCATTTTCCAATCGCCAAGAGCCGCGTAGTCCACGAACCGAGCATCCGTCGGAAATGGCGATGTTGACAGATCCGCGGAATTCAGGTCACCATGTTCCACCAGTTGCCCCAAGCTGATAAGCAGCGGGTTGCCGGCAGCCGAACAATAAGATGAATAGGGAGACGCATCGGAATCAACGGGTCCCAGTGGCAGGATCTGCCACAACGATTGTCCGGCCCGGACGAGGAAATCGACGAACTGGTACGCATGTGTCCCCAACGTGCCGATGCCGTAAGGGCCGGGTAAGGACGTCGGGTGGAGCAAGATTCCACTGGATCGCTGAGGCAAGTCCATCATTCGGCGGGCACGAATAAAGAGTACAAGGAACTGGCATCTGTTGCAGCCGGTAACCAAACCGCGTTTCCGCCTCCAATATGCCGGTCGCGGATGACTTTGTCCGCCGCGAGGCCGACCCACGGGAGGACGGCTTGCGTCGAGCAGCTTTCCATCCGGACAAATCCGACCGCCTGAAGTATACTGCGACACCTGGCGGGGCCCCGGTTGGGACGTCTAGCGAACTCCCCAAGCCGAGACGGGCAACGTAGCGATACGTTTACCGCTAGAGCGAGAATAACGAATCGCGGGACCCGGCGATAGGGTCGTGCCCATTGTAATCCGCGCGGTCGGCATGACCCGACTGGCTCCAGCAACGAATTCAAGAAGATGCCGAAGTGGAGAGACGGGGAATGGAGGAGAAGGTGGTAATGGTAATGGGAAAGGAGAAAGGCAATTGAACAATGGCGGAGCGGCTGTTGGCGCGTGCAAAGAACCGACATCCCCCCTCGCGCCGGATCCAACCGCTACTCTCCTCAAAAGTCGTCCCAATGGTGCTGCCCTTTTTCGCAATACTGAGGTAGACTTTCGGTATGCGTGAGGGTGTGCCGCAATGTCGCCGGAATGTGGCACGATGGCCGGGATTCCGGGACGCGCTTTGAGGTGACCGATCAGGGGGCAGGGAGAAATCAAACCCGCCAGTAGGATGGTATCTCCCTGCCCCCGCTTCAGCTTTCGTTTGTTGTGCGGCGCGGCGGCGCGACGCGATTAACTTGGAGGAGTTCTCATGTTTCGGTTTCGTGGAATTGTTGTTCCATTAGTAGCCATGTTCGCTCTGTTCGTCGGCTGCGAGAAGGCAGCTAAAGAGGCGGTGGAAGGCGCGGTTGAATCCCGGATCAGCCGTGACGGCGGCAAGGCGAACGTGGAGATTGGTGATGAATCGTTTTCGATGCGGGTCGACGGCCAGGACGGCGATTCACGGTTGGATGTCGGATCCGGGACGAAGGTCCCCAAGGAGTTTCCGAAGGACATTCCCCTTTATGCCAACATGACGGTGGTGATGAGCCATTCACAGGCGCGGGATCAGATGTTCGTTATTCAAGCCACCAGTCAGGACTCGGTTGCGAAGGTTTCCAAGTTTTATGAGACCGAACTGCCTCGGCAAGGCTGGAAAGAGGAGAATGCGACGGTCGTGCAGGATGGGAAAACGAGATCCTTGGGATACGAAAAACAGGGACGCGTGTTGCAAGTGACCGCGATGGATTCGGATGACGAGGGTACGAGCCTGAGCATTACCACCCGTGCCGAGTGACGAAACGACTCGCGTAGCCGTTCACGGGTGCCGCTACACGGCCTGGACACGCAAGGCCCGCAGGGATGCCACGGGCTTGTCCCGTGGTGGTTCACGTTCCCCGCTACAAACTGGTCAGAAACACTACTCCTAGCCGTCGGTAGCGTAGAACGTAACGGACCACGGGACAAGCCCGTGGCATTTGCACCCGGCAAAGCCCTTTTCCAAGATGTGCAACGGAAGTGCGAACGTCCGTGGATATTGGTCTCTTGGCCGTGAACGGTTACCAATTCGCGAACGCGGGGGCTGGCGTTCGGTGTCATGGCTTAATCCTAGGGTTAAGTGGTAGGGCTCTGCTATTGCAACCTTCCCAGGTAGGCGGAGGAAAACTGGCGAAACCAGTGCCCCCGAATCCCTAGTGGTGACAAAGCAGTACCAAATGAGCAGTAGAGACTGAACAAGGGTTGAACGATGAAGACAAAGGTATGGGACGGGCGATTTGGGTGGAGGGTTGCCGTGCCGCTGATCGTTGCGGTTTGGGGAAGTTGGTCTCTGGTGGGTGCGGCTCCACCGACGTCCGACTCGGCGAGCCCCGCGCCACGACGGTTCATTACGCCGAACGCATTCGAGGGAAGCGATGTGGAGCGGATCAACCAGGCCATTGAGGCCGCGGCCGGCACGGGGTGTCGCGTGGTGATTCCTCGCGCCAATCCGAGGGAGGGGAAACGACGCGATGTTTGGCTGCTCGATTCGGCTATTTTGCTGCGGAGCGACACGACGCTCGAACTGGATCATTGCCGCCTTAAACTGTCCGACCGCTGCCGGGATAACTTCATGCGGAGCGCGAACTGTGGGCTGGGGATCACCGAAATCGAGCCGATGGAGAACATACATGTCCGAGGTGTTGGTCGTGTGCTCCTGGAGGGTGCCGATCATCCCCGCGCGACGGGTGACAGCGGCAAGAAGATCGGGGGGCGGACCTACGGAACCGACGCGGGGAAGGCCGAAGAAAGTCAAACTGGCGACTGGCGAAACATCGGGATTCTGCTGGCCTATGTCCAGGGTTTCAGCATTGAAAACCTGACCATCAAGGATTCTCACGCCTGGGCAATCTCGCTGGAACGCTGCGCTCACGGACGATTGCGAGACCTGACGTTCGCATCGAAGGAATTCAGGGTGATCGACGGCACGCGAGAGACAATCTTGAATCAGGACGGCATCGATCTCCGCATGGGGTGCCACGACATACTGATTGAAAACATCACCGGGCATACCGGCGATGATCTGATTGCTTTGACCGCCATTCCGAACGCCGACAGTGTTGCTGGCGGCACGGCGTCCACCATGGTCAGCGCCGGGGCGGATCGCGGAGAGGGGCGGGACGATATCCGCCATGTCATTTTAAGAAACATCAAGGGGTTCAGCCGCGGCGGGCATCACATCGTCCGACTGCTGAACACCTCGGGCGTTCGGCTCCACGACATTTTGGTCGATGGCTTGATTGACACGTCGCCCAAGGGGCTGCGATGCAAGGCCGCGATCAAGATCGGAGACCACGCATATGGGGGCGGCGTCGCGCCGCTGGGCGACACCACCCGGATCATGATCAACAACGTGATGAGCAAGGCCCGCCACACGGTCCTCGTTGGAGGTTCGCTTTCAGACTCAATGCTCACCAACATCGTGCGATATGGTTCGAAAGGTGAAGTGCTCAGCGTCGCTTCGGGCCCCGAATACATTCAGGACGTGACCATCACCGCGGCGCATACCATGAGCGAAGGGGCGCAGTGAGCGGATGTTAGGGCACTGTGCCATATTTCAGGCGGTTGGATTCTTCCGGGTGGAAAGCTGCCCGACGCAAGGCGTCCTCCCGTTGGTCGGACTCGCGGCGGAGAAAGTCATCCGCGACCGGTATAAACAACACAATGGTGGCTCGGGACTCTGTTGTGAGCTGGTAGCGGAAACCGGTCTTTGCGATTCATGCCGCGTGGAGGCCACGGCTCGGGATACGAAAGCGAGGAGGCCAGAGGGCTCTGAAAACACCGCTGCTGACCGTGAGCCGGCGGGGCGGGGCCGGGGATGAATGCGGCTCGGGATCAAATCCCGGGCCACGAAATGCTCCAAGATCCCGCGCATCGAGCCTCAAGATCGTTCCTCGGCGCGATCCTTTACGACTTCTTGTTCAGCAACCGTGCTGCTCCATTTGCCCAGTCCCCGATTCATTCGACGGCGCCGTTCCTTGGCGGCCAGTGCTTCGGTTTCCCGGGCCAGACGCCAGACTTCCGTCACGCCTTTCTCGAGGGTCGTGGAGCCATCGTCCAATTCCTGGCGCATCAGC
>JBNJEM010000534.1:0-5623 GCA_051745935.1 Planctomycetota bacterium
CACGCGTTCACCTCGTGGGTGAATCAGGCTCGTGAGCTACGCGGCGTCCAATCCAGGCCAGACCCCCACGCGTTCACCTCGTGGGTGAATCAGGCTCGTGAGCTACGCGGCGTCCAATCCAGGCCAGACCCCCACGAGTTCACCTCGTGGGTGAATCAGGCTCGTGAGCTACGCGGCGTCCAATCCAGGCCAGACCCCCACGAGTTCACCTCGTGGGTGAATCAGGCTCGTGAGCTAAGGCGGTGCGAGACGTAGTCCACACGGGCTTGTGGCGTATGGCGTTCATAACACGGCTCCCGGGCCGCGCACTGTTCCTTGTGCATATGCCGTGTTGTTGAGGAACTTGAGCACGCTCTCCTGGGGGGAATGAGCGACATTGCCGCGTAGTGCCAGTCGCGACAGGCCGTAGCCGTGGAAAATGGTGTTTCGCCGCTATTCGCAGTCCCCGCCGGATCGGCCAGACCCACCCCCCGAGCTTTCCAGGCGTTTGGCCGAAATTGCCAGTGATTACCTGCGGCCTCGGGTCTTCAACCGCGAGCGCTTTTCAACGGTCGCCATGTTGTCCATACAGGCCTTGCTGGCCACGCGAAGTGAGCGTGCTCCGGCGATCATCGACCAAGTGAACGTGCTTCCGTTCGCGTGGTTCAGGCGCCAATTGTATCACCGCATGGATAGAACCTTTCAGCGGATTCCATCCGGTTCTCCCGGACGCGATGCGTTGCGGGCGCAGATTGACATGATCGAGGTTAGCTGAGGATGGGGGTATGCCAGCAGTTCGCTTGTCACGTGGAGGAACCTCGATTGCACGCTCTGATGTGGTGGGGTGTGATGCTGCCACGTCCGCTCATTTCATACGCCATATAGCGCTATCCACCTCGGAGACCGAGGGCTTGCGACCGGGTGATTCAGTTCAAGTGAACCACATGGGACCACCTTTGGAACGGAACGGTCTTTTGGCCGTCCATGTCCACGGAACAGCAGAACTCGACGACGACGAACTTAGACAAATCGAACTATTCATCGACGAACACGATCACGGTTCAATGTGCACATCTCGTCTTCACGGCCTTCATTTTTTCCGCCTCCGAAACTCGCAGCGGTTGCATCGGGGAATGACACGTAGATTTTCCACAATTTATTAGCAGAAAATAACATGTCTTTTCCTGCGGAAGACGGAACAAGAACCGACTGCAGCTGAAGAGCTCTGAAATTCTATCGCAAAGTATGGCCTATCGCGCAAAACCGCTTGGCGGCAGAGAGCTGAAAAACCTAGGCTGATGGTGGCGGTCCCGCCGCATAAACGCGGAGGCTCCCGGATCCGAAGAATTATGGATTAGCACGAAGAGTGTGTCGAAGTTAATTGCAGCTGGAAAAACAGTGCGAGGTAATTCAGATCTCTTCCGCGCCAAACGTGTCGCTGATACTCTCCCAAGAAACCACCTCGGGCTTTTTGAAACAGCGCCGGACATCGTTCGGTTTTTCCCCTCTGACTTCCACATCGTTCACGTTGCCGGGACCGAGTCCGGTACGATGTGCCCAAACGAACGTCGGTACCTCTTGGGGTGAGATGCCCATCAGGTCCGCGGCGACCAGGTCCGTGGCAAGCGGGTTTGTGCCGGCAACGATGATGTTCATCGGTACAAGCGTGCCAGCAACCGGGCCCTCTCCTTCCATGGCAGTTGATCCGTCGATCACGGTCAGTCCCAGCTTGTTAGCTCGCACCATGTCGATGGTTTCGAAGGCAATCCCGGGAGATTCCGCCACGGCAGCCTTTTCGTGCAACCAGGAGCGTACGGAGTAATACATGGTGCCAGGATAAAGACCAATTAGGTTCTTCATGCCAAGCGTAACGGTTGCCAAATTGTGGGTCTTCATCATCGGCACGGAACAAAGCAGGTCTACGTCCGTCAGGGACTGGTGCAAGACAATTTTGTCGAATACCAATCCATTCGGCACCATCACCTCGGCCATTTTACCCGAGTGCAAGTTAATCAAGGGGGCTTTTATGGCCTCAGCCAGGTCCGCACAGCCCAATTTGTTGAACACATGACGCTGCATGTCGTTCAGGATTTTCGGATTCCGTGTTCGATAGGCCACTTCGTCTTTCACATTGAAATCTTGGGCCGCCGCAGATCCCTCGCCGATTAATACTTCCTTTCCGGATTGCTGCATTATGGTCGCTAGGGTTTTTACAACCTCCAGGTTGGTTGTGCACTTTGGGTCTTCGGTAACCAAGTTAGGCTTGAGCATGATTCTGCCTTTATTCTTGGCCACGGTTTCGATGCCTCCCAATAGGTCGATCGCCTCCTCCACGGCGAGGTCCACTCTGTCATTCCGAATCCGTATCACGCTTACAACGTCCGGTTCGCTGTCTACCTCGCTTGTGGAGCAGCCGGCCATCATGCTGCCAGCGGTCGTTCCCAAAGCAATTCCCGCACTTTTCTTCACGAAATCCCGACGCGTCAGCTTTTTGGCTTTCATAACGATAACTCCATGAGCCGAACAGGAATTTGAGCGACGATGGTAATTCTCACACAAAAAGTAACCGCATGCAATTCGTTCATGCATCGCCCATTCCGGCATCAAACCAAGATCGCGAACGGTGTGCATTTGTTCATAATGCGCCCCGCGCATCCAAATGTCCCTGTCCCCTTTTCCCCCGTCCACGGACGATCCTTACGGTCTTCAGCGATCGGGCGAAGCAAGGGGTGTCCAACCGGTACGGCGGCCGGTGCCTCGGCAGCGAGTTCCGTTTCCGGGCGGCACTATTGGCGTTCCGGCCATAAGGCCCGGACCGACTCCACCGTGCGATCCACGAGCCGTTGTCCGCCCTTGGGACCGACCCGGCTGCTTTGAATCACCGCGCTGTATCCGCCCCCGCGCACGGCCCGCCGCGTGGGCAAGTAACCCGCCGATCCGGTCAACTGGATGACAAACGTCTGGACGGCCGGACTTCGGGATTTCATCTGAATGCCGTAGTCCGTGAACAGTTCGAATTCGTTGGTGGCGATCGCTACGTCGCCCAGACGTAGCGCGTGCAGTTCCATCTCGTGAATCTCTGGCTTGCCGGCTTGCTGGCGCTCGTACCGTTCCACGACCGCCTGGTTCCAGCGGTAGTTCCACTTTTGAGCCGGGTCGTCGGCGTATTTGGCCGCCTGCTTTCGGCATTCGGCCACCTCGGCCTCGGTTACCTCGCGATAGGGCAAGTCGATCTCTTGGACCTGGTGGCGCAGCACCGCCTCGGATCGCGTGTCTTTCCGCGCAACCTCATGGACGTCCTCCCAGGCCCGTACGATACGGCGGGCGATCTCTTCCAGGCGAGTCAGGCCGCGCCGCTCGCACATCAGAGCTTCGGCCGCCTTGTCGAACATGAGGTGCGGCGACTGATCACCCGCGGCACCGATCCAGCCCAGAACCGCCAGGTGTTCACCGTACTTGGCACGCAGCGACTCGCGGACCGGATGCCAGTAATCGGCGTTGATGGCCGACCGGCCCTCCACCTCCTGGGCTGGGCAGGCGACGTTGATCGCGGTCGCAATCAGCCGATCCTGTTCGTCCCAGAAAAACAGCACGTCGACGCTGTGGTCCTCGTAGCCTTCGATGCCGCGAAAATCAGGCGTATTGGTACTGCCGTACATCTTGGCCGTGCCGTCCTCGTACACGGCGCGGCGGTTGCGGCCCACCACCGCATGATCCTGCCCCCAGGCGACTTTCCCGGGGGCGCGCTTCCGCCAGACCTCGGCCACCGCCTCCGCCACGCGGCCGGTCATCCATTCCGCGTACTCGCCCGGCTGCATGACCCCTGTTTCGGGCAGCGTGTAGCGGCCTTCCAGCATCACCGGCGCGGTGTGCGTATGCGTGGCGCTGAGGAACAGTTTCTGGAGATCGAAGTCCGGCATACGCGTTTTTACCTTCTCGCGGACCTTGTCCAGAATGCCGGAGCGAATGGCTACCACGTCGCACGACACCATCACCGCCTGCTCAAGCGAGTTCTCCCCGTCGCGCGACTCCAGTGCCAGCACCGTGGCGGTAATCGGCGTTTCCGCCTCTTTTGAGATGCGCACGCGCCGTTGACCGGAAAGCGCCACGGGCCGCTCGGGCGTGATGTCGACCGTCGCCGCGCCAACCCACAGTTCAGCAGCGCGCGCAGCCGACGGGGCCGTGCCCCCGAGCGCCAGGACGGTCACCACCGCCAATCCGACAATTGGTCCCGACCATCGAACAAATCGTTTGTCCTTCAATCTTGTGTAACTCATCGCTGACCTCCTCCTCGGTGGATTCTTGAAACAACTCTGACGATTGTCGCTCGTACCGTTGACCGATTCCATTATTGACCATCCGAAGGTTGGAGCCGCGACACCTCCGGAGTGTCTTTGTCAACACGCTTCAATTCAGCGACCACTAAGTAGTGATCCGAGCCATCGCGGCGAATAACCTCCGAATTGGACGTGTGAAAGTGTGGCGAGTGGAAAATATAGTCGATGCGCAAAGCCAGCGGCAACGGTCTTGTTGGCCAGCGCCACGTGGGGTGTGCGTCGGCATTCTCATTTGCCGAGGCGAAGGCATCCACGAATCCTAATTCCGCTAGGCGTTTTGGGGCGCGGAACGTGGATAGACTATTAAGGTCGCCCGCGATGATCGTAGGCTGACCCTCCTTGATTGTGCGAATGATCGCCTCGATTTCCGTCGAGTGCTCCTCTTCTGTTCTCGCGAGAGCGTCCATGGCTTCGGGAAAACCGCCACGGCGTTTCATGTAGAATGGCGTCAGGTGTACGTTTATGATGCGGACCTTGTCTTCGCCGAGATCGAATGTTGCGGCGCAGAACCCAAAAAGCCCGGCACTGGGGCGGTGAAACTTCCAGTTACGGAGTCGCGTTCCGCATGCTATTGTAAACCGCTCGGCTCCATATTTCCCCTTGTAACCGGCGGAGCGGAACTCCGGATAGCGATCGGCAAGCTTTCGTTTCAGAAACCGCTCAGACTGGCGAGTCGTCTCCTGAAGACAAAGGACGTCAGCATTTGCCGCGATGATCGCGTCGATGACCTGATCACCACGGCGATTACCCCAATTCAAATTGTAGGTGGCCACGCGAATAGTCTGACCGCTCGCATCCGCCGCCAGTATGTACGCGATGAACAGTAATGTTCGTTTCATCCATTTCATGTAATCGGTCATCAGGATCGACAAGAAGTGCATCCCCATGAACGCCGGGGACTCAATCGGAATCATACGCTCCATGGTAGGTATTTGAGCGGTCGGGGTCCAGAGTAGACCCTAACGTTGCAAACAGTATGTGTAGGACGGGTCTCCAGGCCCGTCTTTAACAGTATGTGTAGGACGGGTCTCCAGGCCCGTCTTTTCAAGCACGAAATCGTACTTGATCTGGTGTCCGCGGATCTCACGAAATGTGAGATCTTCAAACAACCGCAAAAAGACACTTATGCGCTGTAAAAGACGGGCCTGGAGACCCGTCCTACGCCGTCTTTATGCAACAATAGGGTAGACGCTATGGCGATCAAAACACAGGTGCCATGATAGGCCCACGGATGGCAGGACGGACCCACGGATGAAGAAACGGAAGACGCCGCGCGGCTTTTTTCACGCGTGAGCCCCGTCCGCCGT
>JBNJEM010000535.1:0-5597 GCA_051745935.1 Planctomycetota bacterium
AGCCGGGGACAATGACCGTCCTCTGGCGAACGAAAACCAATGTGCCCTGCACGTTGCAATGGGGCGACGATCGGTTTGAATACGAGGACGGAAACGTTGAAGTCGAGCCCTGCGACGAAGAACGCCTTCTCTACCGGCATACGATTACGGACCTTGAACCGAATGCCTGCATCAAATATGCCCTGGAGATTGACGGTGCGTTCGCGCCCGGCATGTTCTACGCGGAACCGAAGGGCGCGGACAAGGTCAAGTTTCTGATCGCCGGCGGGCAGCCGGACGCCGAAACCCGCAACAAACTTTACGAAACGCTGTACGACAAAATCTACCAGGACGCGGCGTATCACTCGATCATCCTGCATCCGGGTGACATGGTTTCCAATCCCGATGCCTTGGATTCATGGGACCAGGAGTTTTTTTCGCGCAACGAGGATGCTCGCCATGTTCGCTGGATGCAGAGCCGCTCTCCCCTGGCCGTCGCGCCCCGCGACAGCGAACTGAAGCAGCGTCTTTTCCCCGCCGGCCAATGTGATTTCGGCGCCTACTCGTTCAATTACGGCCCCGTGCACATCGCGGTGCTGAACGCTCGGGCAGGCCTGGCTCCAGGCTCGAAACAGAACGAATGGCTGCGGGATACCCTTGGGACGACGGCCGCTCCGTGGCGCATCCTCATGTGGAATCCTCCGAAGGACAAAGCAGCCGAAGAGGACTTCCTTGCGAACCTCCAGCCGCTCTGCGACCATGGGGACGTCGATCTATGCGTTTTTGGAGGCGAGAGAAGCGAAGGCGTTCGGTGCAACACCACGACCTATCTCTCTGCCGGCACGCATTCGATCGCCGTGCAGGCCGAAGGCGACACGCTGACTTGCGAGATTTTCGAGGCCGACGGCGACGCCGTCGACACACTCAGGATCGATGGCGACCCCTCGCCACTGTAACTCGCAACCAGGGTGATACTATGTCTTCTTGGCATGCGTGAGTTTTGGCGGTATGTTTGGGTTCGACATCGTCTCCCCTTCTAAATTCGGTGGTGTTTTGTGGTTGCATGGCCAGGGCACCGAGCAAAGCAAACGCCCTTGATCTTGAGCTACCAATAGCATCGTGGTGGAAGCCTGGATTACTCCGGCTGCCGAGGTTCAGCGTGCCCCGGCTCGCATCGTGACGTTCAGTTTCGGGGTGCCAGAATTCGTTAGTTGAGAGGTTTCAAAAAGGGGACCAAAGGCAGCATTGTTGGACTTGGGGGACCAGTCCCCCACACCCCCCGAGGTTTATCGCTTTGCGCCAAAAACGAAGTGGGGCAAACCCAAGGTGGCCCTAGAAGGCAACCTTACCGCGGTGTTCGGGGGTGAACTTTAGCACATTCCCCAGACTCAAGGTCCCACGTAAGCCAAACACTTCTGGGCCCAACGCCTACTGTGAAAGAGTACAATGACTTGTTCGTGGAATTTCGGATAGGTTCGGTTTTGAAGTGACTCAGACTGTCAAGCGAGGTCCATGCGTCCCATTGCGATTTGTTGCTGCTGCTCAACGGCGGTGCGCCAGAGGTCGACGTCCCGGGCTTCGACCCCGGTAACACTTGGACCGTTCAAGCGTAAAGGAGATCATTATGTCAAAATATCATTCGTTCGTCAGGATCGGCCGGATCATCAGCGGTCTGGTGTTCGTGCTCGGCCTGAGCAACAATCCGTCGCTGCCACACGCTGCCGCGGCGACGACACTGGTGGAAGAGGGCAAAGCGCGAGCCACGATTGTGCTGCCGGAATCGCCGACGCAGGATGAAGTGCTGGCGGCGGCGGAGCTGCGGGAGCACGTGAGGAAGATTTCGGGCGTGGAACTGCCGTGCGTGCTTGGTCGCAACTCCGTCTCCGGACACAACGCGGTTCTACTCGGCCGCGCCGCTCCGGAGGCGATGGTTGATGCCGTGCGTCGGAAGAGCAATAGCCCGGCGGCCTTTGCAGTGATGGTCGAAGACGGAGGAATCGCCATCCGCGGTCTGCCGGAGCCGGCGACGGAACCACCACGGCGCATGAAACAACCGCTTACAACCGTGGAAGCCGCTGCAAAACTGTTGAAGGATCGTGAACTAGCCGCGCACGGCCGCGTGCCTCAGCCGCTAGGAACACGCAACGGCGTGTATGAACTGCTGGAGCAGATCGGCGTGCGCTGGTTCTTGCCGGCGGAGATCGGTACGGTCATCCCGGATAAAGCAACAATTCGCGTCCAGGAGCAAAAGACGATCCAAACGCCCAGTTTTCCCTCGCGCTACTTGCAAGCCGTTCGTGCTCCAGTGTGGGAGTCCCGTCTGCGCTCCGGTGGCATGCGTTTTCCCAGTTCCCACGGTATCCCGGGATTCGGTCACGGCGCTGAGTTATACAAAAAGCATCCCGAGTGGTACGCGTTGATTGACGGTGAGCGGCGGCCTCGTCAGCTGTGCGTATCTAACCCGCGGGTCATGCAGCGTGCCATCGAGCACGCCAGGCAGTTTTTCCGCGAGAGGCCCAACGCCCAGATCATCGGCATGGGACCATTCGATGGCCGCGGTTTCTGCGAGTGCGAAGAATGTCGAGCACTTGACGGCGGAGACTACGACCCGTTCGGTCACTACACATCCATGACGGACCGCTATGTCTGGTTCTTCAACAAGGTGTTGGAGGGCATGGAGAATGAGTTCCCGGAGAAGCGAATCGGCTTCTACGCTTACTCCGTGTACAACCGCCCACCCGTGAAATGGGACCCCGACGATCGCATTGTGCCGGCGGTGGCATTGATCACGCTGTGCCGTATGCACGGCATGGAAAACCCCGTGTGCCCGGAGAAGAGTTATCAGAAGTGGATCGTGCAAGAGTGGGGAAAGCTGGTGCCTGAAGTCTACGATCGCGGTTACTGGTTCAATCTCGCCGATCCCGGGCTGCCGTTTTTCCAGATCAGCCGGGTGGCGCGCGAAGTCCCGCTGGGAAGAGAATTGGGGATTCGGGGCTGGCGGGTGGAGGCACCTTACAATTGGGCGAGCTCGGCGCCAACACGGTACCTTGCCATGAAACTGATGTGGAATCACGAGCAAGACGTGGAGCTACTGTTAGACGATTTCTACACCAAATTCTTCGGCCCGGCCGCTAAGCCGATGCGCACATATATGGAAACCATGGATCACGCTCGTCGCGATGCTGATTATCATACCGGCTCGTCATGGGACGTGCCCAAGGTCTACGACGAGACAGTCCGCGCCGCAGCGCGTCAGGCGTTGAAACGGGCGGCCACCGCCGTTCCCGATACGTCCGTGTACGCTAAACGCGTGACAGTGTTCCGCGACTCTTTCGACTATCTCGAGGCATTCATTGCCATGATGAACAGACGCATGAATCATAACTACCAAGGGGCAATGGCAGCGCTGAAGGAAATGGACTCGCTGCGCGAAAAGCAATGGAGCTATCGGCCCAAAATGATCAGTCGGAAGGCGGAAGAGTACCTGCGTCGTTTCTTCCGTCCGGCGACCGAGCAGGCGCATGCCAAGACAACGGGCGGCAACGAACTGATAGCGACGGTTGATAGCGGCAACTGGAGATTTCAGATTGATCCCGAGCAAGTCGGCAGGGACATCGGTCTTTTCCGGGAGAATATCACCGGCGGAAGCTGGCAGAGAATGGATGCGAGCAGCTCCTGGAGCAATACCGGCTTGCGTTATTACAAAGGCGACTCATGGTATCGCCAGACCGTTAATATCCCTCAAAACGCCCAAGGTAAGCGGGTGTTCCTTTGGGTGGGCGGCGTGGACGAGAGCGCTGAAGTCTGGCTCAACGGTCAGCTCGTCGGTGAAGGCGGCGGCCGCTTCCGCCCCTGGGACTTGGACACCACCGCGGCCATTCAGCCGGGCGAGCCGAATCAGCTGGTGCTCCGAGTGACCAATGCAAAGCTTAATGAACTGGGCACCGGAGGCATCACCGGTCCAGTGATGTTCTACAGTCCAGCCGACCCCGATTCTGAGCCGACCGGTGATCAGACCGTTGAAGGAAGCGATGACCTGGAAACGATCGGTTCCACGGATTGAGCCGGAAAAGGGTGTCAGGAACCTTTTTACCGTCCCTTGCATCTGTTTCATGGCTTATGTTTCCCGAGTGAGTCCCGCATCGCGCGTACCCCGGGATCCTTGGGGGCCCTCAGGTCCTTGCTTCGACACGTGTTCCAGCATCTCGCCGCTGGAGAGACGAAAGCAACCCTGCTAATCCCGCTTCAACCGCGGCGTGCGGCGGTGGCAGCGGATCCATGCCCGAACCAGTCTTGCCGCCTCGTAACCGATGGCCCCCTCCGAGGCCTCCACCACCGGACCGAGCGAGTCCATGCCATGCTGATCGAACAGATGCTCAATCAACTTTCTCTCGTTCGGTTCAACGTAGCTTCCGATCTCGGTTATCGTGCCCTCGCCGATCAGCTTCTCCACGTGGGAGACGATTGTTCCCACCGTCAATCCTCGAGCCTCCGCTACCTCTTCAAGCCCCCGACCTTCCTCCAGCAACCGCCACGTCGCTTCAACGGTTTCGCTTCGCTTCCTTCGCGTCCTACTCAGCGCAACAGCCGCGGAACCTCTGCTCGTGGGATATCTGTTTTGCCACTGCGTAAACGTGGCGATCTCGTCGAGGAAGACCTTTCCGTACCGCGCGAGTTTCACTTCGCCGACGCCCGGAACCGCCAGCAACTCCTGCTGGTTGGTTGGCACCATCCGGGCCATGTCCCGCAGGGCACTATCGGCAAAGACCACGTAGGGCGGCACGCCCTGTTCCCGCGCCAGATGCAGCCGCAATGTGCGCAAACGCTGGAAAAGATCCGGGTCGTGGTCGGCCGCGAAGCATTTCTCCCGCTCTGTCCCGAGTTCGCGTCCCCGTATGACAAATACCCGCGAATTGCCACGCAACACATCCCATGCTCGGGCCCCCAGATTCAGTGTGGGGCGCCGGTCGTCGGTTTGAGTCACCAAGCCTTGGGCAAGGAGATCATCCATGAGCTCTCGCCAGTATTTCTTGTTTTTGTCGCGGCCGGCTCCCCACGTGGGCAGCTGATCGTGGCCAAAGCGGCGGATTTGTTTGGTGTTCGCACCGGTGACAATGTCAACGATATGCGCCACGCCAAAACGCTCGCCGGCGCGGGCGATGGCCGAGAGCAGCTTCTGCCCATCGGTGGTAACCTCCACGCGTTGCTGCCCGCCCTCGCAGATATCGCATCCCCCGCAGTTCTCTTCGGTGAAATCCTCGCCAAAATACTCCAGTAGACCCTAACGTTGCAAAAAGCATATGTAGGACGGGTCTCCAGGCCCGTCTTTTCAAGTACGAAATCGTACTTGATCTGGTGTCCGCAGATCTCACGAAATGTGAGATCTTCAAACAACCGCAAAAAGACATTTATGCGCTGTAAAAGACGGGCCTGGAGACCCGTCCTACGCCGTCTTTATGCAACAATAGGGTAGACTTCGTCGCCGGCACCTTGAGGAGCCGGAAAACGCCACCATACCGTTGAGTGCGCGGGTGGCTCGAGCACGTTCTTGGTCGTTCGCCACCTGGTCGATGAAATACCTAATCCTGGAGATATCTCCCCGCCCGAAAAAGAGACGG
>JBNJEM010000536.1:0-5596 GCA_051745935.1 Planctomycetota bacterium
CCCCGAATCCGCAGCCAAGTCGAATTCATGATGTAAGATCGTGTGAACGAAGTGTAACTGAGAATCCGACAAATGGCGATCACAGCCTGGCGGTTCCTTTGCATTCGGGGTAACGTGTGCAACCCCAGAATTGCTGACCGGCGTTCGGGCCTGATTTTGCGGTGCGCAGCGCCATCAAAGCATGGCACTGTGGACAGCGGGGAATAGGATCTGTCGGATCGGACTGCTTTGTCGGATCGGACCGAACCTGTTTCTGCTTTGCTCGCTCAGCCATGCGGGCAGTGGCCAGTTGTTCGCTGTAGCCTCCCTCTTCGACGAATTGTCTTTCCAGGGCCTCGATTTGCCGGTCCAGCAGATAGTTTGCCTGATGGATCAGGCAGATAATGGCGTTGGCGCGGATTTCGGGGCATTCGTCGTCCAACCACCGGGCGTACCGCGCGTAGCGGCGATCGTCTGCGATGCGGGTGGCTGCCAGATCAGGAGGATCGGTCGGATGGGTCTGATCCGACCGATCTTCTGGGCCGCGCCCAACGTTGCGGACCTCCAGGGCCCGCGGCGAATCGGGAGCCCACTGGGGCAAGCGGCGATGACGCAGGTAGTCTTCGCAATCCAGCAGTAACTCCTCCAGACTGGCCCGCGCAACGTTTACCAATCGCAGTTCCGTGTGCGACGATGTTGCCGAAGCGCGGCTTCCCTCGGCGATGTTCTGTCGCCCGCTGCGAGCGGCCTGGATCATCTGGTCGCTGGTCCGGGACCGCGGATCAACGAATCGTTCGCAGAAGCAGTACGTGGCATCGTAAATCAAGGTGGCGATCTGAAAACTGCGCAGTTCGCGATAGCCACCACTGGGTCTGATCCGAGTCATAAACTGCCTCGCCGCAGTGAACTAACCAGAAGTCGACCTGGAATGAACAGTGATAACAATCAGCAACCGTACAGGTGTGAGTCTAGCAGGGGGAAGCCGGCGAAAGCAAGTGAGCGAGGGGGAAGGTTGCGAAACACCAGCCCAGGTCTCGCGTGAGCAACCAACGCATTCTTGCGAATTCGGCTGCGAAGAATGCCCAGATGCGTCAGTGGTTACCAGCATCTGCTGGGCAGACCGACGACCCCAGCCAATCGCCCGTCCACTGGCTGAATTCCAGCGTATGCCGTGGCAAAGTGAGTAACGTGGAAACGAAGCCGTGGGGCTTCTATCCGACCGGCTGGGACGTGCGCATCCTGGAGAAGCTCGGCCCCCAGCAATGGGACGGCGACCGGTACGCCGGCAAGACGCTGTTCGAGAGCGCCCCCTACGGCGAGGAAATGCTCGGCTGGCTGCCCGACGAGGAGGACTGGGCACGTCCGAACTTGGGCGAGGACGAGGTCAGCGAGCAGGTTGCCGAGAAGGCCGTATTCAACATGGTGCATTCCAGTTGGATGTTCTACCTGCAGCGCATCTGCAATCACTGCACTTATCCCGCCTGCCTCGCCGCTTGCCCTCGAAAGGTCATTTACAAGCGTCCCGAGGACGGGATCGTCCTGCTCGACCAGAACCGCTGCCGCGGCTACCAGGAATGCGTGCGGGGCTGCCCCTACAAGAAGTCGATGTTCCGGAGCCTCACGCGAAAGTCGGAAAAGTGCATCGCCTGTTATCCGGCGGTGGAGAAGGGTTTTCAGACCCAGTGCAACATCAACTGCATCGGACGCATCCGGCTCTTCGGGTTCAAGAACCCTTGGGATCGGCCGCGAGAAGACAATCCGGTGGATTATCTCATCCACGTGGCCAAGGTGGCGCTGCCGCTGTACCCGCACTTCGGCCTCGAACCGAATGTTTACTATATTCCGCCCATCCACGTGCCCACCCCGTTCACCCGCCAGCTGTTCGGGCCGGGGGTCGACCAGGCCGTGCAACGATACCGGAATGCGCGCGAAGACGAGCGGCTGCTCGGGTTGCTCATGCTTTTCGGCGCCACGGACCAGACGCCCCATTCATTCAAGGTGACCGGCGACCAGGCCACGGGCCATTGCGCCGCCTTCGACGGCGACGGCCGGGAGAAAGAACACCTACTGCGGCATGTGCCTGGAGTGCTTCAAGACGTGCCCACACGATAACATGGCATTCAACCTGCGCCCCTTCGGCGCCGACCTTCTGGTCGACAGCCGGTTGGAGCCCAAACGACTGGACGAAGCCTGGAAGGCATTCATCATGCTGGGAATCGCCGTGGTGTTCTACCTGGGCTTCCAGGGGCCCTGGGGATTCATGAAGGACATGATCCGCGGCACCACGTTGCCGGGCTTTCTGGGTTATATCGCCATCCATTCCGTGTTCTGCCTCGCGGTCATCCCCGGCGTGTTCCTGGGGTTCTCTTGGCTGTCGAAGCTCGCCAGCGGCGACCGCGAGGTGCCGCTGAAGCAAGTATTCACCGGCTTCGCCTACACGCTGATCCCGCTGGGCTTGGGCGTGTGGGTTGCATTCAGCTTCGGCATCATCCTGCCCAACGGGAGCTACTTGCTGCACATCCTGTCCGATCCGTTCTCCTGGGGTTGGAACCTGCTGGGTACGGCCAACTTCCCCTGGACGCCCGTGTTGACCCAGTATCTGCCGCACCTCCAGGGCGTTGCGATGCTGGCATTCTACCTGTTTTCCGTCGACTACGGCATCAAGCTCGCTCGCCGAATCTATCCGGAGCCGGCCCAGGCGAAGCGCGGCGTCATCCCGATCCTGGCCGCCTTGACGGCGCTGACCTTCCTGTTCCTCTGGCTCTATATGGGGTAAGTAAACGATGAAACATCGCGAAACCATTGCCCTGGTGCTGATGATCCTGTCGACGGTGGGGGCCCTTGCCGCGATTTTCGGGTACGAGCAGTATCGGCGGGCGACGGAGTTCGACGTCCTGCTGATCGCCCGCGCGCCGGAATACGGCAATTGGGATCCGCGCACCATTACCGTGGCGCGGGGGCGGCCGGTGCGCCTGCACATTCGCAACATCGACACCGGCAGTCATGGCTTCGCCCTGCCCGCATTCAACGTGGCTATCCGAGAAATCAAGGCCGGAACCGCCACGACCACCACGTTCACGCCGGACCGGGTGGGCGAGTTTCTGTTTCTGTGCACGGTCTGGTGCTCCGACCGGCATATCGAAATGACCGGCAAGCTGGTGGTGGAATGACGCCAAGCGGCGCGACGTCGTGCCGCGGCAGCGAAGTTATTGGGAGATCCTGAAGTCGGGGACGGGGCTCGAGCAGCGGAAAGCTACTGGCGAAGCTCGCGTTCTTCGGCCGCAAGCCTCTACGCGGGATCGCACAACGAAACCGGGAGTGTGTGAGGGAGTTTCCCGTTGCTTTTCGGAATCCATTGTCGGACAACCGGTTGAGGTTCGTATTCCCGATCGACTAGTCGCGCATGGAGGTCCTCCAGGTTCGGCTGTGAATCTTCTCCGTACGTTTGCCACGTCATCCGATCAATGCCGAGGGCACTGCGCGGGTTGAGGCGGTTAAACGCACGTTCCAGAAACGGCACATCCATGTGATGTGCCAGCGTGGTGAATGCCATGTCGGGGTATTCATGTGCCTGAGTTGCGATGCGTTCCAGACGTTGCCGAGGGAACTGCCGGCTCGGACTCGTTCGTCCTCGCTCAGCGCTGGAACCAAGATGACGCCCGGCTTCTCCTTCGCTTGGCCAGGTCCCGCGGACGCAGTCGGTTCCCTGGCTTCCCGGCAAGTGGTCTCCGAGCGCGGACAGACCGGAAGGCTGGCTAGAGCCCATGGCTTTTCCGTCGTTGCTGGTAAGGGAAGTTTTTCTTGCCATTGCTACTATGATCAGCTAAAACTGCCTAACGTCCTTCCGGCGCGCCTTCGCCATCCGGCTCGTTGCGTCGTACCCGTGTTCCCCGCAATTTTGTCATATATCGAGCTGAAGGGAATCCCATGAGCGACCTGCAACACCAGACCCAGGCCCAAGCCGATAAATGCTTGCCGGTTGATGAAAGCGCGCCGCCCGTCTATTTGGCCATAGCCTGTATCGCAGTGCTCCTGTTGCGGTTGTGGTACACGGGTGATTACCCGGGATTCTATAGCGGCATCGGAATTCTCTTTTAGACACGTTACCAGGCCAAATGGACGACCGACGCTAATGACGAGAGGAAGCACGATAATCAGTGCACCACCGATGAAGATGAGAAGAAGAATATTGTCTATTTGGCGGGCGCGCCGAGCGATGCAACGTTTCCTGTTGGGGGAGACACGGGACGGTTCGGCTGAACCGAGAAACCGGTGGTGGTTAGGTGCACATCCTCTCTCTTCGACTTTCCAATGTCCGCGGACCATCCAGTTGCTGCTTGCAGCTTGCTCCGCACAAAGACGGCAAATATTGCGTTCGCTCGTCCCGGTTATCACAAATGCTCTTACCGAATCATTTCCCCTTGCGGTGTCGGTGCAAACCAGTCGCGCTTTAGGGATAGGTGAACTAGCGCAATATGTAGAAGGGTACTACGAGGAAGCGAGTGGTCAATATGTCTTGCCGTTCGCACTTCGCACGGCGCGCGAAGAAGTACCGACACTTATCCTAACAGACATTGATCTGACTGGAGAAACAACGAGGGGTTACCTGAAGAACTATTTGCATGGACGGGTCTATTACCCGAATCGCAACATCGGCATCGTTTCGACTTTCCGTCTTCGGTCAGAGCACCAAGCTGTCTTCCAGGTTCGTATGATCAAGACGGTGATTCATGAACTGGCTCATCTCTTCGGGATCGCAACGCCAGACCTACGGTTGTCAGACGATTACCACTGCAAGAACCGTAACTGCGTCATGAGGTTCTCGCCTACAACCGCTGGGTTGGACGAGACTGGATTCGAATTCTGCCGAGAATGTTTGGCGAAAATCGCCGCTCGGTACCAACGTGGCCGATAGACGCGACAACCGTTGCCGAAAACTGGCACTTTCAATTGCAACTGAGCCTTCTGTAATCATTACACTGCCGTGCGAATAATCGACAATGTGGCGTCTAATCTCCTCAATTTCGGATGCGCCCAGCCGTGTCAGTAACAGGTCGACGAGTTGGTCATCGTCCGAACCGAGGGGAACCGCGAGCCATCAAACGGCGACCAAAACCACGGAAGTTAATGACGACACCTCGCGGCGAGGCCCGTCGGGAATTGATAGCCCGGTCGTCCGCGGCTTAAGCGTCCGGGGCCGCACACATCCCGAAGACTTTGCATGGAGGACCACCCCCGTGTCGGTGGTGAGTTCCGGAAAGCGATAGTGGATCTGATTCTTGTCGCAGGCCGCAAGGCAGTCGCCGCATAGAGTGCAGGTGATGCCGGGGCGGCGGGCCGAGGCGGCGGAGCGTTTTGGTCGAGCGATGAGCAACCAACCATTCGGTCAAGAAAGCAGCGTAGACGGCCAGCCCGAAGACTTGAACGAAGGAAGTGCGCGCCCAGAAGAAGTGACAAAATGATGGTGAATGCGTAACGTACGGCGTTTCTCATAAGGTTTCCCCGTAAAGCGACCTCGCCACGCTTTGTCCCGTAACGGTCCGGAACACGCGGCCGATGAGCCGGTGCAACCGAGGTGGCTCGGCCCGTGGACACGCGTCCGGGAGGTTTACCAGCC
>JBNJEM010000537.1:0-5576 GCA_051745935.1 Planctomycetota bacterium
TTGGTCCTTTCAGTCCCTGAGGTCCTTGATTCGACGCGGGCCAGGACGCAAGGCGCAACAAAACGGGCCACAAGGACCTAAAGTTTTTCCCCATCCCAGGACCAGCCCGTGGCATCCATGCGGGCCTTGCGTGTCCATCTCGTGTAGCGGCACCCGTGAACGGCTGCAACTGCCCTGACTTCTTTCCAGGGCTCGTTTTGGGGGCGAGCCATGATAGCCAGCCGCAATGGTCCGAAACGCAGTTGCCTTCACGGCGTCTCCGTTCGCCGCTTGGTCACTGGCTCGTGGCCCGTTTTTCGGCAGCGGTTTGGAGTTCAGGTTGTTTCCGTTTTTTCCACCGTTTGACGTCGTTTTCAAGCATTTTCACGGCCTTTTCCAATTGACGGTCCTTGCCGGTTGGTATTTCTCCGGGCATGGGCCAGAGGGTGACGTGGGGCGCGGCGCCGTTGAGTTCCATATCGGCGCCGGTCTTGAGCAGGAACCAGCCGCGGAACGGTATTCGCAAATGGCCCATGTCCATCACCGAGGTGCTTCCCGTGCTGATCACGCTCCCGGAGGTGGGAACGCCCACGAGTCGCCCTCGCTTCAACGTCTTGATGGCGTGGCTAAAAATCTCGGCATTACTGAAACTGTTCTGATTACAGAGAACAACAATGGGCTTTTTCCACGTCGCGTAAACCCGGCGGTCGTGCGGATAGCCCGGGCCGCCCTCCCGAGGCACGGTGATGGCGTGATCCGGTTGCGTGAGGGCGGTGAGCAAGTGATCGGTCGTGGCCCCTCCACCATTTTCGCGCACGTCGATGACCAATCCGTCCTTGCCACAACCAATTTTGTAGAGTTCTTGTTCGAAGCGATAGAAGCTGCCCATGTTCATGGCGCGGATGTGGAGATAGCCCAGCCGGCCGTTGGACGCTTCGTCCACGACGTCTCGGTTGTGGCGAATCCACATTTCATAGAGGCCGCGGCGGGCGTTTTCATACGACATGGGACGAATGGCGACCTCCCGTTCTTGGCCCTCGGCGTTTTCCACTCGCAGCGTGATGTCCCGTTCCAGCGGGCCGTTCAAAACCTTGGTCAAATCCATGGCCGGATCGACATCTTGCCCATCCACGCTTAACACGACTTCCCCAGCGGAAATTCGCGAGCCAGCTTTGTCCGCCGCCCCATCCAGGATCACGTCGCGGACCTTGAGGCCGGGGCCGTTGTGGCGGGGATCGAACCGCAGGCCCAGGTGCGCGGTCGTATCGTGCCAGTCGTTGGAAGCGGACGAGCCGGATGATCTTGGACGGAAGCCGAGATGGGAGGCGTTGAGTTCGCCGAGCATGAGGCTCACGACATCCGCCAAGGCGGACGGATCGATGGCCTCGCGCGCCGTCGAGGCGTATTTGCGGTAGATGGCATCCCAGTTCCGGTTATTCAGGCGCGCGTCGTAGAAACTGTCACGCATGTATCGCCAGCATTGCATGAACGTGGTTTCGTAGCGCGTGGCCACGTCCGTCGCTTGCCGCGCGCTGAATTGATACAATGCGGTCTTGCCATTTGACGCGGAAAAACTCGTCGGCACGCCTCCGGAAAGCCAAAGGATTTGATTGCCGGGTTTGATCCATTTGGCGTTCGTCCCCGTCCTGCTCGTGAGCAACTTGGGCTTCAAGTTACTTGGAAATTCAACGGTATAGGTTCCGCGTTTGCCTTCCACCGTGGCGATGAACGCCAACTTTTTCGAGTCATGCGACCAAAACAAATGACTTTCTCGGGAGTTGAGCACGGCGATGCGATGGATCCGGTCCCGCAGCCCATCGAAGTCGATCACCACGGGCTCGACTTTGGACTTGTCGTCTTCTTTTTCTTCCGATCCTTTTTCGTCCTTCTTCTCCTGATCCGGTTGCTCTTTTTCCTCGTCCTGCTTCTCTCCCGTCTCCCGCTTCTTGGATTTCCCGTCGTCGGGGTCGTTCTTGGACCGTTTCCGCGCCTTTTTCATTTTTTCGAGGGCTTTTTCGAGTTTACGATCCCGCGAACTCTCATCCTCTTTCGCCTTCTGCAGGAAGACATAGTAAACGTCAACCTCCTTCGCGATTCGGTTTCCGGTAAAGGCAATCCGAGAACCATCGGGGGACCAGACGGGGGACTTGTCGTCGCGTGGATGCATGGAGAGGTTGAATGGTTCGCGGGAACCGTCGATGGGGGCGATGAAGACTTCGCTGTTGAAGTTATTGTCCCTGACCGAATAGACAAACCACTTGCCGTCCGGAGACCAATCATAATCGGGGGCGTTCCATGATTCGATGACCCGGCGGGCACCCGTTCCGTCAGGCTTCATGACCCATAGGTCGCCGGGCGATTTCACGAACGCAACCTGGTCGCCGGTCGGACTCCAGCTGATAGATCCCTCGACATCGCTGTCATCGGTCAGCTTCCGCAGGCTGAACGTGTCATTTTGCCACCAATACTGGTCCGAATTATCGCGGGTTGCCGACCAGATGTCCGACTGTTGTTCCTTGTCACTGACGAACAGCAACGCATCGTTATTGGGCGAGAACACGAGGTCTCGTTCTTCCTCGGCCGTGTCGGTCACCTGCTTCGGTTCCCGCAGCTCGGTATCCATGACCCAAACGTCGCCCCCGGCGATGAACGCCACGTCCAAACCGTCGTGGGAGAACGCCACGTCCGTGGCTTTTTTGAGCGTGCGGTGCAACGTTGGCTTGCGATGTTCATCGCCCGAGTAGGTTATCTTGATCTTTTTCGGCGTTTTATCCTTGCCCGGTCGAAACGAATACAGATCGAACAGATGGCGAAACACAATGACGGAACCATTCCGCGAGATGGCTGGAAAGACGACCGAATCATCGGTGAATTCGGTCAGTTGTCGCGCCTTCGCCGGCTCAGCGTCGAGTTTCCGCCGCCACAAGTTGAAGACGCCCCCCTCTTTGCCGCTCACGTAATAGAATTGATCTCCGCTCGGATCCCACATCGGATAGCGACAGCCGGTGGGATGCTCGGCGATCTTGCGAAACTTTTGCTCGCCAATGGTGTACAACCAGATTTGACCCGCTTGGCTGCCCCGATAGCCTTTGCGCCACCAGCGAGTTCCCTCGCGAACAAACAAAACGGATTTTCCGTCCGGCGAGATGGCCGCGTCGTGGCCGTGTGCGTCGAACAAGAGCGTTTCGCCCGTCTGGGGCTTCGTGCGAATGGTAAAGAAACGCTCACCGTTCCGCCAAAAGTGATCGCGAGCCCCTCGGGTCAGAATTGACTCGCCGTCCGGATACCACTGCTGCAACGAATACCCTTGCGTGTGGAACGTCAGCCGGTTCGCTTCACCGCCCGAAGATGGCATGATATAAACTTGGTTGCTGCCCTCGCGATTACTGATAAAAGCAATCCGCTCGCCATCGGGCGAGAAAATCGGTTGACGATCCGCCGCCTCGTGAGCCGTCAATGGTTTGGCTTGGCCACCACCGACCGGCACGATCCAGATATCCTCCCGCCACGAAAACGCAACGTGTTTTCCGTCGGGCGATACCGCCGGCGAGGAAACGAGTTTGACCGTATGGGCTGAAAAGGCCGCGGGGGGCGAGGCGGTGAGTAGAAGGAACGATGCAAACAAAGCCAAGCGTGAAGTCATGAACAATCTCCAAGAGCCAGAATCAGAGGGCCATAATTAAGAACCGATAACAAAACCATGCCGATGTTCCGTAATCCAAGGGGTTTTGGAAGCGAGAGCTCGGTTTTGTTACAGGCTGTAAAACCGTGTAAGGTATGTCAAACCGCGAACCGGCATCCAGGGGGGTGGGCCCATGTTCTTTTCGACCGTCGCCAGGCAACGAACCTCCATGGCGCCGACAGGGATGCCGTGCCCCGTGACGGTCCCGCTTTCTCGAAAGCCGATGCCACGCGGCGCAAAAGGCGGGCACGCAACCGGGCAGACCCGATGGCCCACGTTCCACTCTATACCGGTCGGGGATGACGTTCTCCGCCGCGAGTCCGACCAACGGGAGGACGGCTTGCGTCGGGCAGCTTTCCACCCGGAAAAATCCAACCGCCTGAGATATCTTTTCGTTCCCGGCGGATGATGGCGACACAGCGGAAGATGTCTCGCGTCCGGCGAAGGTCGCCGACCATGGTTGGCGGCCCCTGTACGATGACCAGAAGGTCAAAACCGGGGGTACGGGACGCGTCGCAACCTGCGGAAGTGTACCATATGTGAGGTGTTTGGGCGTGGTTCGCCGGTGGTTTTCCGCTTGCAAAATCGGCTAACATCGGCTAAGGATCGATCCAATGCCTGGCTTCGCAACAACTTGCACTGGCGGAAAAACGCCGGGTAACCGTTCACGGGCAAAACACTGATGTCCGCGGGCGTTCGCACGTCCGTTGCACATTTGAGGAAAGGCTTTTCGAGGTGCAAATGCCACGGGCTTGTCCCGTGGTCCGTTACGTTCCACGCTACCGACAGGCAGCAGTGGTGTGTCTGGCCGGTGTGTAGCGGCGAGCGTGAACCACCACGGGACAAGCCCGTGGCATCCATGCGGGCCTTGCGTGTCCAAGCCGTGTAGCGGCACCCGTGAACGGCTACAACGCCGGAAAGGCCACACGAAATCGAGTAATACTCTAGCCGTCCGACGTGAAATCGCGCAAGTTATTCTCGAGCAACCCCTTAGGTTCGTTTCTGGCACCGAGGACGTGTATAGGAGGAAAGTGCATGGAGTATATCGTGCCGGCCATCGCGTGCGTCAGCATGGCATTATTGTTGGTCGCGGGCTGGATGTTAACGCTGCTTTCCTTGCCCGGTACATGGCTCATCGTCGTGGCCGCGGCGATTTATTCCTACCTCGTTCCCGACCAGTGGCGAGTCGATGTGGGATGGCTGACCGTGGGCGTGCTGTTCGCCCTGGCCGTGTTGGGGGAGGTGATTGAGACGCTGACGGCGGCCGTTGGCGCGAGACGAGCTGGAGCCCGAAAAAGCTCGGCGTTTCTGTCTCTGTGTGGATCAATTCTGGGGGGAATCGGTGGTGGTGTGTTGGGATTTCCAATTCCAGTGGTTGGTCCCCTTATTGCGGTCGTGCTGGGTGCCGCATTTGGGGCGATGGCTGGGGCCATGATCGGTGAGCAGTGGCAAGGACGACCGGCCGAAGAGAATTGGGAGGTGGGCAAGGCGGCCTTTTGGGGACGACTCATGGGAACGCTCGGCAAGATCGGGGTGGCATCCGTCATGGTCGCGATCGTCCTGATGGCTTTGGTCCTGGCGTAACGTCATGGCGGCGGCGCGCGCTGCTGGGATGGCCTCCCGCAAGCGGCGATAGCGCCTTGCGTTCGCCGCTTTGGCACGATGACGCCAAACCGATAATCAGACCCGATCGAATTTTTATAGCTCAAAGTCCAAACGTGTGAGGTTCTTTGAGCGGCCTGGACACAGGAAGTCCGCATGGATGCCACGGGCTTGTCCCGTGGTCCGTTACGTTCCACGCTAATAACGCGGTTGTGCGCGCCATCGCCCCGTTTCGGTCCGTGGCGGCCCAAGCCGCCACGGACCGAAACGGGAAAACAATGAGGGGGCTACCCATTAGCGAAAAACGTGAAAC
>JBNJEM010000538.1:0-5573 GCA_051745935.1 Planctomycetota bacterium
GTCCGAACGGCGAGCGCATCAACATGGGCGCCTATGGCGGGACGGTCGAAGCGAGCAAAACCTGCGAGGGCGAGCCGGCCTTGCCGGTCGTGGTCGACATGCAGCCGGAACCGGGCTCGGCCGAACCCGTTTCCCTGACGGAAATCAGCGTGTGGTTCAATGTCGATATGCTCCCCTCCACGGTGGAAAACGTCAATAACTGGGAGCTGGTCGGCAGCGGTGGAGACGGGATCTTCCAGGACGAGGACCCGGCGGGCAATACGGCGGACGATGTGAGCTGGGATATCCTACGCGTCGAGTATGGCGGGGCGGGACAGCCGGCGGTGCTGGTGATCAGCGATATGATCTGCGGAGCCCTGCCCGGGGACGTGTACCGCGTAACCGGCCGCGACGAAATGCTCAGTCTCGCGAACGTCCCGCTTGACGGCGAGTTTCCGCGGGACGGCGACGTGGACGACCTTCCCAGCGGCGACGGAATCGCGGGCGGGAACTTCGTGGCCGGGTTTGAAGTGACCAACGCCCCGCCGCAAGCGATCCCCGACCAAATCACCGTGCTGCAAGACTCGAAGGATAACCCGCTTCAGCTGCGGGGGTGTGATCCTGAGGACGCCGAGCTGACCTTCGAGGTGCTGTGGGCCAACCCCGCCACGCCCGGGCGTTTGGAACACGGTTGGCTGGACGACGCAGGAGATGACAAGACAGACACGTGGGAGTATACGCCGGACACAAGCTACACCGGTCCGGATCAATTCGAGTTTCGTGTCAGCGATGGTCAGCTCTGGTCGCTGCCGGCGACGTTCGACATTACGGTCATCCCGGAAAAGTGCGACCTACAGCCGATTAACTTCCGCATCACCGAGGAGGACTACGAAGGAGAGTGTTTTTGCCCGGGGACCCCCGTCTCACTGGCCTGGGATGGGCGGAATAACGGGCCCGGGGATACGGTCGATCAAGGCGAGGTGGACTGGACCGATGCGGTTTACTTCTCGACCGATCAGGTTCTGGATGCAGGCGATCGGCTCCTTCGCAGTTCACCCGTCCAACTGGACAGCCCGCTGGAAGCGGGCCAAACGTATCCGGCGGCCGTGACCGTCACCCTGCCGAACGACCTTTCGGTCGACGGTCCCTACTATTTGATTGTTCACGTGGACAGCGGTGACGACCAGTTGGAGACGACCGAGGAGAACAATACGGCCGTACTGGGGCTGTGCGTGAAACCGTTCGTCCAAATGACGGCCCCGATTTGTGGCATTTTCGTCGAGCCGGGCATGATGATCGACGTCGGGTGGCGGGACGCGGCGGAAGATGTCAGCGCGCTGGTGAACGTGGTCTTGGACACGGACACGGATCCGACGAACGGGTACACGCCGCTGGTGATTGGCGCGGATGAGGACGCCGACGGCGACGGCGATTCGATGGAAGTCGAAATGCCGGAATTGAGCCACGGGACCTATCAGCTGTATGCGTTTTTGACCGACAGCGAGGGGGCGATGATCAGTTGCCCCAGTGAACCCCGGCTCGTGCAAATGTTCGAGAAGGTTTACGCGGTGGAGGATCCGATCGGTGACGTGGTGGCCGGCTTTCCGGACGATTATGAGATTCATGGCATCGAGATCGGCATCAGCGGCGACCGCATGGCGTTTCGGATCCGCACCGATTTCGATCCGCGGAGCCGCGGCGGCGACGTGTTCATCGAAGTGGACGACACGTTATCGGCGGTGGGTGTCAGCAACCGCATCTTGCCGGACGGCCGCCAGATCACGGCCGGCAATTTGTACGTGGACGTGGACCCGCTTCCCGGGGAGGTGGTGCCGTGGCATTACCGCATCAACGACTGGGAAGAGGAACTGGCCGGATACTCGGGCATCCATGTCATTGATGACGTCATCTGCTTCAACGCGTTGTTCGCGCTGTGCGGCTGGGTGAGTTTGCCGGCGTTGGGAGGGGGCGACAGCGGCACGGTCAGTTGGACCATGTGGTGCGGGAACGACCATGTCGAGATCATCGTTCCGTTCGGTGAGACCGCCGTGGTCGACCGGCATATCTTTTACAATGATTCCGCATTCGACGGCCACGATGCCGCGGCGAACGACGCTGATGACAACGCCATCGATCCCAGTAAAACGGCACTGCTGCCCGGTGAGACCGCGACGTTTGCCAACTACACCAGCTACAGTGCGGGGATCAACGGCGTCATGCTCGATATCGCCGCGCTCGCCGGTATGCCGACAGCCGATGACTTCGTGTTTAAGGTGGGCAATTCGCGGGACTCGAGCAGTTGGGGCACCGGCCCGAACCCGACGAACATCACGGTTCGGCCAGGCGAGGGCGTGGCGGGCAGTTTTCGGGTCACACTGACCTGGCCGGACCATGCGATCGAAAAGGAGTGGCTGCAAGTTACGGTGCTTTCGGATGCAAACGGAGGCAGCCTCGGTTTGGCTGACGATGATGTGTTCTACGTCGGCAACGCGATTGGCGAAACAGGGAATTCAACCTTTGATGCCCTGGTCGATCAGCATGACGTCGCCGCGATTGAAGCTCACACGACAGCGGTGACGACTCTCGATTGTCCCTGCGGAGCAGACGCGGACATTGGGATTCCATATATGAGCCCGTACGATATTGATCGGGACGGCCGTGTCGACGAGGCCGATGCGACCCTCGCGTCCGATCACATGACAACGCCTTCGACGCGACTGGTCTTGCTGGGACAGGCTCCGCCGCCGGTGGTCACGGGCGTGTACGCGGCCTCGAGCGGTTGGGAACCGAAGTTTGGCGATTGGCTGCACGCCGCAGACATGGCCGACCCGGACGGCTATTACAGGATCCCCACCGACACAGAGCAGCTGCACGCGTTGCCGTGGAGCGGGCTTTCGCAGGTGCGACTCGCCTTCAGCGACGAGGTGACCGTCGAGCCAAGCGACCTGACCCTGATCGGAACCAATTCGAACGAGCTCACGGCCAGCGAGTTGGTCTACGATGCGGAGACGTGTACGGGGACATGGACGTTTGATGCGCTGGAGGCTGACAAGTACCGGTTGATGCTCTCCGATGCCGTCACCGCCACCGGTTCCGGCTTGCCGCTCGACGGGGATTACACCGACCGGGACGGCCAAACGGCCTCGGGCGACACGGTGCCGGGAGGCGACTTCTCATTCCGCTTCAACGTGCTGCCGGGCGATGCAACCCACAGCGGCAACGTGGTGGCGGCGGATGTGAGCGTCTTGGCATCGGCCTTTGGATCGTTTGCAAGCGGGACCAGCGAAACGTACTCACCGTTCGTGGACTTTGACGGCAGCGGCAACGTGGTCGCGAGCGACGTCAGCATCCTGGCCAGCCATTTTGGGCAGTTTCTGCCGAGCGGCGAGCCGGGGGTGCCGGAACGTGAGGGAACGGCGGTAGCGGCGGCCGGGGCGGGAACGCCTTCCATGAGTGAGGCGCCGGCGCGCGACCCGGCCACCGCCCTGGGCTCCGACCATGAAAGAGCGGCTGAAGCAGGTTTGGTGCCGCCGGGACAAGGTGTGAGACACGGTGTGACTGGGCGAAATTCCACCACGCCGGCCGACGTGAACGATGACGGTTACGTCTCTCCCAGCGACGCCCTGCTTGTCATCCGGTATCTAAACGACCCGGAAAGCGACTGGCTTTCGACCGTCCCGGACACATCCGCGTTCTACCTCGACGTCAACGGGGACGGTACGGTTTCCCCAATCGACGCCCTTCACGTGATCGACGACCTGAACTCGGCAGGGTCCGGCACGGTGGACGGAGAAGGGGAAGCAACCGCGAGTTTCCAGCTCCTTTCGGACCGACGGGCGTCCGTACCGCCGTCCGGTAACGGCGACCAGGCGCTAGCGGCGGTGCCAATGCCCGCTGTACCGGTTGCCGATGGGATGTCGCTTGACTTTTCCCGGCGGGACAAGGTAAGCAGCGACATGATGGAAACGGCTTTCTCCACCCTTGGCGACGACACATCCCTGGACCGGGACAACATCGAGATGCCGGGGCTGCTGGCTGGCAACCGCGGTCATTCCCCAGGGCGGATGCCAGCTTCGATTCCGATCAACCCCGCCAGGGAACGCACTCGTCGCGAGCGCGAAAACGCCGTTGACCGTTACTTCGAAAACCCGGCGGACACCGATGACGCCGCCTTTCTTGATGACGGCCTGCTGAACGAGGTGGTGAGCAAAGACGGTTCCTCCCAACACCTGTTCCGTGATTGCATCTCGTGGTTAGTTCGATACAATGGCCGCAGTTTTACAAGGTCGAGGCACTGGAGATGGTCGTGGTGAGACGCGCGAGCCGTGCCCTAACGCAATCACAACAGTTCGACCACGCCGCCATTGACTTCAGACCTTCGTACTCCCGAAACCCGGCAGGCTTGTAGATCGGAGATCAGCTCATGAAACGGCACACGCAAGCTCGTTTCCGTCGTCCCGCGTTGCGACGGCGCCACGGAGGTCTCTTGAGTTCCTTGGAGCGGAAATACCGCACAGGGGGATCAAGGTACCGCGCGCCTGCCAGAATGCGACGACTGCGAATGGAGCTCCTGGAAGACCGGCGGATGCTCTCGAATTGGAGTGGCTACATCGCCGGTGACACAGTGTGGGACGACACCTCCGAGCCGTACGTCATTGACGGCCACCTCACGGTGAATCCGAATGCCAGTCTGACCATTGCTCCGGGTGTCGAGGTCTCCACGCAGGGCTACGGTTACTCCGGCGACGGCTATGAACTCAACGTATACGGGACGCTCAATGCCCAAGAGGCTACCTTCATCAACCGAACGGAGCTGTTTGCAAGGGCCGGCAGCCAGGTCGACCTGGACACCTGCGATATCTCGTCGAACTGGATCCAGTACGACAACGGCAGCAGCGGGTCGATGGAGAACAGCGTGTTGCACACCGGTTACCTGACACTCTCAGCGCCCGGCGTGTCCATCGACGGAAATGAGTTCACGGGCACCGATCCGGTGCATACGACGCCCGCGCTGGTGGAGGAGTTGACGGACAACACGTTCAGCTCGAGCGATACCGCCACGATCTATCTTGGTGGTGAGGTGGGTGGGGACGCCACCCTGTCGGTCATCGGTGCGGCCAGCCGGTACAGTCTGGAGAATCACGTCACGGTCACCGAGGGCGCCACGCTGACCGTTGCCCCCGGCGTCGAGGTGCACACGCAGGGCTATGGCCATTCCGGCGCCGGTTATGAAATGAACATCCACGGCGCGTTCATCGCCGGTGGTGCTACCTTCACGAATCGAACGGAACTCTTTGCAAGGGCCGGCAGCCAGGTCGACTTGGATACCTGCGATATCTCGTCGAACTGGATCCAGTACGACAACGGCAGCAGCGGGTCGATGGAGAACAGCGTGTTGCGCACCGGTTACCTGACACTCTCAGCGCCCGGCGTGTCCATCGACGGAAATGAGTTCACGGGCACCGATCCGGTGCATACGACGCCCGCGCTGGTGCAGGAGTTGACGGACAACACGTTCAGCTCGAGCGATACCGCCACGATCTATCTTGGTGGTGAGGTGGGTGGGGACGCCACCCTGTCGGTCATCGGTGCGG
>JBNJEM010000539.1:0-5568 GCA_051745935.1 Planctomycetota bacterium
GCGTCCAACCCCGCCAGACCCCCACGAGTTCACCTCGTGGGTGAATCAGACTCGTGAGCTAAGCCCGGCGTCCAACCCCGCCAGACCCCCACGAGTTCATCTCGTGGGTGAATCAGGCTCGTGAGCTAAGCCCGGCGTCCATCCCGTCAGACCCCCACGAGTTCACCTCGTGGGTGAATCAGGCTCGTGAGCTAAAGCCCGGCGTCCAACCCGCCAGACCCCCACGAGTTCACCTCGTGGGTGAATCAGGCTCGTGAGCTAAGCCCGGCGTCCAACCCGCCAGACCCCCACGAGTTCACCTCGTGGGTCAATCAGACTCGTGAGCTAAGCCCGGCGTCCAACCCCGCCAGACCCCCACGAGTTCATCTCGTGGGTGAATCAGGCTCGTGAGCTAAGCACCGACCAACCGGCTGTAGCCTGTAACCCACTTTGTTGCATCCTTGCCCGCCTCGAATCAAGGACCTGCGGGACCGAAAGGACCAAAGGGAACACGGCGGACGGGGCTCACGCCGGTAAGAAGGCGCGCGGCGTCTTCCGGTTCTTCATCCGTGGGGCCTACTGCCATCCGTGGGCCGATCATGGCACCTGGAGCACCGCTGATGATCGTCACGGCGTGGGTGGGGAGAGGTCCAGTGTTTGAAGCGGGGACGCGCAACAAATGCTGTAAGCCTACTCCCGCTGGCTTACCCAATTTCCGGGATTTTGGCCAGCCCAGGACGAGGCGCGGTCGAGCGATGTCGGCGAGGGTCAAGAAGGCCTGCGTTTGGCGGATCGCCGATGGCCCTTCGGCTTATTGGGTGGTCCGTCCGTGCTGCGCGCGCGCCGGTGCGGTGCTCGCTCGGCCTGTCCGGTCAGTTCGTACAGGAAACGGCTGGCCATGGTTTCTCGCGGTTTGCCCCATTTGCGACGTGTGCGTGCCAAGGAAAAGGTCACTCGCTCCTGGGCCCGGGTGATCCCCACATAACAGAGGCGTCGTTCTTCATCAATCGCGTGCCCCTCCAAATCGATGCTGCGACGATGGGGAAGAAGTCCTTCTTCCATCCCCACCATGTAGACTTGGGGAAACTCCAACCCTTTGGCGCAGTGCAAGGTCATGAGGGAGACCGAGCCACGATTCAACTGGTCTTCCTTGTTATTGCCAAATTCTCGACTTGTTAGCGCCATGTCGTCAAGGAATTGGCTGAGCCCTGGTTTGTCGTGATTCGCTTCGAACTCCGCCAAAGCGTTGACGACATCCTGGACGGAATCCCATCGTCGTTGCCGTTCCTCCGGATCGTCATACAAGCGCTGTAGCTCTGCTTCGTACCCAATGTGCTCGATCAAGTGGCGCACGAGCTCGGCCAGGGAGGTTTCGCGGGACTTGACACGCGCCTGGTATGTTTTGAGTAGCGTGACCAGTGGCTCGAGAGCGGTGGCGGCTTTGCGAGGTAGTTTACGAGTGGCATGCGCTGTCTTGTCCGGGGACGACAGTACGTCCCACACGCGTGACTCCTGCTCCACGGCGGTACTCATCAGCGTTTCCACGGTGCGGGAACCGATGCCTCGCGGCGGCGTGTTGATAATTCTCAGCAGGGACGTTTCGTCGCGGGGCGCGATCAGTAGTTTGAGGTATGCCAGAATATCCCTGACTTCCTTGCGATCAAAAAACGAGGTGCCACCGATTAAGACGTACGGGACATCGACACGTCGCATTTCCGCTTCGAAAGCCCGCGGTTGTTCATTGGTGCGAAACAAGATGGCGATGTCGCCGGGATCCATATCGGGCTTTCGGAGCTGGCGACGGATGTCATCGACGACGGCTTTCGCTTCTTGCGTCTCGTCCTTGCACTGCAAGATTCGAGGTTTCTCGCCACCCGGCCGGGCCGCTCGAAGCGTTTTATCGTGGCGTGTTTTGTTGAATACGATGAGACGGTTGGCATATTCAATGATTTGGTTGGTGCTGCGATAGTTCTCTTCCAGGCGGACGACCGTGGCGTCCGGCCAATCCCGATTGAATCGCAAAATGTGTTGCACGTCGGCACCACGCCACGCGTAGATCGATTGGTCGTCATCCCCGACGACGCATAGATTGCGATGCGTGGCGGCGAGCGACCGGACAATGCGGTACTGGCTGCCGTTGGTATCCTGGTATTCATCGACCAGCAAGTAGTCAAACCGATTCGCTTCCTCTCTCAGTACGTCGGGGTGCTCGGCGAACAGGTCCTCCGTGCACAGTAAAATGTCATCAAAGTCCACCGCTCCGGCATTTTTGAGTGCCCGTTGATATCGGCGAAAAGCCGTGGCGGCCAAATGCTGTTTATCGGTTTGAGCCAAAGTGGCAGCCTCGTCGGGCCGGATGCAACTCGATTTCCAGTTACTGATCTGGAACAGGAGATCGCTGGGCCGCAGGGATTGGCCAGCGAGTCGAAGGTCGCGGAGCACGGACCGGGCCAACGCCTCCTGATCGCCTCGGTCGTAAATGGCGAACTGTTGCGGGTAACCAAGTCGCCGAATGTGCCGCCGCAGTATCCGCAAGCAATGAGCGTGAAAGGTTGAGATTTGGGGGCGGCTTTTCAGTCGCTTGCCCAGCAGGGTACCCACCCGCTGCTGCATTTCGTGGGCCGCCTTGTTCGTAAACGTCACCGCGAGAATCCGGTCCGGGGGGGTCCCGTGCCGGATCAGTTCAGCGATCCGATGCGTGACCACGGACGTCTTGCCCGTTCCCGCGCCGGCCAGAACCAGCAACGGCCCGGAAAACGTCGTGACAGCCTGTTTTTGAGAAGGATTCAGCGGAGCCATGGGCCCAGATCGTATCATGAATCCGTTCTGGCGAAAGGGGCTCCCCCCGTGGAAAACCTGCCCGCTATTGACGGTTTTCTCAAATCAGGCCTATACTCTTACCGTGACGTCCGTGCTCTCGCGGCCCGCGGAAATCATTTACCGCCGCGACCAATATGGGGGGGCATCCATGATTGCGGTTTCGGGATGAGGCTGCTGCCAGCTAGACGTGTCCGGTTGGAAAGGGATCCTGTTCAGATTTGGTCCCGCCATTGGTCCGGCTTGCGGCGGAGAATCCGTATCGTGATACGTGGACACACACTTTACACGGCCACGACTGATACAAATCACGACTGATACAAATACTGACACGCCTGTGGTCAAGCATTGCCGGCAAAAAGCGGCCGGGATGGGATGAGTCATCCTTCCCTGAGGCCTCGTGTCAGGCGGACCCGACAGCGGTATAAATGCCATGAAATCGAAACGACGACACGAATTGGAAACGAACGCTCTGGCGGATCACTTGGGACAGTGGTATGAGAACGCTCAGCCGTATCTGACAACCGCGGCCTTCGCGGTCTTGGCCGTTGTGGCCGTCACTGCGGGGTGGTACTACTGGACGGCGAAGAAAAAGACGCTGGCGGCGGAAGCCTGGCGGACCTACATGTTCGCCGCGTCCAATCCCGAGGGCAATATGATCGAAACATTGAGTCGGGTCTCCGACAACTTTTCTGATACGAAGGCGGGGCTTTGGGCGGCATTGACGGAGGCCGATATCCAGGCCAATCAAGGGGTTCGCATGCTGTTTCAGGATAAGGCCACGGCCGAAACCTCGCTCGATGAAGCGATTAAGACCTATAACGAAGTGCTGTCGCGAGACTTGATCGAGAAAAGTCCCATGGTCAAACGGCGAACGCACTTCGGATTGGCTCAGGCCCTGGAAGCCACCGGTCGGTTGGACGAGGCGATCGAGCACTACCAGCAGGTAGTGGATGCCAAGCCCGATTCCGCCTTGGCCAAGGCGGCGAAGCGGCGGATCGACGATTTGTCCCAGGACAAGACCAAACAGTGGTACGAGTGGCTGGCGGCGAAGGAGCCCGTGCCGAAAAAACCAAAGGCGGGTCCGGGCGGCCCGGGCGGGGCCCTGGGCGCCCCTGGAAGCCGTTTGGATACCTTGCCCACCGGCCCGGATACTGATTTCACGGAACAATTTGCAACAGAGCCGGACGCGGCTGAACCTTCCAAGTCTCCCGTTCCGGGCGGCGACGAAAGCGTCCTGCCTGGTAAGAAAGAAACAGACGCCAGCGGCGCGAAAACCACGCCGTTGCAGCCTCTAGAGTTACCGGATATGTCCGACGAATCGGAGGAAACGGACCAGACTGATCAAACGAAGCCTACAAAAGTTGACGAGCCCAAGAAGGAGCCAGGTACCCCCGAGCAATAGGGCGACAAGCCCGTGGCATTTGCACCTTGAAAAGCCTTCCTTCAAGCTGTGCAACGGACGTGCGAACGTCCGGGAATATCAGTCTCCTGCCCGTGAACGATTACCTGTAGAGTTCGCGGACCGCCGTCCGCCGGGAAGGACGCGCGAGAAATGGTCCAGCTTCCACGGCACGCCAAAGGCGGGCCATAGCTTAGCCTCGGGATGAAATCCGAGGAAACGCCGGCCGCCGCGAGTCCGACCAACGGGAGGACGGCTTGCGTCGCCCGGCTTTCCACCTGGACAACCCCGACCGCCTGAAGCATATGTCTTCCCCTGAATCGCTACAGCTGTTGGTTTCTCATCACGAGGCGGGGATCCGCCTTGACGCGTTCCTCGCTCGACATTGCCCGACGCACAGCCGGGTTCAATTACGCCGCGCCATCACGGCGGGAGGGGTCTCGGTTGACGGGAAACGTCCCAAGCCGGCCTACCGGTTGGAAGCGGGAGAACAGGTCGTTCTGGTCGTACCCGAGTTGCCACGCACGATTCCAGAGGCTGAACCAATCCCCCTGGATATCCTGCACGAGGATGACGACCTGGTTGCCATCAACAAGCAGCCGGGAATGGTGGTGCATCCGAGTAAAGGCCACGGCGGTGGAACGTTGGTCAATGCTTTGGCCCACCGTTTTTCCACGCTCAGCGCGGTGGGCGGCGCGTGCCGGCCTGGCATCGTACATCGTCTGGACCGTGATACATCCGGGGTCATTGTCGTGGCGAAAAGCGATGCGGCTCATATGGCCCTGGCGGCTCAATGGGAGCGGCGGGTCATCGAGAAAGAATATGTTGCCATTGTAGTGGGGGAACCGGACCGAGACCGGGATCGCATTGAACAACCCATTGGCATCCATCCGTGCCAGCGAGAGAAAATGGCGATCCGCCCGCGCCACCGCACCACGCGGCAGGCGTTCACTTTCTACGAGGTGAGCGAGCGTTTTGGACGTTTCGCGCTCCTCCGCGTGGTGCCGAAAACCGGTCGCACGCACCAGATACGCGTTCATTTGGCCCACATCGGCTGCCCCGTTCTTTGCGATCGACTTTATGGAGGCCGCGCCTCGCTGACCCGTGGAGACCTCCAGCGAACCGGTGACTCGACCGTGTTGCTCGATCGCCAGGCGCTCCATGCGCGGCGACTCTGCTTTACCCACCCAACGACCAGCACGCCCATGGACATCGAGGCTCCCATTCCGGGTGACATGCAGCGCGTCCTGGATGAGCTGCGGCGTTTGCCAGACACACGAACCTGAATGGTTATTGGTTATTGGTTATATTTCAGGCGGTTGGATTTTTCCCCCGTGGAAAGCTGCCCGACGCAAGCCGTCCTCCCGTTG
>JBNJEM010000540.1:0-5544 GCA_051745935.1 Planctomycetota bacterium
ATTGCGCTATCGCGCATCGCTGTGCAGAATGTTGCGCGGCGTAAATCAGCCCCAACATAGCAGCTAAGTTGGCGTGTGCCCAGAGTTTGGGGGGGGGGCGTTATTGGGAGCGGCCCATTGAGCGCTAGCCTGCATCGGTGTGCAGTTTAACGCTCGGCGCCTGTGCGCAATATCCTGCAGCAGACCGCCGTGGCCCGCTCCATCACGGTTACTCGATCCAGCATTCGGCCGAGGATATCGCCCAAGTGCTCGACGTCCTCGAATCCGTTCTCGTCCAATTCAAGCAAGAACTCTGACCCAAGCGTTGTTCCAAGCGGTTTGGTAAGGACCGCGGATATATTTCAGGCGGTCGAACTTGTCCGGATGGAAAGCTGCCCGGCGAAAGGCGTCCTCCCGTTGGTCGGACTCGCGGCGGACAAAGTCACCCGCGACCGGTATGAATGCAGCCTTGGCGTGCCGCCGTTGTGGTGAGGACGTTTCTGCTGGGCGGTCGCGTAATCTGTTTACCCGGTTTGGACATGCATCCATCAGTGCGGTAAGATAGCGATCATTAACCTGAGTTTTTCACGGGCCGAGACATCGCCCTACATCGTGCCGTGGCCGCGCTCGCCAGGGCGTGGCCGTAACCATTAGGTATTTCCCACGTTCTGGCGAACGTCCCTACGCACCCCGTGAGGTATCCGGGCTAACGGATCGACTTGTAACCTGTTCCTCATGTTTTCCAGCAGGACTTTTTCATGACGCGACGAATCTGCTTTCTGGTATCGCTGGCTTTGCTCAGTTGTTGGATGGAGTTTGCCGCCCACGGCGCGGAACCGGCGGACGCGCGGCATCCTTCGCTGCCGCCGACTGGCACCTTGGAGGGGCTGGGCACCAATATCCACTTCACCAATCCACGCCCCGGCGAGATGGAGATGCTGGCTACCGGGGGATTTCGCTGGGTGCGGATGGACTTCACGTGGGGCGCCACCGAACGAACGAAGGGCGAGTACGACTTCTCGGCCTACGACACGCTAATGGATGCGCTTGAAGCACGCGGAATTCGCGCGCTGTTCATTCTGGACTACAGCAATAACTTGTACGAATCGGACCGCTCGGTTTCCACCCTCGAAGGTCGAAAGGCGTACGCGCGGTGGGCGGCGGCGGCGGCGGCGCATTTTGAAGGTCGAGGTATCCTGTGGGAAATCTGGAACGAGCCAAACATCAAGAAGTTCTGGCAACCGGAACCGAACCTCGATGATTACACAGCGATGGCGTTGGCCGCCTGCCGGGCCATCCATCAAACTGCTCCGCAAGAGGCCATCATCGGCCCCGCCACCTCGACCATCGATCTGGAGTTTCTGGAAGGGTGTTTTGAGGCCGGCCTGCTGAAGTACTGGGATGCTGTGTCGGTCCATCCGTATCGCAAATCACCGCCGGAAACAGTCATCCCCGAATACCACAAGCTGCGCCAACTTATTGCGGACTACACCTCCGAAGGCAAGGAGATTCCGATTCTGTCCGCCGAGTGGGGATACTCGTCCGTATGGAACGGATTCGATCTTGACAAACAAGGACGCATGCTGCCGCGGCAGTGGCTGATCAACCTATCCCACAAGATCCCGCTTTCCATTTGGTATGACTGGCATGACGATGGCCCCGACCCCGAAGAACCGGAGCATCACTTCGGTACCGTCACTCATCAGTATCATGCCGATCGCGATCCCGTCTACGGTCCCAAACCGGCGTATTTAGCAGCTCAGACGTTGACCCGGGCGCTGAAGGGTACGCATTTCCGAAAGCGCGTGCGCATCGAGCGTCCTGACGATTACGTGTTGCTGTTCAGCAATGGCCGACAACAGAAATTAGCAGCCTGGACAACTTCCTCGGAAGAACATGAGATTCACATTCCATCCAGTGCGTGCAAATTCGATGTCATGTCGCATGTAGGTAAAGCACGAGAATCGATTTCCACCACCGGCGAGACGCTGACGGTTCGCGTGTCACGGGCTCCGCTGTATTTGACCGCAAAGAGTCACAATCCACGGCTAGAAACGGCGATGGCGGCCTTTCCCATGAAAGCATGGCTGATCCCCGGCCCCGGAAAAACTGTTACCGTACGGATCCAACAATTCACCGATTCTGAAATCAGCGGCCAGGCAAAGCTGGTGGATGCCACGGGACTGGATCTGGAGACGATTCGGAAACCGTTCCAGATCGGTGCGGGGACATTTCAGCAGAAGATCCGATTTCCGCTGAAATCATCGCCGACTGGCCAGTGCCGTGTCGGGCTGCGGCTAGAGGACCAGTCGGGCAATACGTTGTACACGGTTGCGCCACGACGGATCGTGTTTTTGGATGGCGAACTACTCAAGTCGTGCCACGTGGTCGCGGAGGGGGACTCGGATGTCTTGGCGGAATGGGACATGCAGCTCGTCGCGCCCCCGACGCTACTCGGCGATTCGTCCGAGAAGGTATATTTCAGGCGGTTGGATTTTTCCGGATGGAAAGCTGTCCGACGCAAGCCGTCCTCCCGTTGGTCGGACTCGCGGCGGAGAAAGTCATCCGCGACCCGTATAGTACGAGTTGACTACCGCTTTGGCAGCGGTTGGCGATTTCTGCGTCTGGTTCCACCGCAGGGCCAACCACACACGATCGACGGCAAACCAACCGGATTCGGCATGTGGATTTACGGTGATGGCCAGCGATGCAGTCCGCGGCTCCGTGTCGAGGATGCCACGGGCCAGACTTGGCAACCGAGTGGACCAACCATTGACTGGAACGATTGGCGCTATATCGAGTTTCCGCTCAGCGCGGCCAGCGGCCATTGGGGAGGTGCCGAGGACGGCAAGATCCATTTCCCGGTGGCCTGGGATTCCATGTTTCTGTTGGACAATACCGCGCGTCGACACAATCAAGGCACGGTGTTCCTCTCAACGCCGGTGGTGCTGTACTGAGAATGCGCGTGAAGGATTGGGCCAGCCCTTGGTGCAGAGCGTTCAGATTGTCGCTCGTTCGCTCAGTTTCGGTCAGTCCGACTTCACATCGACCGACAAATCCTTTTTGTGAGCAAACCATGACGCCTACTTCTACTACTTCAAAGGCGAGCTCAAGGCGGTCCGCAGCGGCCCCTGGAAGCTGCGTCTTACGGCTCCGCCAGGCGGCAACAAGCTCGCGGACCGGGCCCTTTACAACCTGGAAAAGGACGTTGCCGAACAAGATAATGTCATCGAGGAACACCCAGATGTCGTGGCCCGCCTCGAAAAGCATCTCGAAGCCGCCCGCCGCGACCTCGGCGATGATCTGACCAACTCTCCTGGCCAGAACGTTCGCCGCCCGGGGTTCGTTCAGGACGCAGTCACCTTGACGAAGAATGCGAACGCCTCCAGCAGGCACTCGACGAGCTACCCGCTGATTACCAAGCGGTGATCCGGTTGCGTCATCGCGACCGCCTCTCGTTCGACAAGATTGCCCAGCAGCTCAATCGCTCGCCCACCACCGTCCGCAGACTCTGGGCTCAAGCCATCCGTGCATTACAGCAGCGCCTGGGCTGACATTTCCGAAGCGGCATCCCTCATGATTTCAACACCGGCTGTCGGGTGGCGGCGGTCTGCTCAATCTGGAGGCCCAGAGCACGCCGTCACCTTGCGAGGCAGTCCTGCAAATCCTTCTCGGCCGCCGTCAGCAGGTCGTCACCCCGGCGCGGGCCGGACGTGGTCGGCGTCACCAACGACGAGAAGATCGAAGATCCGCGCCGAGCGCCGCCGCGGCCTATGGCTTCATTCCAGCGTAGTACTCCGCCAGGCTCTTCATCAACACGGCGCCGGCGTCGAGGCTCTTCTGCTTCGAGGTCCATCTTCCCGATCCTTCGCACAGGACGCTGGTCACGCCGAACTGGACGTGCGGACCGTTATTCCAATGGTTCGGGTTCCCCGGCTCGTCCCTGACCTTCAGCGGCTCAATCAGCTTCTCGGGGTCGTTGCCGATGAGGATCTTCTTGAGCTTCCGCCACGGCCCGACCGCCGAGCCCATCTCCGGGCCGGCCAGCAGGATCGGCTCGACCGGGCCGCCCCACGTGTGCATGCTCCACACGTCGGTGACGGGCGCGTCGCCTTTCATTAACGTCTCCAGGTCCTTCTGTACGACGTAGGCCTCATGGGCCTGGTCCTTTGCCTCGGCCCCGCCGGGAAAGTAGGAACGGTTCATGTCGACGCCCTGGGCATTCACCCGATACCAGCCGTTCGAGGGCCCGTCCGGGGCGCTCATCAGCACGAAATGGCAAACGCTCCGCTGGCGACAGTCGGCGCCGCGGTCGCTTAAAAGCCAGTCGACCATACCGACCATCCGCCACTGGGAGTTGTGCTCGCCGGGGTGCTGGTTGCCGAACCAGTGGACCCAGCGGCGCGCTCGGCGATGCGGGCTTTGCGGGTCGGTCACCTCGAGGCGATAGAGATTCCGCCCACCCAAGGACTTGCCCAGCACGTGAACGGTAGCGTGCGGGTGTTCGCTCCAGCGGTCCATCAGCTGTACAACCTCTTCGTACGACATGGGCACCTGGGCGCCAAAGGTAACAGTGTCCTGGGTGAACTCGGGGAACAAAAGACTGTCGCCCCGTTTGGACGGCTCGTCAGGGTCGCACCACGCCATGGGCTGCCAGTGCTGGCGGTCGTACGAGAAGGTGCACGAGTTGTGGTTAAAGCGGTAGGCATCGCCACCGGTGAATTCCACATCGATCCGCGGCGCATTTCCTTTGGCATGGCGGACAATCTGAAAGTAGAGCATGTTGCACCAGTCGGGGTGCTCCGGCGCATGGCCCAGGCTGATCTTGAAATGGTTTGTGGCGATCTTCTTGATCGTGGTCCCCGCCGAGCCGAGTGGTCCGTCGAACTTGAAATCCTCAACACCCAACTCCGCGGCCGTCGAAGCAGAAACGGTAAGTGCGCAGGCGAGCATCGCGGCCATGCTGCCGCGGCTCCATAACTCGATGAGCGAACGATCGGGACCGGTGGCTCTCATGATTTGTCTCCTCAACGGCAAATGGACGGATGCGACGGGTGGGTGATCAAGCGAGACCTCTGCTTAGGGTACCAGCGCTCGGCGCCCCTGTCCACTAACGGTGGGCATCTGGCCGGCAGACGATCGTCGCTTGTGGCTCGGAGTCGACCAGAGAGGCGGAGAGATTACGCACGCGGCCTGAGGCGAGTAAAGCAGCCATTATCGCCCTTATTCGAATTAGGGGCCGCGGGAAAGCAAGTGGGATTCGCGGGCCTTCGGTGGCATCGTGCGCATGTTCAGGCACTCGCATCCGCGAAGGACCTCGAACCCGGGCCGCTCGAGAGTATCTCGGGCGACCACTGAATGTCCCTTCCCTCGTGACGCCAATGGTTGGCCTATCGGTTGGCCGGAACAAAGTCGGATATGACACGTCCAGCGTCAGTCACAGCCAACAGCCCGCCCCCGTATCTGCTCGAGTTGCTGCGGGAACCGCTGGACTTTTGGCTCTATTTCTTCCAGAATGCAGAAGGATTGGATGCGGATCCGTTGCCGGGGCCATTAGCCCGGCCA
>JBNJEM010000541.1:0-5540 GCA_051745935.1 Planctomycetota bacterium
TCGCCATCGCGCGGTTTCCGCATCTAGGATTCATTACGGTATTGATCGACGGCCTGGTTGATTTGAGTCAGTTCGTCGTTGCTGAGTTCGATTGAGCCCGCCGCGGAATTCTCGGTGGCCTGTCGTGGATCGCGGGCTCCGACGAGGGCGTGCGTCACGCCGGGGAAGTGAATCGTCCAGGCGATCACGATTTGGGCGATCGTGGCCTCGTGGGCTTCGGCAATGGGACGAAACTGATCGAGCATCTTCGCGACGCGTTTGCGATTCTCGACGCTGTAGCGAGCGGAGTCACGGCGGGCATCCCCCTCCGCGAACTCGCGATCCGGCCCCATCGTGCCGGTCAGCAGGCCCCGCCCCAGCGGAGAATAGGCCAGAACGGCAATTCCACGCTCGCGGCAAAACGGCAACTGATTCTCTTCGATCTCGCGGTCGAGCATCGAGAAGCACTCTTGGTCCGTGTCCAGTTGCCCGGCCGCGTCGTACTGTCGCAAATAGTTGGTGGGCGCGTTGCATACGCCGATCGCCCGAATCTTCCCCTCCTGCTTGAGTTTAGTGAGAGCGGCCATTGTTTCCTCGACCGGCGTGGTGGGGTCCTGCCAGTGTGGCTGCAGGAGGTCGATCGTGTCGGTTTGCAGTCGTTCCAGGCTCGCCTCGACCTCCTGGCGGATGGAGTCGGCGCCCAGGTAAACCTGGACCGAGAGTTGTCCGAGAGGATCGGGGCCCAGCGCGTTACTGCGAAATTTCATTTCGCCGCGAGTGGTGTTGCAGACCATGCCGCACTTGGTGGCGAGCACAACTTTATCGCGACGATCCCGAATGGCTTTACCGACGGTCGTTTCCGAAAGACCAAATCCGTAAATTGGCGCTGTATCGATCAGATCGACGCCGGCATCAATGGCCGCGTGAATCGCCTTGATGGAACTCGTTTCATCCGTTCCGCCCCACATCCAGCCACCCATCGGCCACGTACCGAGTCCGACGGCTGAACATTCAATGCCGGACCGGCCAAGCGTTGCGCGCAACATAAAGCTAATCTCCTATTTGCCCTCCAGGCAGAGAACCTTGCCATCCATTGTCACCACGTACAAGCGTTCACTGGCCGCGGCCATCCCGTCGAACACGGGAGGACTATCCAACGTCATCTCGGACAGTTTCCTCGCGTCCTTGGCCGAAACGGCCCACAACATCGCCCCTTTCTCACCTCTAAACGCGGCGTTCTGGTCAGCGAGCGCGGCCTGCATGGCTGGAGCCATGCGTCCCGGTCGGGCCTTTTCCTCGTCCACCAGATCGGGTGGACCGGCGATGAACAGACGCTCGCCCGCCAACACCATGCCCCTGGGCATCAGGGGGATCTTCAATGTCCAATTTCCTTCGGGGCCCACCGTGGCCGAGGCATCCGGCTCGCCGGTGAAATTAAGGGCCATGCCCACTTTCCCCCGCGCGAATTCCATGCCCTCGACGTTGGCGTGGTTCCCGTTGCCGGAGCGGTCACGCGTTTTCTCTTCGTCAAACGAATACCACGCGGCCAGTCCGGAGTCCTTCTCGTCGACCGGTTCCCCCGAAGCTCGAGTAGCCATTTCATCGGCGTCCAAAGCCCGGCGATAGAGCCGTACTTCGTCGATCAGACCGGTGAAGGGCATGGAGTTTTTATAATTCCCAACCTGAGATTCCTTGTCGGCGCCGATCTCCATGCCCTCCGACGGATCACTCACGATCAAACTTTTCGCATCCTCCACGCCGGCCAGTTCCCCGTCCACGAAGACCTGAATCTTCTCGTCTTCGGTCAAGACACCCGCGAGGTGCACCCATTGTCCCGTCTTCACGCTGTTCGAAGCCTTGACCGAGCGAACGTCGCCGTCAATGCGGACGGCGAACGCCGGGCGGCGCTGTTGCAAGTAAAGCGAGCAGCCGTGCCGGTGCCCGCCGCGAGCCAGCACCACGCCGCTGGGCTTTTCAGGGTGGATCCAGGCCTCGATGGTAAGCGGCGTGTCGGCCACGTCGAGGCTGGGGGAATTGCCAACTTCAACGGCCGCGACCGACGCGCTCAGCTCACTCGACACGGGCTCGGATTTCGTGGTACGGAACAGCTGATGTTCCAAGGTGGTGGTCCATCGATAGTATTTGGGCAACCGCCCGTAACCGTATACGCGCGCGTCGTCGAATACCAGGATCTTGCCCGCTGGCGCCACCTTTCCCGCCTTGGAGTAGCCGGCCCAGCCGCCGGTAAATCGGCTGCCGTATACCCAATAGGTGCGATGCCACCAGCTGTCGTCGAGAAACCCCGTGGGACTGAACAGGTGCGCGTGTTTTGGATCCTGCGTGCAAGGAATGGAATAACGTTCCGGATTGCCCTCGTACGGAAGAGCTTTCAGGGGAAGCCTCTCGCCGTCAAGCTGAAAGGCCTGGGAACGCATGTAAACGAACCGACCGTCGCTGGAGAGGATATCTGGCAGAGCCACCGGCATGTTATGTTGCCGGGCGTAATCCTGGATGGTTTTCCCCTCCTCGGTCCCTCGCCGGTCCATTACGTTCTCTGAAAGCACCCGCCCGCTTACTGGATCCAGCCGGTAAAGCCTCAATCCCCCATCCAGGAACATGGATCGACCGGCGACAAACCACGCCACGCCCTCCTCGACCAGCACGCTGCCGTGGACGGGCCACACCGACTCCAGCTGGTCAAACCAGGTGTGCCTCTGGTCAATGGGCGCGGCCCGAAACCGCCAGACGAGCGCCCCGTCCGAGCCCCGCAAAGCATACACATGACCGTCGGCCGACCCGAACAACACCAGGCCGCGATATACGCTCGGCGGGCTGTCGATCCGCCCCCCCGCCGTGTACTGCCACAGCTGTTCGCCCGTGGTTGCATCGAGGGCATGAACGCCGTGGGTATCGACGCCGGCGACGAATACCATCCCTCCCGCGATCACCGGGCTGCTCACCTTTCCCCCGATTTCCGCTTGCCAAGCGGTTTTCAGATCAACGGGGACGTCGGTGGAAGCCCGACCGCTCCTGGCACCGTCGTGACGGTAGGTGGGCCAGTCCGCGTCCGCCACCTCCGTTTCAAGCTTCGCGCCGTACGCCGGCCCTTTCAGCAGCCGTTGTTCGTCACCGATGTCTTCCGGAACGCGAGGGCCTTTGGAAGCCGGAGCGAGGGCATTGAACCCGTCCAGCTTGGCCTCGGCAAAACACGCGCAGGGATGCTGGGGCGCGTAGAGCAGCCCGTTGCCGGGCATGGCCCCGTAGAGGCAAGCGCCCCGCACCCAGTGGTTGATGTCCCAGTGCTCATTCTTGAAATCAACGAACTCGATTCCCGTCCGGGAGGTCAGTATGAATCGCTCCGTGGCTTTGGAACGGTGGCACCGGTGATGGAACCAGTACGTTTCCACGTCGGGATCGAACTTGCCGGTGACCTCGCCAGTCTTCGCGTCTCTCCCAATAAACGTCCCCACCGCGTGACCGCTCGTCGTTTCACCACACCAGACCACCCCGTCGATCACGAAGAGATCCTCGGCCGACGCGTAGCCGGAGAGCGGATGGGAGCCATCCCAGAGCACGTGCCCGTCGGCCGCCGAGAGCACCGTCAGCGTGTCTGGCTTACCGACTTTCCAAGAGCGGTTGCCCGCCGAGGCGAACTCGCTGCTCGCCAACAACACAAGATCCTCGTACAAAACCAACGTCGGCCCCGAACGCGTGGTGTACTTGTCCGGTCGCGGAAGCTGCTCCGATTCCCAACGCACCTCGCCATCTTCCCGGTCGAGGCAGACCAGCCGATCCTCGCTCATGAAGACCACCCGCCGCGAATTGGCCGCGAGCGACAACTTCACCACGGGCCTTTCCAAACTCCACGCCACCGCCCCCGTGTCCGCGTTAACCGCCCTGACCTCCGATTCGCCCACCCGGACAAAAAGCATCCCGTCGGAGAGCACCATGCCCTCCGCTCCCTCGGTCCCGTCGTAGGTCTGGATCGTTTCGCCAGTGGCCGCGTCCAGCGCCGAGATCGGCGCGTCGATGCCCAGGGTTGCGTAGACCCGCTCCCCCTTGGCAATCAGCCGCCTGGGCAGATCGGAGGGGCCGCTCTTGAGCCGATGCAGGTGGGAGTACCATTGGGGAATGTCGCGTTTCCAAAGAACCGTGCCGTTGAACGCATCCCGGGCCACCAATTTCCACTCCGGGGGTGTCAGGATCGAAACCCTCGGCGCCTCGTCCATGATGTAGAACACTCGGCCCCCGGCGGTCACCGCCGCCGTGAGACTGGACATATGATCGTGGTGCCGGGCATACCGCGGTCCGCCACACCACTGCATCCTCCGCGGCGGACCCACCACCTGATCATCGGCCACGGCATTGTTCGAGGCATCGTGGAGATAATGGGTCCACTCGTCGATTTCTTTCGGCCGCGGTTTCACTTCCGCCCGCCATGTGTCGCCATCCTGGATATACGCCGTCCCGCCGGGGGCAAGCACGCGCATGATCTCGGCGACCGGAACCTCACCCGGATCCCGCGCGACCACCAGGTTGACGAGATTGTCGATGTACGGAAGATGCCGACCCCGAAGCTGGTCAACGGACACGGGACCGTATAGGTCTTGCTCCATCATACGAGAACGAGCTTTCCGCACGTTCTCGGGATCCGTATCCAAACCATGGACGACATAGGCGTCATTAGCCCGCAACGACATGGTCAGCGAGCCGTCGCCGCAGCCGAGATGGACCACGAGCCCGCCGCGAACACCGGTGGCCTCGAGTATGTCTTGGCCAGTCAACGCAGCGGACTCAACGGAAGTAATGGGAAGGAGCATCAGCACGGAGAGGATCAGCCTATTCATCATGGACTCCTTGGAAGGATACGATTGTCCTGTATCTTGTCTAAACCTAAATCAGCCAGCGCGATTATGCAACACCGCGGCAGTTGAAATCCAAGCAGCCGTTCACCGCTGCCCTTGCACGGCGTGGACCCAGGAGCCCGCTTCGGGCCCGAGAAAGCCGGAGCAATCGCACAGCGAAGCCCCGCTCGGCAATCACGCCGGCGAGCAAAACGGCCGCCAACCGTTCCACCCGCCGGCGGCGGTCGGCGTCCGCCGAGAAGAAACGCGAGGTACCCGCAGCCTCGCTCAGGGGACCGGCCACATTGGGCGGGGCGGCTTACAGGGCTTGCCGAGATCTGGTAAAAGAGTAGTGATGCTGGCAATCGGATTCTCGGCGCCGGCAGAGCGTGGCTGCCGGGCAGGTGCGAAAGTGGCACGCAAACGTAGCAGCGCTTCGCGGTTTTTTCCGGGGGTTGCACCTAGAAACGGAAGAGCCTCCAACAATCACCGCGTCCCGGTCTCCCGGCGATTATTCAATAGCCCCCCATCCACGGCCCCCCACGAGCTTGTCTCGTGGGAGCCAAAGCCTCACCGGCTACAATCGTGAACTCGTGGGGGTCCGCCCGCTGGGACGCCTTAGCTCGCGAGCCTGATTCACCCACGAGATGAACTCGTGGGGGTCTGACCCGGCGCTGTACCGTCTTAGCTCGCGAGCCTGATTCACCCACGAGATGA
>JBNJEM010000542.1:0-5529 GCA_051745935.1 Planctomycetota bacterium
TCCCATGACGCTTGTATTCATATTCGATCCGCTCGGGCTGTCCCGGTCGCATCGCAATCGTCCCGGCGATGTAGAGAAGATGAGGAGAGCGAGGCCTCGGCGGGCCGCGCGGTGAAGGATACGAGGAAACGGTCCCACCCACCGAAGAGGAAACGGTGCCACGCACCGTGGCTTAGGAAACAGAAAAGGGGGGGCATTCTGTTATTGAGTATGAAGGGACTTTTGGGAGCCGGAGCCACGCTTTGTAAGACGCTGTAAAGGACGGTGGGCGAGTCTCGAAAGCTCAGGGCGTTGAAATCCCGTTGAGCCGCTCGGGAACGGTTAGATCTGGCTGGGCAGCTCGTCCAGCGATTGGGCCAGCAGGGCTTGGCGATGCAGCTCGGTGAGCTTCTCGGCGCTGGTGCAGGCATGGATGCTCGCGCGGAGCGAGTCCGGGATCTGGCCGAACCGGATCTGGATCGTTTGCAGCAGTAGGTCGCGGGCACACTGTTCGGCCCCTTCTTGGATTCCTTTCCCGATTCCTTTCCCGATTCCTTGTTCGATTCCTTGTTCGATTCCTTGTTCGAACCCCTCTTGATGTGCAAGACGTTCCACGCTGGTGACGTACGGCATCTTCAGTTCCTCCTCGATTGATTCAAGCTCATCGCGAAAACGCGCGGCCAGATCGTCCGGCAGTCGCAGAATATAGTCCATGAACCGGAACAACTTGATTATATCATCCCGCCCGTAACCACGGGAATACAATTCACGAATGAAGGCTAACTTGAATCGATAGCGTTGCTGGACATCGCCCCCTGCCTGGATCTTCCGGAGCTGGATCAGCGAGGCCAGCGCGAACGGGCTGGGATCGGCGGCCAATTCCGACTCGGTTTTGTAATCCAACAGCTTCACGATCGGGAAGCGAAAGTCCAGTTCGCAGCCGCCTTTTTCCCGATGGAATCGATCGGGTCGAAAACCGGGCGTTTCATCCACCAGCAAGCCCAGGCTGATCACGGGCTTGCGATAGCGGTCCCAGATGCGGTAATGGTAAATGTACATCCGTTGGGCGAACTCGGCGTCCCGTTGCGCCTGCACCTCGACGTGCAGCAGGATCCACTCGATGGTTCCGTCAATCCATTGGACCTGGATCAGCTTGTCCGCTCGACGGTCTCCCGTCTCGGTATCCACCATCAGCTTGGCCAGTTCCTTGTCCAGGAACCGGTAGTCGGCATCGAAATTGATGGATGCGTGGATTTGGGGAAAGAAGAAACGAAAGAATTCTTCCAGGTAGTCCTCGATGATCTGTTTCCAGCCGCCGTCCATGTTCGTGGTGGTTTGATCGTTCATCGGCCATTGCCTCCCTACAGAGACAATCGCGATTTGCCGGTACAACCCCTCAAAATTCCGGAGAAAAAAAGCACGCGGAGGGCCTCCTAATGAACGCTGACCAGGAAGCGGTCCCATCCAGCGCGCCTTAGAGCCTTACGGTGTAACATTCGCGCATGCTTGGCGTGAGCGACCAACGGGAGCGCATCACTCTTGTGGGGGCCCTTGTTTGGTTGGCGGCCCTGCCGCCTTAGGAAACAAGAATTCGTGAAAATCTAGGCAGAAAAGCTTTTTCACGTACCTTCAATTGTGATTTGAGGCACTAGTTGCCCGTACGAGCTTCACTCTCCCGTCGCCTCTTCGACGATTTGTTGCATCTTGGCGACGACCTCCGGATGTTGTTGGGAGACGTCGTTTTTCTCCCCAATATCGTCGTCCAGATTGTACAGTTCCAGTGATTGGTCGCGTCCTGGAATCACCGCTTTCCATTTCCCTTGGCGAACCGCTTTCTTCGGCCCGAAGCTCCAAAACAGATAGTCGTGACTGGGCTGGGATTTGCCCAGCAACGTGGGCACGAAGGAGATTCCGTCGATGTCGCCGGGCGATTCAATTCCGGCGAGTTGACAGGCGGTGGGCAGCCAGTCATAGGCGGCCAGCGGTTCGTCAGTTACCGATCCAGGCTTGATGCGTCCCGGCCACTGGGCCAGCGTCGGAGCCCGAATCCCGCCCTCATAGAGGTCGCGTTTGTAACCGCGAAGCGGTCCATTGCCGTTAAAGAACTGGTGCCGATGGCCCCCCTCGCTGTGCGGCCCATTATCGGACGTGAAGAACACCAGCGTGTTGTCCGCGATGTCCAGTTCTTTGAGCAGGGAAACAAGGCGTCCCACATCGCGGTCCATCCGGGTGATCATCGCCGCCTGTCCTTTTTCCACGGCTGGCCAATCGCGGGTTTTGTAGATGCCGTAATCAGGCACTTCCATGCCATTGCCGAACACCCGCCCGCGCTCGTTGTTGGCGTGCGGTATGGTCCAATGCACATGCAAGAGAAATGGACGCTCGTGGTGACGTCGCACGAAGTCAAGCATTTGGTCCGTCATGACATCATGCGAGTAGGTGACCCGCTCGGAGGCCACTCGCCCGCGCCCCTTGGGATAATCGCCAATTTTGTTCCCGGGCAGAGGAAACTTCTGATCGTTTCGCCAAAGATAGGTGGGGTAGTAGTTGTGCGCTCGGCCTTGATCGAGGTACCCCATCCAGAAATCAAACCCTTTTTTGTTGGGGTGTCCAGTGGTGTCGGGACCGCCCAACGCCCATTTCCCAACCCCACCGGTCGCGTAGCCCGACTTTTGCAAAAGCTCGGCAACGGTCACGTCGGAGGGCTTCATGACGTATCCCGCGTTCGAATCAATGGGGGTATGGCCCATATGCAACCCCGTCCACAGCGCCAAACGCGAGGGACGGCACACGGTACAGCCCGCGTAGTAGCTTGTGAATTTCATGCCTTCACGAGCCATTTGATCCAGGTTTGGTGTCTTGATTCTCTCCTGACCAAAACAGCCCAGCTCGCCGTATCCCAGATCATCCGTCATGATGTAGATCAGGTTGGGCCGAGACGCCGGTTCGCCTGCCCCCATGTTTTCAGCCGGAAACGCGACTAGAATGAGAAACGCTAGCCCCAATACGGTTGCAATGTAGTTTCTACCCACGGCTCATACCTCGAATTAAGAAAACTCAAACTGAAAACGTTACATGATGACTAGCTGGTAAGGCCTGGCTTTCGGGGCCTTTTCGGCCATGGCGGTACCCGCCGCTGGTTCAAATTCCACCCACCTGGACACGACCTGAAACCAGGGTTTTTCCAGCGTCTGGGCCGTTCGAAGGACGCGAAACGCTTATATTTCAGGCGGTCGGATTGGTCCGGATGGAAAGCTGCCCGACGCAAGCCGTCCTCCCGTTGGTCGGACTCGCGGCGGATAAAGCCATCCGCAACCGGTATACACTTTAAGAATAAATCTTCCTGTCGTCAAATTTTCCTGTCGTTCCCTACCCTGCGCAGTGTAAGCTGATGGAGAGCGATATGGGGCCCGTGGAGTTGGCGGAGTGGACGGGCGGCAATCCGTTTCTGGAAATCCTGGACGTTTTCGCCGGTCCGTTCGACGGAAAGATCTTGCGACAGGAAAATCGCGTTTTACAGCGCGTAACAACACGTGGTTTCGGCTTCCAAAATCCCTTGGATGAGGCCAAGCCTGCAAGGTCTTCCCTAACGTTGCAAAAAGTATATGTAGGACGGGTCTCCAGGCCCGTCTTTTCAAGTACGAAATCCTACTTGATCTGGTGTCCGCGGATCTCACGAAATGTGAGATCTTCAAACAACCGCAAAAAGACATTTATGCGCTGTAAAAGACGGGCCTGGAGACCCGTCCTACGCCGTCTTTATGCAACAATAGGGTCTTGTCATGGATTCTTAGGAGAGAAAAACTCATGCATAGGTTACCGTATTTTCTTCCATTGATGATCGTCGCTCTGTTCGCCGGACTGTTTGCCGGTCGGCCCGTCCGGGCCGAGGAAAAACCCTTTGTTCACCCGGGGGTGCTCCACACCCGCGCGGAATTGCTGTTCGTTAAAACCAAGATCGCGGCTTCCGAAGCGCCTTGGGCATCGGCGTGGGCGCGGCTTCGTGACAAGCCGATCTCCAAGCTCGAGTGGGAACCGAAACCAGCGGCCGAGGTGGTCCGGGGTCCCTACAACCGCCCTGACATCGGCGGGACCAGCCTGATGCGCGATGGGGCGGCTGCTTACACCCATGCCCTCCAATGGGTCTTGACCGAGAAGCCCGAGCATGCGCGGAAAGCGATTGAGATCCTCGATGCCTATTCGTCGACCCTCGAGTCGGTCGGTGGCCACGACGCTCGACTGCTGGTCGGCATGGTCGGCATTAACTACGTCAACGCCGCCGAACTCCTGCGTCATTGGAAGGCGGGATCATCCGCTTCGTCTGGAGGGACCGAAGCCTCCGAATCCCCGACGGTTGCCGCGTCCGGCGCGGTTGACTGGCCCGAAGCGGACCAAGCCAGGTTCGAGCAGATGCTGCGCCAGGTCTTTTATCAAACGATCGAGGATTTCTATCCCAGCGCGAACGGCAACTGGGACGCGTCCATGATCCAAACCATGTTGGCCATGGGCGTGTTTCTCGACGATCGGGAGATGTTCAATCGAGCGGCGGAGTACTACCGCGACGGCAAGGGCAACGGGGCGGTGACCAACTACATTAACGACTTCGGTGAATGCCAGGAGAGCGGGCGGGACCAGGCCCATACGCAAATGGGGTTGGGCTACCTGGCTTGCGCCGCGGAAATCGCCTGGAAGCAGGGTGTCGACCTTTACCGGATCGGCGATAACCGGCTTCGCACCGGGTTTGAGTATACGGCCAAGTACAATCTGGGCCACGAAGTCCCCTACGAACCATATCGCAGTTTTGAGGGGCGGTATCACTATCCGAAGATTTCGGAAAAAGCTCGAGGGCGCTTCAGCAGCATTTATGAGCGAGTTTATCATCACTACCATGACCGGCTGGGCTTGGAGATGCCCTATACCCGGCAGGTGCTTGATAAAATCCGTCCCGAGCCTTTTCAGCTGGCTCATGCCCCCTGGGGTACATTGATGTTCGCTGAAGGGCTCGTGGAGAAGGATTAGTCACGGCTCAGGAATAACTGCGGCATTCTTCAGAGGGTGGCACTGGCTGAGCGAGCGGCAAGACGCGTTCCCTCTCCAAAAAACGGGGATCGCGAGCGGAGCCAGTGTGCCGGACGATTCGGAGGCACGTTGAATTGCGAAGTTATTCTTGAGCGAGCCCTTAGTCACGGGCCGGCCGAGAGCGAGCCGCCCCTGGGGACCAAGCGGAATGGAAGAAACACCTGCCGAGGTTCTTGCGCACGCATCCGAACCACCGCGATCGGTATGAAGCGGTCGTCGCCCGCGTGAAGCGCCTAAAGCGGTCCGAGCCCAAAGCCGAACTGTATGTGGGACGAAAAAACCTGCCGCGACGAATTGCCCGTCGTGACCGTGAGTATGAAGAGTAATAGCCGTTCACGGGTGCCGCTACCCGGTCTGGACACGCAAGGCCCACATGGATGCCACGGGCTTGTCCCGTGGTGGATCACGCTCGCCGCTACACGGTCTGGACACGCAAGGCCCGCATGGATGCCACGGGCTTGTCCCGTGGTG
>JBNJEM010000543.1:0-5519 GCA_051745935.1 Planctomycetota bacterium
GGGACTGAAGCACTCACACCATTCCGCCAATCGTTCCAACTGTTCGGCGTCCGCTTGAGGATGATGTTCCGCGATATAAGGAGCGTAAGAATCGGAACCCCAGTCGTCGGGTTTCGCAAGCACACTACCAGCGCCCGATTGGCCATCCCTCTCGCCCGAAATCGACGAGGCCGACGAATGGTTTCCGGCCCCGGCGCCGTGGCTCGCATGCCGGTGCAGTGACACGGTGGTCCGTACCGTTCCTCCTTGGGATCGCCCCCGTGATGACGGCGGAGCGAACTCCGCGGCCATGCCGGTCTCTTGTAATGCCACGGCCTCGGCGAGCGACATACGTGGCCGTATGCCATGACGGTACGCCGCGCGTGAACACGCCACCACGCGCTGTCCGCCCCCTGAATCACGCGAGTATAAAATAATCACGCGGTCACTGAGCTTGGGCTGGGCGACCACGAGTCGCTGGATCGGCCAACTGGGAAGCCGAATGCAAAGTATCCGTTTCATGTTGGTCACTCACTTGTTGCATCGAAGCGGTTCCTAGATCAACCTCCACATCCACACCCCCCCGATTCTTTCCCCGCCGGCAGCGAACCACCTCGATTCGCAAACATCGTCCCCGACGCGATTGTCGCGAATCAAGTGCTCGAGGGGCAATCAACAACCGAACGGGAGCCCAAGAAGGGTGCTGACGCCACCGCCGCGAACGAACCAAAAGCCCCAACCCTCCCCCTTCTTCGGCGGCCAATTGCAAACGTCGAAAGGACCGTTCATCCAAGTGTTCAACCGGCGCCCAGACCGCGGCCACCGCCAAACAACGTAACGCTTGGTCCAACGCCCATATCCGGTCATCGTCCCGCCGGGCCCGCACAATCACTACCCTGTCCAACTCCACACCCAACCCCGCCGCCCCCGGCGGATAAAAGCGGTCCTGGTCATCGAAAACCACAATGACCCCGTCCTCCAAGGCCGCTTGGCGAGCGATCATCATGGCGAACATGCCCGCCCCGCCCGCGTGTGGCCCCTCTCCTAAACACTCAATCAGTGAACCGCGCGGAAAACCACCCTCTGGCAATAGCCGGTCCAAAGCCGGGCATCCACTCGAAATCGGTCGTTCCCTATGGACTGCTCGCTTGGCTTCGACCCCCTGTAACTGCTGACGCAACGCATCCACGGTCTGCCGCGACGACGTCTTGCTACTCGACATGACACTGCGTGCCCCCCATTGCAAACGTTGTCTCTACCCCGTAGTTGCAAATGTCTCTGAAAGTTTTGTGATTTCGATAGGAAAATAAAGGGATTTCCATCAGTTCAAAGCATGTTGCTAGATCCAACGGAATGTGAGATGTAACAACATGCCAATGCTCGCCCGTTGGCACTCCTCGGATCAGTCCAAACTGCTTCGTAACCGTTGAATTTTTGGCCACGTTGGGGGTTTCCTTCGTCATTCATGATTCCTTGCTCGATATTCAATATTCAATTCCCTTTCCAGCCGCCGTTCGCGTCCCCCGTGCGCTCATTGCCCATGCGCTGTTGCGTCCCTAAAAGGACGATCGCATTTTACAGCCCGTAACAAAACCGAGCTCTGGCTTCCAAAGCCCTTTGGATTACGGGAAATCGGCCTGGTTTTGTTATGGGTTCTTAAGCTGCCAAGCCCTCAACGTTCACGGACATTTTTGTAACCACGGAAGGCACGGAGGGAATATCGAATATCGAGCAAGGAATTTCGAATGATGAAGTTAGGCAGAACACTGATCAACACGGGTGAACCATGATCTCTCTCAAGCGTGTGTCCTCCGTGGTTGACGCAGACCCCGCCGTTGCATAACACACGGGCGCAAGAGCCCGTTCAACGTTGCCCGTCGAAGAGCGTTTTGCGCTACGAAGTACGACACTTGAGTAAATTTCATTCTCCGATTTATGCAACGTTGAGGTGTACTCAACAGCCACGACAGCAAAGCTGACTCATCGGCACGGACCATCCATCATGCCCCTTTAACACACCCCGGACGAGCCGGCACCATACAGGGTTGGGCCGCGTAGGTGTCAGGTTTCAGGTTTCAGAGTCGCCGATGCCACCGATGCAGGCCGTTGAGCATTTTCCGCGTCGCAACCCCGACGAGTCGAAGCCATGCGGTCCAACTTAGACCCCATAACAAAACCACGCACAGGCTCCGTGATCCAAGGGGTTTTGGAATCGAGAGTTCAGTTTTGTTACGGACTGTAAAACACCGATGCCAGCCCAATAAGCCCCGGGGGCCAACCGCCCTTCTCCAGCCTTCATTCAAATTCAAAGTGTAAGCGTTTCACGCCCTTCGAAGGACCTAGACGCGAAGCTTGCAGTTTGAGATTCAACCATTCGCCGGCCCCTTTTCCCGCGATTGGAAAGAAGGGGATTTTTCACGCGCAACCAGCCAAGTTCTTGCCATTTCGCGCAAGATTTCACCCATAACTGTCTAACCGCCAGGCCAAAATCCACTCGGCCAAAAAGTTGAATCGCCATGGCCCCTTCCAGCCGACGGCGGCCCGCGTCCCAAAACCGTTGCCAGCCCACGCCACATGGATCGCCCTCCCTTCAAACGACTAATGCGCGCGTCAACGTTTATCTGTCGCCGTTCACGGGGTCCGCTACACGGCCTGGACACGCAAGGCCCGCATGGATGCCACGGGCTTGTCCCGTGGTGGTTCACGCTCGCCGCTACAGACCGGCCAGACACACCACTCCTGGCCGTCGGTAGCGTGGAACGTAACGGACCACGGGACAAGCCCGTGGCATTTGCACCTGGAAAAGCCTTTCCTCAATATATGTAACGGAGGTGCGAACGTCCGCGCATGTCAGTCTTTCGTTCCAGCCCGACGACCGTGAACCTGGCGAAGCACGGTGGAATTGTCCGCGGGCCGTCGTCAGCCTCGAAAAGTTAACGTACATCTCTGCCAATCGGCTAAAGCGTTACGTTTATCCCTGTTCTTTCCGCAATGCCCCGTCGTGGTTGGTTCAAACCTTCATCCGTAACGAAGAGCCACTCAATGGCGACCAACACGATCGCACTACGGGTAGTGTACAAATGTATCGTACGCTTGTCAACCGAAACATCACCTTTTTTCTTGCGGCGGACAGGAAAAGGCAGTGAGAGATTTTCACCGGTCGCGGCGGCAGGGGCAGAGTGGCCCCGAGCTCACGAGAACCTCGGTCGACCCGCTCCGTGCATGGTGATAGGATGGGGAATAAGCACCAGTCGAAGAGAAACGACCTGGAAGCACGACGGGACCGCGAGCCCGTCGAAAGCGCCATCGAGTTCGAGCACCCATGAAACCACGTTGCGGCACGGGGCTATTGGGCGGCACGGGGCTATTGGGCGGCACTGGGCGAGCTGCCAGTTGGCGTTTCGACTCGAGGTCAGCGAATGAAAAACGTACTGCGGGAGACGGATACAAATGGTGGACGATCAACCGGCGGAACAAGAGGTCGAACAAGACACAAGTCCAGATCGTCGCATGGGTTGCTTTTGGCGGGCGGCGGGATTGATCCTGGTGATTCTCATTGCGGGCACGATCTATCGGCAGTTTACGTCGATCCCGCTGCGAATTTCCGAGGAGACGACTCATATCACCGAACCGCTCACGTCCGACGGCAAACACGTCGATTATTTCGCGGCAATTGAGCAGGAAGCGTATCCGGAAGGTATGGCCACCGAGAAGAATGGTTACCGGCTGATTGTCGAACATCTTGGCATGCCCGAAGATTGCTCTCTGGAAGACTACCGTGAAATCCGCCGGAAGCTTGGACTTGCACCGTCAACTACCGACAATCAGCCCGACATGTCCTTCCAGGAACCGCACGATTTTCTCACCGAATACTTTGCCAGCGAGAGGTTTGATGAAGCGCTTGTGAAGGATCTTTTGGCGCCAGAAACGCCGGCGGAAGATGCGTTGGAAGACGATTCCGCCGCGGGCGCCGGTGAAGCCGGCACATCGGAAAACGGTTATGTCGATGAAGAGACACGCTCCGGTCAACGCGTCGCGGAACGCGGCTACGACCTATCTTCAGACCCAGAAGCGGCCGTCGTCGCTCTAGGAGACCGGTTCGACGCGCCCTGGACATTGAACGAATTACCGATGATGGACGAGTGGCTCAAGAACAATGGTCCCGCCCTCGATCTGGTCAGTCGAGCGGTTCGCCAACCGGTATTCCGCGTGCCGCTGGCGCGGGAAGACCGCGAAGATGAGAATGGTACTCTCTGGGACCTGTTGCTGATCTCCCACGTCCAACAGGTGCGGGGGTTCGCTCGCGGATTGTCCGCTCGCGCGTATTACCGCATCGGAACGGGCCAGATCGACAAGGCGATCGACGACATCGCAACGTGCAAACGGCTCGGACGGCACGTTCAGAACGGCACTATGCTGATCGAATCGTTGGTCGGGATCGCCGTTGAGGGGATCGCCGATTCGATCGGCGTGGGGGATGTTCTGAAAGATCCTCCGACGAAAGAGCAGCTGCGACGGCTTCTTCGCGAAATGAACGATTTGCCACCCAGGGATTCACTTCAGAAGACGCTGCGGTTCGAACGTTACGTTTTGCTCGACGTGGTGCAATTACTTTCGCAAGGTAAGGGTTCGTTTGATTACTTTTTCGACCGGTACTCCCCCATGATCAGCCGCTGCATTGAAACCGTGGGGCTCGACTGGAACGTGATCGCCCGGCGGTTGAACCAACACTTCGACACATTGCTCGAAACCGGGCGGGCACCTCCTCGGGCGTCGATGTATCGGTTGACCGCGATATCGATTCGAGGGCGATCAAAAATAGTTGCGGACATGCTTGGTGGCCTGCTGCTCCCGTCGTTTGAGGCAGTTCGTGAAGCCATGCGGCGCAACCAATGCGTGGAGCACATGAAACGCATCACGCTCGCCATGTTGATCTATGAGCGAGACCATCGAACGCTGCCCCCGGCGTATTCTGCCGACGAGGATGGTAATCCATTGCACAGTTGGCGAGTGCTGCTATTGCCCGACCTGGGGAAACAGGAGTTATACGAGAAGATCCGGCTCGATGAGCCGTGGGACAGCGAACACAATCGACAGTTTCACGAGGAGGCGGTTCAGTTCTACCGCTGCCCAAGTGATTCCGTGGCGGAGCCGGGGCAAACAAGCTACTCGGTGACAGTCGGCCCCGATGTCGCCTTTGAAGCGGGCACTGGAAAAACGCTCGGCGAATTCGGACCGAACAGCAACGACATGATTCTGCTCGTTGAACGTGCCGTCCCGGTCTGCTGGATGGACCCAACTCAAGAAATCCCGCAAGAGGTGGCGGAATGCGGGATCAACAGGGAAGCACCGGCGAATGGGATTGCAAGTGAACATCCAAGTGGCGCGAACTTTGGGTTGCGCAGCGGCGCTGTCCGATTCCTGTCGGAAACGATTGACAGTGAGCTTTTGAAGGATCAGCTTCACGGGCAGAATACTGACACGGGAGACTAACAGGACAGCGGCACTTTTGTGCAAAAACACGAGATAGTGTCCAAGCA
>JBNJEM010000544.1:0-5518 GCA_051745935.1 Planctomycetota bacterium
CCGTTGTTCGCGTCAAGGCAATACAGATAGCCGTCGTCCGATACAAAATAGACCTTGCCTTCCCAGGCGACTGGCGCGAAGCGGACAGGCCCTTCGGCAAAGAACCGCCACCGCTCCTGACCGGTCTCGGTATCCAGGGCCGTGACGCTGTCGGTGACCATCGAGGGGACGAACATGTGGCGATCGACCACCACCGGCTCGTACGAGGCGTCGTAAGCCAGCCGAACTTCGTGAGGAAACGCTGGCCGGGGCGCCGGCAGCTCGCGGGCCCAGAGCAGTTCCAGGCTGGCCGGCAACTCATGGGGCGATGCCGCGGCGCGCCCCGCGTCGTGACGAAACTGTGGCCAGTCCGCCGCTTGCGCTCGAGCGGTCGGAAGGAAAACCAGGACGACTAGCGCGAGAGGGAATCGCTTGTTCATTCATTATTCTCCGTGTGCGTCTCAATTCTCCGTGTGCGTCTCAAATCGGGTTGGGTCCGCGGTGTGCCAACTCATTGAACGCCAGAACGCGGTGGGGAGGACACTTCGGCCACCGCCGGGCAAGACCGATGCAAGCCACGAACCGGCGTGCGCGTCACGGGCAGGGCTGTTCATGGTGGACATGCTTAATCCACTGTGTAATACAGGACGGTCGGCGAGAACTTGTACTGTATCATGGTGATGTGGCCCGTGCAAGCAGCGTGTGGCGCGGCGACTGGAATGGAACTCGCATTGACCCTCGGTATGCGGGGTCGGCCAAGGAACGGCTCGGAAACAACGTAACCGTTCACGAGTGGGGAGAAAGGGAACCGCTGATAAACGATGATAAACGCAAATAGTCAGGTATCTAGAAGAAGCAAGAGGCCGGTGCCGCCGCGTCGAAGGATTTGCCTCGTAGCCGATCTCACGGTACTTGAGTCCCCCTGTCATTGATGCCTTCGCCCCATTTTGGCGACAGCGTGGTCTCAGCTTTGAATCTGCCTTGCATCAGCGTTCATTAGCGGATATCGGTATTTTGCCCGTGAACGGTTACGGCGGATGAATGTGTTCTGGAGCATAATGCGTCTTCCCCATCGGTAAGCTCAACCGTTCCCCCGTCATTATCCGGCGCAATTCACCAGTGCTCTCGCGCACTTCCAAACCCCCGCTCCTTGATTTGACACGTATCGGACCCGGCATTACGCTGTCGGGTGAATCTCGTGGCCTAAGGAGCGCGGACCTCCGGTGCTCCGCGCCGAGCCGGCCAACGCCTCGCCTGGCCCCGGCGGGCCCACGGTCGGGGCCCCTGATGGGATTGTCCCATGGATAAACCCGTTTCATATGCTAGAATGCCATGATGGACGCACCCGTTGGCTCGTTTTTGCCTCCATGGACTGCTTCAGTAGCCCCACCACTACCCCCACCGAACAGTCCGGAGCCACCAATGGAAAGATCGGGCTGCTGGTCGAAAGCTTACCGCGGAGTGCTGAAGAGTTATATCTTTACCATACTTCAGGCGGTCGGATTGGTTCGGGTGGAACGCTGCCCGACGCAAGCCGTCCTCCCGTTGGTCGGACTCCCGGCGGACAAAGTCATCCGCGACCGGTATAATAGCCCTCTACTGAAACCTAACAGAAAGGTGAATCATGACTGATCGAAAAGTGAACGTGCCGCGGCGAAGTTTTTTGAAGACCGCCGGCGCGGCGACTGCCGGCGCGGTCGCCTCTCCGTACCTTTTGCCCTCCCGCGCGTTGGGCGCCAATGAAAAGCTCACGTTCGGTCACATCGGCGTGGGTGGGATGGGAGGCCATCATTTGCGCGACATGAAATCGCGCATGGATCGCGGGGAAGTCAACATTGCGGCGGTTTGCGACATCGACGAACGGCGGCTGACGAACGCCTCGCGGACGGCGGGCCCTCAAGCCGATGTTTACCGCGACTACCGCTACGTGCTGGAGCGAGACGATATTGACGCCGTGGTCATTGCGACGCCCGACCACCTGCACGCCTTGCAGACGGTCCACGCCGCGGAATGTGGCAAGCACATTTACGTGGAGAAGCCGGCCTGCTGCACGGTTGCCGAAGGCAGGGCGATGATAGAAGCCTGCAATCGCGCCAACGTTGCGGTCCAGGTTGGCTCGCAGGGGCGAAGTCAGCCCGAGGCTTACCTGGCCCATCGCTACTTGGCCAACGACAACATCGGAAAGGTCCGCCGCGTGGACTGCTGGCACTATCCGAGCCCGTCGGGGGCGACGAAGCCCAACAGCGAACCGCCCGAACACATCGACTGGGACCTGTGGCTGGGCCCGCTCCGCTGGCGACCGTTCAATCCCGGATACCTGCACGGTACGTTCCGGTGGATCATGGAATCGGGCGGGGGACAGATACGCGACCGGGGCGCTCACGTGATGAGCTGTGCCATGTGGTGGATGGGCGCCGACGGCACCGGACCGGTTACGGTCGAGGCGACGGGCGAGGCGCCGAAACGCGGCCTTTGGGATTCCGCCGTCAAAATCAACGTGACGTACACGTTCAAGGATCCGGACTGGGTGCTCACATGGAATCAGCCCGGCACCCCCATCCCGCCCGAAGAGCGAACTGGCCGCGAGCCCGGCGGCAAGATCTCTCGTCCGGGCTACGGCGCGCTGTATACCGGTACCGATGGCACGTTCCACCACTGGGGCGGCGATGGCGGCACCTGGGCCGAACGCAAGGCCCGCGAATGGGAACCGGGCCCGGATGCCAAGGACGTTTACCAAAGCCCCGGGCACAAGGAGGACTGGTTCGCGGGCATCAAGACCGGACGCAAGACGATCATGAACGTCGAGGCCGGCGCTGACGTGGCCATTCTGACCGTTCTTGGCAACCTGTCGTTTCTGCTCGGCCGGAAACTTAACTGGGATCACGACAAGCGGGAGATCGTTGGCGACGAGCAGGCACGACGCCTGATGGACCGTCCGCAGCGTTATCCCTATGTGATCTGACCTGCCGCGACTACTAGATCCATTCGAACAACAATCACACTCAAACATGCAAAGGTTCCTTGTATGGACGATCAATTGACACTCGACACGCTTATTGAACGGATCGAAAGCGAAGACGCCGACGTTCGCGCCGCCGCTCGAGACAATGCCGGCCAGGTGGGGGCGGCCGCCATCGCGCCGCTGGCGAAAATCGCGTGCGAAGGCGACTTCGAGATCGCCCGGGCCGCCAACCGCGCGATGCGGAATGTCGTGTACCACGCCGGGCGGCCCGGCGCGGCGGAAGAGGCGAAGGCCGTATCCGAGGGGCTGGTCAAGCTGGTGGGGCCCGAGCCGCCGCTGCAATTTCGCCGCGACGTGATGTGGATGCTTTGGCAGATCGCGGGTCCCGAAGCCGTCGAACCGGTCGCCGCGTTGCTGGACAACCCCGATCTTCGCGAGGACGCCCGCATGTGCTTGGAAGGCCTTCCGGCGGCCGAGGCCGTCGAGGCGCTTCAGGCGGAATTGGGGACGGCGCCGGACGACTTCAAACCGGCCCTGGCCCACTCGCTGCGCAAACGCGGAGTCACCGTGCCCGACGTACCAGATCTGCGTCTGGTGCCCACCAAGGAAACCAGCGTAACACCGGTGGGGCGTTGAGCGACCGGACGTGCGATGGCTCGCCACTGACAGGTGGCTCGCGACTGACAAAGGAGACGTGATGAAGGTGAGATCCTGGGCTTGGCTGTTGCTGTTGAGTATCCCTGTTTTTTCGGCGGGGTGTCCCGCGCCGGAACAGCCGGAAGACGTGGCGGCGCCTGAATCGGACAATGGTCGCGCCGGGGCGCATGCCGAGCCGGAGGCCGAAGGGCTTCCGGCGTCCTCCCGGCCGGAAAAAGGCGATTCGAAAACAGTCACGTTGTCGGCCGAAGCCCGGGCGGCGGTGGCGATGGTTGACGAGCTTGGCGGAGCGGTCGAGCGCGATGAAGCCGGCCGGGTGATCGCGGTCGACTTGGGCGATCAGACCGTCTCCGACGACGAGGTTCGGAAGCTTGCGCCGTTGAGCGACCTGGAGCTGCTTTCGCTTACTGGCACGGGCATCACCGACGAATCGGTGCCCATCCTCACGCAACTCACGCGTCTAGAGCACCTGGAACTCGATAATACCGTCGTCACCGATGACGGCGTGGCCCAGCTTGCTGCCTTGAAGGAGCTCGGCTACTTGCAGCTTCGCCGGATGACCCGCATGACCGACCAGGCATTGGAGAGCCTGGCTGAGTTGCCGAACCTTCGGTATCTGCATCTGCGCGACAATTATATCAGCGACGCGGGGCTTCAGGCTATCGCGCAAATGCCGAAGCTGCGTTTGCTCGACGTGCGCGGCAGCGACATGATCGGCGACGCGGGTATCGCGGAACTGGTCGACATGGAAAGCCTCGTGGGACTGCGCGTGCGGAGCCGATCGGTCGGCGACACCGGCATGGAGAGTCTTGCGCGAATGAAGCAACTCCGAACGCTCGCCGTGGAGGATTCCTTGGCGCTGAGCGACTACGGGCTGGAACATCTGGCGGCTCTCCGCGAATTGGACGACCTTTCGCTCGCCCAAGCGTTCAATGTGACGGATGCGGGTTTGGAGCCGCTCGGCAAACTGACGAAGCTCCGGCGTCTGAATCTGCGACGGCTCGGACTCGGCGGCCAGGGTCTGGTACACCTGAAGGATCTTGCACGGCTTTCCACGCTCGATTTGGGTGGTACGGCGGTAAGTGATCAATCGCTCGAACACCTGGAACAGTTTCCGGCGCTTGCGTGGCTGAACCTCATGATGACGCCAGTGACGGATGCGGGCGTCAAACGCCTGGCCGAGTTGTCGTCGCTCGAATGGTTGAGTTTACAACAAACGGAGATTAGCGACGATGCCGTCAACGATCTGGCGCGTCTACAGTCGCTTACCGATCTCGACGTCTCGCAAACCCAAATCACCGAGGCCGGTCTGGGACGCCTGCGGGCAGCGCTGCCCAACACTCGCATCAGCCCATGACCCGGACGAGCCGAAACCATACCGGGTTAGGCTGGCCTGGCAAGCTTCTTAAGGTACTGTGGCTTCGACGGCTTCGACTTGAATCAACAGGCTGCTGGATCTCATCGATCCCCAAGCGTTGAAGATCCACCCGCGGGCACCATCATGATCCCGCTGCGTCAGATCTTGTACAGCCCGTACCCTCTCCCGCGCCCATCGCTTTCCGGGACCCCCACGAGCTTGCTCGTGGGTGAACCAGATGGTCAGCTACCACCCCTGCGCCAATCCCTCCTAGACCCCCACGAGCTTGCGATTTGTTGATTTAGTGGATGGTGGTGTCAGCTAGCTGTATGCGAGCTAGCACGGAAGTGTTGCGTGTCCGCTTTGTGGCGGGTGGTAAGGCCCCACGGCTGGGCTGGTGAATAGTCGGGGAGCTGAATCGGATAGCGAAAATGCGCAGTGCGAGTCTGTTGCGTTATTCAAAGCGCGAGCATCGAAAACGCGCGCACGCCGCGAACCGGTCGGTACCAACCGTCCGCCTCTGGCCGGAGGCCAGACACACCTTAGCCTGGGGTGAAACCCCA
>JBNJEM010000545.1:0-5509 GCA_051745935.1 Planctomycetota bacterium
ACCGTTCACGGGCAAGAAAGTGATCTCCGCGGATGTTCGCACGTCCCGTTGCACATCTGGAAGGAAGGCTTTTCAAGGTGCAACTGCCAGGGGCTTGTCCCGTGCGCCGTTGAGCTCTACGCTATTGTTGCATAAAGACGGCGTAGGACGGGTCTCCAGGCCCGTCTTTTACAGCGCATAAATGCCTTTTTGCGGTTGTTTGAAGATCGCACATTTCGTGAGATCTTCGGACACCAGATCAAATACGATTTCGTACTTGAAAAGACGGGCCTGGAGACCCGTCCTACATATACTGTTTGCAACGTTACGCTCCACGCTACCGACCGACGGGCAGGAGTGGTGTGTCTGGCGGTTTGTAGCGGCGAGCGTGAACCACTGCGGGACAAGCCCGTGGCATCCATGCGGGCTCCACGCCGTGTAACGGCACCCGTGAACGGCGGCGAACGCAAAACCGGTACACGGAACGCACGCTGATCGCCTCGCTTCTTGCCGCGCCAGTTCAAATCCCCTCGGCATTCAAAACGCCAGAGGCGGACTTCTACTCGGCCTCCACCCGTTCCTCTTTCTCGGGAGCGGATTCTTCAGCGGTCTCATTTTCCCGAGACGAGTTCCGCCGATCGCCCTTCCCCGCGCCGGCATTGGCTTTTCCCGACGTTTCTCCCGACGCCTCGGCCAACGGAAACCGCATATTGGCCACCACCGCATAGGCATCCGCCCGATAATCAACCAAGGTGTTGATGTTGGCGTCGAGCAATACCGTGTATACGCGGCCGTCACGAATGGTCTTTAACACCTCGCCCCTCGCTGGCAACGCCCGCTTCCCGAAACGAAACTTCTTGCGCATCACATATCGGGCGCACGGTATCCGGCCAAGCATAAGGGGTTCCACTCGCCCGTCCATGGCCTGAAGCACTTTTTCATCCATCTCCCCCATGAGGGATTCAACAAAAGAAACAAGGTTTTCCCGGTCCAGGTTAAGCGGCTCATTCGCCGCCGCGTCTCGGGCCCCAATCGTGATACGAGGTAACGGTACACGTCGTCTTCGGTCGAACACGAATCGCACCACGTAGCCTTGGGATCGAGACGCCACCTGCCAATCAAGCGGCGGCGCCACCTTTAACCGGCCTTCATCGAGCGCGGGCAAATAGTTGCCAATTTCGCTCAATTCCTCCGTCGCATATCCCGCTACCTCTTCCGGAGCCGGAAGCGCTCGCGCGCAGGGACCCGGCGCCGCGGACTTCCCAGGATCCTGCGTCTTGAGGCAAGACGTGAACGCCAGAATACTCATCGCCAGGAGAAAACAGTGGTGGTGAGGAAGGCAATGCCGTAACATGACCATGAATGGCCTCCCACAGTCTCTGCCCCCTAACAAGAGTTCCCCCCCGTCGCGTTTCGCGGCCACCCCGCTCAGATCACTGCGAGCTTTACAGCCCGTAACAAAACGTCGTTGCCGCTCCCAAAAGGCTGGATGAGAAGAAACCTTGAGCGCTTTTGTTATCGCTTCTTAGAGTGTAGGCGCCGCGCGGTGGCAATCCGTTACGGTTATCGAGTTGCGTGCAACAACCAAGTCCGCCCCGCCTTCGGCTTCACTCATTCGCCCCAACCTCGACGCCCGCCCGGCGCCGTCCAAGGCCGAATCGCGTCCCTGTAGCCCATCTGAAACAGAACAGCCAACTCGTCGTCGCACCCGCTCGCCGCGAACGCGTGGTTCCCCACTTCACACCGCTAAAGCGTTCCAAGCCATCAAGAACAGCTTACTCTCCAATAACCTCTTTGACTTTTTGCACGAAGTGCGGAGACTTTCCCGAGTGGCTGAGTGCCTCGGCCTTGGCCACGGCCTCCTTTTTTTGATCAAACTCGAACGTGGCCACCCGTTTGAGGGACTGACTGAACACGCCCCAGAAGACCTTTTTTCGAGTATCCGCCGGCTCCTTGGACCGAGAAGTCCGCTTCTTCGCGGCCTTTTTCTTGGTCGCCTTTTTCGCATCGGTCTTCTCCGCAGCCTCGGCTTCTTCGCGTAACGCTTTACGATTTACAACTTTGCGTGCCATGTCTTCTCGCAATGCATCGGAACAGGGGCATCGGACCTCACGTAACAGCTCAGCCGATCGGTTTCGGTCAGGCAATCCGGCCTCACCGCAATACGTCTTGAAAGACTCGAGGGAATTCAGCCTTGGGGATCCCATCAAAACGCGAGTCGCAGCGTAAACAACCTGCCACTCGCCGACCTCCTCCCCCCCTCCCATCGGCGACACCAATCCATTTTTACAGCCCGTAACAAAACCTGCTTACCGCTTCCAAACTCCTTGGATAGCAGCAAATCCGAATCGTTTTGTTGTAGCTTCTTTCTTCATGATACTCGATTTCCGGCCCAATCGCCAGTTGGCACACGCCCCTCTGCCATCATGCCTCGGCGGCCGCCCGTTGATTGGTTCCGGACGCATGGCTCGTCTGGCACCCCGACCGAGAAGCCGCCGAAACTGCTGTCGGCACGCGCCGCGAAAGTCGGCCCCATTCCCGTCCTGGAGTTGTGTTGGCCCGCCAAAGTCCCAGATTTGCCGTCCCGATTCGGCAGTTTGACGCACAAGCATTCGCGACACGCGGGTATCGTGCCCAGCTGGCCCAGGGGTTGGCGCGATAAAAACTACGATGACTCGTGGAAGCTTTCTTGACCCATTTTTGTTTCTTGGGCCGGGAATTCGCGCGGGGCACCTCCCCCATCGAGGGGGTTCCATGGAGAATAAAGGGGCGTCAGATTGCACATTGGAACATGCGTCACACGTTAGCCGTCTGAAGTAGCATCCCAGCTTCGTGATCCCAAGGCTCCGAACCCGTTCTCACGCAGCTCGGGCGGCTCCCGAACTCGAGGAGCCGGCGGCAGGGGGCGGGAGATGATCGAGGACGTATGTGGCTGCCGCGGCCGTGGCTCCCGTCATGCAAAACCGCGAACGCAAGGTGGCCAATTGCTCGACGCGGCGACGATAGGCGGCAGCGTCGGTCAACCACTCGATCACATGGGCCGCAAGTTGACTCGATTTGTCGGAACAGGCGGGATACTCGGGAAAGGGCACCAGACTCGCCCCGGGATGATTGGGATCGTACGGAGCATGTCGCACGTCATACCGATCCTCGCAAGCCAGCAGGTTCACCAGCGTCATGTATTTCACCTGCAACAGAAAACGCTTGGCGAAAAAGTACATGGTACGGTTAACCCAATAATGAATGACCGACGGCTTAGCGTAATACATGAGTTCCAGAGAAACCGACCCACTGCACGCCATGCAGCAGTGTGCCAGCTGAATGAGTTCGCTGGTCCTGCCCGCGTACACTTCGATTGGCAAGGAAAACGCCGCTGCCATGTCGCGGGCCATCTCGGCCTGTCGCTCATTGAACCCCGCTATCGCAAACTTCGCCCCCGGCACGGCGGCGGCCACCTGCTCCGCGGCCCTCAAGAAACGGGGCAGATTCGCGCGGACTTCTTGCACGCGGGAGCCAGGCAGAATGGTCACTAGACGCCCCGTACCGGCGGGAGCGTGTCGCGTGAGAAACTCGGTATCCGCCTGCCCCCGGGTCAACTCGTCGAAATAGGGATGCCCCACGTAAGAGGCTTGGCATCCATGCTGCTGGTACCAGGTCGCCTCGAACGGCAGTTTACAGAGCACATGATCGACCAATCGCCGCATCTTCCGCACTCGCCAGCCCCCCCAAGCCCACATTTGTGGGGCTCCGTAATAGAATACCGGAATCCCATGTTTCCGGGCCTTGCGAGCAATCCACCAATTGAATCCAGGGTAATCGATCAATATGACCGCATCGGGGCGCTCTTGGGCAAAGTACGCCTCGGCGCGGCCTAACAATTTCCAAAACTTGTCAAGATTCAACACGGCTTGCATCAGCCACATCACGGACAATTGGGTCAGGTCCGCTAGCAGCGTCATGCCAGCCCCCTGCATCCGCGGCCCGCCAAACCCCACGAATCGGGCATGCGGCTCTTTTTCCTTGAGCACCTGAATCAGGTTGCTCCCGTGCAAGTCACCACTCGGTTCGCCAACCGAGAAAAAAACGGTTCGGGAGTTGGTCAACATGACTGGCCGTCCCATCTGGTCTCAAGAATATGACAGCCAACAACAAAACTTGGCTTTCGCTTCCAAAACGCTTTGGGCGCGGAAACCTGCGTGGTTTTGTTATGGCTTTTTGCAGCCCGCCGCAAAACCGAGCTCTCGCTTCCAACCCCCCTTGGACTACGGGACCTCTGCATGGTTTTGTTACGGGGTCTTAGTGTGGCAAGCAAATCGTCCGGGTAAGCAACGGCGGTATTCCTTCAGGCCTTAATACCGCTTCAGGGCGAAAGTATGACAGAATGCCGCTCTCGAAAACAGACCAATTTTCGCTCCCCGTCGCGCCCGCCGGAAAGCACTGAAAACTCTCCCCCTCCCTTCGGAACGTCCCTGGCTCAGCCGGTGGCGAGTTACGTTCCACTACACCGTTCCGCTACGCCGTCTCGCTACACCGAGATCCAACAGCTACTCGGCGGTCAGCAACATTTCCAAGTAGCTGCGTCGCTCCGGTTCCGCCAACCCCAGTTCGTCCGCCAGGGCCACGACGGCGGCTTGCACCCGTGGAAGCTGGTCGGTCTCCGCCACGATTTCCAATTCGACAAACTGTCCGAGCCCCGCAACTTCATCGAGTGACAGATCAACCGAATAGTCCTTCCACCGCAAGCGCCCCTGACGGCGGCATTTTTTGACTTGAGCCACCACCGGAAACCCAAGTGCCGCGAGGAGCGTGGTGTACGCCTCCACAAGCTCCGCCCCGTCCGCCAACGGCAACTCGATTTCCCGCCGCGTCTTCGTTGCCTGGTCAATCTTGGGGCCCTTGTAGGTCACCCAATTGCGATCCCCTACCCGACGAAGCCGCAACGCCTCGTCCGTGGTCGCGAAATCGCGGTCTGGGTGGCTAAAGTAGACATCAACCTGCTCCACCACCCCGTGAAACGAAGCCCCCAGTCCGGTCAGCCGCTGGAGTATCGGTGGCAGCTCCATAACTCGGTACTTGTTCTCCACCTCGTATTGCATGGTATATCTCAAACGGTGTAGGTGTCCACGTCCGACTGGGGCCACTTCTGAAAAGGATCCCGGAAAAAGGCTGTACACGGCGCCCCGCCGAAATCCCCGGGCATGTGGGCCGATCGGGTTTGACAGCGAGTGGAAGATCCGACGCTCGCTGGCGGATGACAACTTGGCGCCCCCCGCGCCCCGTTTGGGCTGTTTGGTCCATCTGGTTCCCTGGGGGCTGGATTGCGCGCGGGCAGCCTGCCCGGATCCAACACGCCAGGGAGACTCGCCGAATTCGACTGCCTCGTCGCCCCAGGCTTCGGGGCTGGGGTGAGGAAAAACTCCAAGTCGTTGCCATCCATATTGTTGCGCCGTTCGTTTCGCCGGTATTGAGACGAAAGGACCTCTAAGACACCTAAAAAACCTCAGGGAACACGGCGGGTACGCTAACGCAT